>CAYTEH010000012.1:0-37977 GCA_964436765.1 uncultured Candidatus Peribacteria bacterium
AGCTGAAGCGCGAAGAGGCCGAACGCGAACGCAAGCGCCGCAAGCGCCAGCGCTACCGCGAAAATCTGAAGAAGCGCGCCGAAGCCGAAAAGCAGAATGCTGCATCACCCGCGCCGGCACCGGCTCCCACCGCTCCTGCTCCGGTCACGACTCAGGAAAAGAAGGCGACAGAATCTCCCGCTCCTATGGTCCAGGAGTCGAAGTCCGCACCCGTCACGCCCGACCCGACACCTGCCGCACCCGGTACTCCGGCTCCCGCACCCACTGCGACACCCACGCCGGTTCCCGAGCCTGCACCGGTTCAGGCACCGAAACCCGCCCCCATCCCGCAGGATATCCCTCCCGCCGAATCCCCCGTCGCGCCCGTGCAAAAGAGTGACGATGCCGTGGTGTTCGAGATCAAAGCGGAGGGTGTCGGTGATCAAAAGCCCCAAAATGGGCCGTCTGGGACGAAATAAGGTAACTGGCATCACTGGCGATCGAAAGAAAGAACCCGTACCATAGTCCGGCCTTGTTTCATGGCGAGCGTAGCTCAGCTGGCCCAGCTCCGCGAAGCGGAGCGCCAGAAAAGAATCTGCTCGCCTACACTGCTCCTTCGTTTTCATCCCACTATGGCGAGCGTAGCTCAGCTGGTTAGAGCATCAGGTTGTGGTCCTGAGGGTCGCGGGTTCGAGTCCCGTCGCTCGCCCCATTCAGTGCAATCCTGCACAAGCACCTTCTCGCGAAAGGGAGAAGGTAGCTTCCACATGAGCTTTTTGTCCTTCACAACGTAGTTCGAACCCAGCGCTTTCAGAATCGCCTCTCTTGCTTCCGGGGATCCGTACCGGATAGCCTCCGAAGCCAATTTCGCCAGTTCGAAGGACTGGATCACATGATCCACCCAGTCGCTGCTCTCGTTGTGAAGCCTTTGGATAATCACCTGCAGCTCATCGCGGGCATCTTGAGCGTCGCGAGTCTGGCATCTACGGCATCCAAAGCCGTGCGTGGAGCAATCGAACATCATCATCCCCGCGACAACAGGCTCGAAGGAATACATCGAATCCGGATGGATGCGAAACGAAGACGGATGGCTCTTCGTCGGGCTCAGCCTCGATGACGCGCGCCCGGAGGTCATGCTGTCGGCCGATAAAGTCATCGTGGACGATTTCGAGCAGGCATGCCGTGAGGAAAAACTGTTGCATCGCCTCGTGCAGCAAGGGCGCTTCAGCAGGGAGCAAATCTACGCAACGCTCGGTGAAATAGTCGACGGCAAGCCTGGCCGGGAGAGAGCTACGGAGAAAATCTACGTGAATCCCATGGGCATGGCGGTCGAGGATATCGCCACGGGCGCCCGAGTCTATGAAAAGGCCATAGCCGCGGGCATCGGCATGCGTCTTGCCTGAGACGACTCTTAGAGCGGTTTCTCGGCCCGGATCCGGAAATCCTCGACCGTCTCTTTAGGAATGATCTCGGTAAAACGGAATCCATCACGCACGAGGAACGCCAACATCTCGCGCCGGCTGTTGCGCGTTACGAGTTTAAGGGACCGGAATCCTTCCTTGCGAGCCCACTGCTCCAGTGCGCCCATCATTGTCCGTAAAACACCCTGGCGGCGGAATGCGGGCAATACGCCTGTCCGCCAGCAGTACAGGGAATCATCGCCAAAGCGATCGTATGCGATGAGGAATCCCGCAGGATTACCTTCATGTGAAGCGAGTAGGACCACGTTACGCTTCCCCTGCATCGTCTCGAGATATGATTCCTTCACGTGGGGCTGTGATTCCTGAAATTCCTCCAAGGCCGACACCAGCGGTAACACTGCATCCAGTTCCGCCTGCGCGACAACAATCAACATGCGCACATCGTACCCTTGGCCCACTACGGTCACCATGGCCGTGGGCGGCCATCTAGAGAACGCCGAATATCATGGAAGCCCTCAGACAGCCGCCTGGAGCAGCGAGAACGCTGCCTGGAGCTGTCTGAACGTCTCGGCTATCTCGGTTCGAGCGTTGAACCAAAGCTCGCCCCATAAATAATCCATAAAAAGATCTGTGTATCGATTTTTACAGAAAGGACGAGAAGCCTGCCTTGCGTGCCCTTCCGAAGCTGCAGCGAAGGAGGGAGCCGGGCCAAAAAGAGTCCCGTTGCTCCCGCATCCTTAGCAAAGCGGAGGATGCCGTCCGTATCTTTGACTATTCTTAAAATAAAATTATAATATAAATATGGAACGGATATCACACTTCGGAAAATACGATTGTGCCGATGCTTCTTCACATCCAAAACACGTACCTGCCGGTGTCGGTCTGGGCGTCGTGGCCTGGAAACTGGATGAAGCACGCTCCTCGATCGCACATGCCGTGGATACCACCCGGGGGGAATCAACGGAAAAATCGCCAGTGGAACTGCGCATGACACTCGAGACAACGGCCGGGCCGGTCATCATCAGGATCACTGCCCCGGAAGCAGGGTCTGTGCACTGGGTCCCCTGCGACGCGTCGGGGAAAGAAATGCGTGAGTTTGGGGGCGGATGCACGGCACAGCCGCACAAGCCACTACACGCACATGTACGTATTCCATGGTGGCTTCATCAGGAGGAAGTCTGGGTGAAAATCAGGTTTTTCCCCGAATATGGACGACTGGAAACGCGCAGTGACACACTGATGAAAATAAGTGATTCATACACGACAGGAAACCCCATCGTTGACGAATGGTGTGCAAAAGTGAAGGAGAGCTGGCAAAAGGCTGGATCCCCTGATATGAGACGATAAATGAAATCTCTCATTACACTGGTTTTGGAGGACAGGGGCCGAAAGGAGAAACCGTAATGACAATTACAAACTACTTTTTCTGGAAATCCACTATTTGACGATCGCCCGAACTGATGAAATCTGCTATACTTCTCTGATGTAGGGAAATACCCCTCACTCACATTCATACCCCACACCCGTATGGCAAAGTCCGTTTCCCGCACGAAGGCCAACCCCATCGATGAAGTGCTCCTCATCGGAGGCAGCCTCCTCCTGGTGTTCGGCATCTTCGCATTCGTCCAGCCGTCGTTCTTCGAGGGCCTGCGGATGTCGTTCACCGAAATTGAGCGCTATGCGCTCATCGGGATCGGCGCCACGCTGCTTGCCATCGAGCAGGATACCGACAAGAAGATCCGCGAGTATGTCCTGCTTGCCGCAGGCGCGCTCGGCATCGCCGTGGGTGCGGCCTATCTCCTCTACATCTTCGACCTCGGCGTGGACGTGATGAGCGTGGTGAACACCGCGAGCCCGATGAACGGCCTCATCTACCTGGCGCTCGGCATGTGGGCGGTCTCCGCCGCCGTGATCTCGGAAACGAAGCACCGCAAGTAACTCTGCGATTCCCAAGCCCCCACGCCGAACGGCCACGGGGCTTTTTATGTGGTCAATCGGGCACAAATACCCCAAAACACCCTTCCCAAAGCCAGAATGCCGTGCTACCCTCGCTAACAGCCTGCATGCAGGCTTTCGCCGCTATTCCCATGGCAGAACCACAATTCCGCACTCCGAAAGGCACGCACGACGTCCTCCCGCAGGACCACCAGTACATGACCTACATCAAGAAGGCCGTGCGTCACCGCGCGCGTCAGGCGGGGTACAAACGGATCGATCCGCCCATGTTCGAATCGCGCGGCGTATTCGAGCGCGGCATCGGCGAACACACCGACATCGTCGAGAAAGAACTCTTCACGGTCGTCGGAAAGCGCACCGGCGAGGGGGTGGAACGCGAATGGGCGCTCCGTCCCGAGTTCACCGCCGGCATCTGCCGGGCCTACATCGAACACGGCATGCAGCAGCTGCCCCAGCCGGTGGAGCTCTATGCCATCGGACAATGCTTCCGCTACGACCGCCCTCAAAAAGGCCGCTTCCGGCAGTTCCACCAGTTCGACATGGAGGTGATCGGCCTCCGCGACCCCAGCATCGACGCGCAGCTCATTCACGTCCTCTGCAACATCTTCAAGGACCTCAAGATCCTCGACCGCCTCACGCTGCAGATCAACAACATCGGCACCGCCGACAACCGGAAGGCCTATGTGGAGGCGCTGAAGGATTACTTCATCGGAAAAGAGCGCAACTTGCCCCCCGAGGACGCGCGGCGCCTCGTGACCAATCCCCTCAGGCTCCTCGACAGCAAGGAGGAAGACACGCAGATCCTCGTAAAGAACGCCCCCAAGTTCAGCCAGTTCGTCGATGATGACAGCAAGAAATATCATGAGACGATGCTGGAGTACCTCGATGAACTGGGCATCAAATGGGTAGGCAACGAAGGCCTCGTGCGCGGGCTCGACTATTACTGCCAGACGGTCTTCGAATTCTGGGACAGTTCCACGGGAGCCCAGAACGCGGTCGGCGGCGGCGGTCGGTACGACGGGCTCATCGAACTCTTCGGCGGCAAGCCGACGCCGGGAGTGGGGTACGCCGTGGGCATGGAGCGTGTGATCTGGCACATGAAGGAGGCGGGCATCAAGGTGCCGGACAAAGACCAGGTGGATGTGTTCGTCGCCCAGCTCGGGCCCGAGGCGAAGAAGAAATGTCTCACGCTGGTCACGAAACTCCGCGACCTGGGCATCCATACGCTCGGCGCACTGGGAGAGGCGAGCCTCAAGAGCCAGATGAAGCTGGCCGACAAGTTCGAGGCGCGTTACACGCTGCTGCTCGGCAAAATGGAGGTGAAGGAACACACGATCATCCTGCGGGATATGAAGGCGGGAAAGCAGAAGCAGATGAAGTTCGACGAAGCGATCCCCGAGCTCATCAAGCTCCTCGGGAAAGAAAACCTCGACACCTACGTGCTCAAGGACGGCATCGGCGCCAGCTACGAAGACTGATTCCCCCATCCGCATGATTTCCGTCGTGATCCCCGCCTACAACGAGGAAGAGCGAATCGGGATCTGCCTGGATGCTCTCGTGAACCAGGATACGGACGAACCGTACGAAGTAATCGTCGTGGACCATGATTCGACGGACCGGACCCGCGCCATCGCCGAGTCGTATGCCGGCAAGCTGAATATCCGCGTGCTGAACGAAACCATTCCCGGCCGGGGTGCCGGCCGCGCGCTCGGTTTTCGCATGGCCCGGGGCGATGTCATCCTGTCCGCAGATGCCGATACAATCGTAAGTCGCGACTGGCTCGCGGTATTCGCATCCGCAGCTCGCGACCCCCGCTACGTCGCCGCCACCGGCACGGCCCGCATCCGGGACTGCTCGTGGTGGACCAACACCGTGTTTAACTTCTGCCTCCCCCTGCTCCTCCAGTGCAACCGGCTCCTCTACGGGCACGTGGGCCTCTCGGGCTACGCGTTTTCGATCCGGAGAGATGTGTACCAGAAAGCGGGTGGATTCGACCCGCAAGCCGATGCGTACGAGGATCTCGAGCTCGGCATGCGCGTGAGCAAACTGGGCCGCATCAAGCTGATTCTTCACCCCCGGGTGCTGTTTTCGGGGCGACGGTTCAAAAACGGCCTCGTGACGGGCAGTCGCGAATACCTGAAAACCTGGTACGACCGATTCATCAAGAAGAAACGCCACGTGCACCTGAGCAACGTCAAATGAGCGCGTGATACACTTGCTGCATGGAGAAGATCAGCATCGTCATCCCCGCATTTAATGAGGAGAAGTACATCGGCCCCTGCCTCGCATCGCTGACGGCTCATGGCGGCGGGGCCATCGGCGAAATCCTTGTGGTCGACAACGCGAGCACGGACGGCACTGCGGTCGCCGCGGCGAAATTCCCGGGCGTCCGCGTGATCCGCGAGGAACGCAAAGGACCCTCGTTCGCGCGGCAGCGCGGCTTCGAGGAGGCCCGCTCCCCGCTCCTCTGCTTTATAGATGCCGACTGCCGCATCACGCCGGAATGGATCAAGGTCGCGGAGCGGGAATGGTCACGGCATCCAGAGATGGTCTGCCTCAGCGGCCCGTACGCGTACACCGCCGATGACCTGCCATCCGTCTTCCAGCGCACAGTTGCGTGGATCTTCTGGTTCATGATCGCACCCGTGACGGCGGCGATCACGCGGTTCGCAGTCACCGGCGGGAACGTGATGCTCAGGCGTGACGCGCTCAAGAGCATCGGCGGCATCGACACGAGCATTCCTTTCTATGGGGATGACACGAATCTGGGGCGACGCCTGAGCAAGGTGGGCCGCGTGCGTTTCTGCACCCGGTTCGTCTGCTACACCTCGGGAAGGCGCCTGACGCACGGCTTCCTGAGCACCAGCCTCAAATACATCCTCAATTACCTCTCGGAAGCGTTCCTGCACCGGCCCGTCACGAAGCGGTACGACGATATCCGGTAATCACCGCTCGCGGTGCGGCACGTACAGCGGCCTCAGCAAGAAAATATCCAGCTGCACGAGCGCGAAGAGGACCGCCCAGATCCACAAAGTAAGTGCTGCATCGACGTACATGATGCCGGCCAGCGCTGCGAGGGCCCCGACCGTACCCAAGACATCGATCTGGATTTTGTGGCGCAGGAGTTTTTGGTGCGGGATGCGCCCCAGCAGGAGGGCATACTTGTACGTTGCGAGCGCGAACATGAGGGTGCATGCGCACGCGAACAGGCGTGCATCACCGATGGAAGAGGCCATCCAGAGGTACAGGAGTCCGAGCCCCAGATCGATCGCATTCTGCGCGTGATCCGTCGCTGGCGTCACAGACGCAAACATGCGGATCGAAAAGAACGTATTGAGGAGGATCAAATCAAAGAGCAGCGCCATGGGGAGCAGTATTGCCGGCCCCGCATCCGTCCCGCTCATGAAGAGCGGCCCCAGAACGGCAAACACCGACGTGAATGCGGCGGCCTTGAGGGTCGCGCTGCGGGTGAATGGTTCGACACGGCCTGTCCTGAGCGGAGTCGAAGGACTCACCACAGGCTGGGCCTTCTTAGACGTCGAGGTTCGTGACGGTCTTCGCATGAGTTTGAATAAACTTTCTGCGTGGTGCGACCTCACTGCCCATCAGGGTGGTGAAGACGGCATCGGCCTTCTCAGCGTCGTCCATCGTCACGCGGAGCATGATGCGGTTATCGGGATCCATCGTGGTGTCCCAGAGCTGTTCGGGGTTCATTTCTCCCAAACCTTTGTAGCGCTGGATGTTGGCCTTGCGCTTCTTGGGCGCAGCCTTCTTGCCTTTCGCCTCCTCCGCTGCCTCCCCGGCGTCGGCCACCTCTCCCCCTTCCTGGGCGTCCGGAATGTCGGTCTCCTGCATCTCGTCCGATCCGATGCCCCACTCTTTCATGATGCGCGCTTTCTCCTCGTCGTTATAGGCATACTGCACCTGCTTGTCTTTCTGAATCTTATAGAGCGGCGGCTGAGCGATGTAGAGATATCCGCCGTCGAGGAGCTCCGGAAAGTACCGGTAAAAGAGCGTCAGGAGCAGTGTGCGGATGTGTGCACCGTCGACGTCGGCGTCGGTCATGATCACGATGCGGTGGTACCGGAGCTTGGACACATCTTTAATTTCGCCCACTCCCATGCCGAGCGCGATGATGAGTGACTTCACTTCGTTATTGGCGAGCATGCGATCGAGGCGTGCCTGCTCGACGTTCAGGATTTTTCCGCGCAGGGGCAGGATCGCCTGGAACTCGCGGTTGCGCCCCTGCTTGGCGGAGCCGCCGGCCGAGTCGCCCTCCACGATGTAGAGCTCGCACTGGCTCGGATCCTTGTTGCTGCAGTCGGCAAGCTTGCCCGGAAGCGTCATGCCTTCGAGCGCCCCTTTGCGGATGACGCTGTCGCGGGCGGCGCGGGCGGCCATGCGGGCACGGGCGGCAAGCAGACACTTGGCCACCATCTCCTTGGCTTCGCCAGGGTTCTCTTCCAGGTACTGACTCAGGCGCTCATTCACCACCGTTTCGACGGCGGTCTTCATCTCGGCGTTTCCGAGCTTGCCCTTCGTCTGGCCTTCGAACTGCGGCTCGCGCAGGCGCACAGCCACGACGGCCGTCAGTCCTTCGCGCACGTCATCGGCCGTCAGGTTCTCCTCCTTCTCTTTCAGGATGCCGAATTGGCGGGCGTAGGCGTTGATGGTGCGCGTCAGCGCCGCCTTGAAACCGGTGAGATGGTGCCCGCCCTCTCCCGTGTGAATGTTGTTGGCGAAGCTGACCACATGCTCCTGGAACGATTGCGTGTACTGCATGGCGACTTCCACGAAACCTTCCGGCGTGTCTTTTTCGAACCAGATCGGGCTGCCGATCTTCTCCTTGGATTCGTTCAAGTGACCCACGTACGCCTTGATCCCGCCCTCGAAGTGGAAGCGGTACAGGCGCGGATACTGCTTGTCTTCCTCGGGACGCTCGACACGCGCATCCATGAGCGAAATCGTGATACCGCGCGTGAGATACGCCTGCTGACGGAGACGCGTGAGGAGCGTGTCCATGCTGAAGGTGAGCGTGTCGAAGATCTCGTCATCGGGCCAGAAGCGGATGAGCGTTCCCCTCTTCTCGGTCTTCCCGGTCTTCTTGACGTCGTCCTGGGGCTTGCCCCGCTTGTACTCCTGCACGTGTACATGACCGTCGCGGAAGACTTCCGCGCGCAATTTCACCGAGAGAGCGTTCACCACCGACGAACCGACTCCGTGCAGACCGCCCGAGACTTTGTAACCGCTGTCGTCCCCGCCGAATTTGCCGCCGGCATGGAGCGTGGTAAGCACCACCTCCAGCGCCGATTTCTTGGCGGTCGGGTGCATGTCCACCGGAATACCGCGTCCGTTGTCTTCCACCCCCACCGAACCATCATCGTGCAACGTCACGGTGATATCGTTGGCGTGACCTGCCATCGCCTCGTCGATGGAGTTGTCGACGATTTCGTACACGAGGTGATGGAGCCCCCGCACATCGGTGGAACCGATGTACATGCCCGGACGCTTGCGAACGGGCTCGAGACCCTCGAGAACCTGGATTTGTTGTGCGGAATAGTCGGATTTGGCCATAGCGGAACGAGTCTATAGAGGGAGTTCCGGGGAGGCAACGGGATGACCCGGGCGAACGGAATGCAGAATGGTGGAAGAGTAAAAATATGGCCCTATCACTCTTTCCTGGCGTTCATGCCTCAAAAACAGAATTGTTCCTCTTTGCCCCTTCGGCCTCGTCGTTTTCCCTTGCGCCAGCCCCCCCGCTCTATTACAGTATTCCGGCCCTATGGCTATCTACGCAATCAAGAAAGGCGACGAATCGGCAGACCGCCTGCAGCAGCGCTTCAAAAAGCAGGTGCAGAAGACAAACCTGCTCAAGGTGCTGCGCGAGCGCAAGAGCTACAAAAAGCCCCTCACGCGCCGCCTCCAGCGCATCCGCGCCCTCAAGCGCGAGCAGTACCGCCAGGAGAACCGCAAGAAGCAATTTTATTCGAACATGTAATACCGCACATCACCGCTTCCAGACGAATCAAGAGTTGTGAGATGACGCCGCGTTTTTCATCCCCTACTCTTCGCTTTCTATGGCAAGCAGCCGCGTCACCAACAGCATAATCCTCAAGAAAATTGATTCGATGAAAGAGGGACTTATGGATCAAATGAGCACTATGAATGAGGGACTCATGAGACGAATGGACTCCATGAAAATAGAACTGGAAAAAACAATCGACGATACAATCGATGCTAATACAAAGTTGCTTCTGGATCACATGCGGGGCATGAAGTACGGCCTTGAAGAACGATTCAAAGGACTTGAGTCGAAGGTGGATAATAGATTTGCCGA
Source organism: uncultured Candidatus Peribacteria bacterium (assembly GCA_964436765.1). GTDB lineage: Bacteria > Patescibacteriota > Gracilibacteria > Peribacterales > Peribacteraceae > CAYTEH01. The sequence goes on from CAYTEH010000012.1 coordinate 9,694, forward strand.
GGTGCATGCCCGTCTCGATGAAAACGATACCCGCATGGATTGGCTGCGGGATCAGCTTGTTGTCGTGGTCCGTGCTCAAGCGATTCACGAGAAAAAGCTGGCACGGCTGTAGAATCACTGTGTACTTCCGTCGCCCCTGAAGAACGTGCGAAGCCAGTCACGAACCGTGGCGGCCGCATGAGCCAAGACAAGGAGAGCACTCTTTTCGTAATCAAAAGGATCCTGCAGGTGCGAGGAAAGCTGCAGCGAATCGATCACATGCCGAGTTTCCTGATCATAGTTTGCACGATTGCCCTTGATCCATTCGCGCCAGTACGGATCCTTCCACAGGTCGTTTTGTTGCCCGGGATCCATCTCCGGAAACGCATCCAGGATGATCTGCCTGAAATCTTCCTTGGGATCCCGGGTGAATGTGATCATTGCCGGATCCCGGCTCAGTGCTGCCCGCACGATCTTTTCATGTTCGCCCGCTGGTGCCTCCGGTACGGAATTCGTATCCATGTCAGATGCTTTCATTATAGAAAAAAAATGGATTTTGCTCTAGTCTGAAGCCATGAAACCTTCCACCCCCTCCCTGCAAACTCCCTGGCACACGCTGCCGGCAACCGATGTTTTATCGAAGCTCGGTACGACTGCCGACCGCGGCCTTTCGGCCGATGGCGCAGCCAGGCTCCTCACAGAGTACGGCCAGAACAAACTGAAAGAAGGAAAGAAAATCTCCGCGCTCGCGCTGCTGGCCGAGCAGTTCAAGAACGTGCTCGTCATCATCCTGCTCCTCGCGACCCTCATGTCGGGGTTCCTCGGCCACGAAGTGGAGGCAATAACCATCGCCATCATCGTGCTCCTCGCAGTGTTCCTTGGGTTCATCCAGGAATTTAGGGCAGAGAAGGCGATGGAAGCGCTCAAGTCCATGGCCGCTCCGAACGCGACGGTGATCCGGGGTGGCGAACAGATGAAGATTCCGGCGGCGGACCTCGTGCCGGGCGACGTGATCCTGCTCGCCGCGGGCGACCGCGTGCCGGCCGACGCGCGCATCATCGAACAGGCGAACCTGCGCACCGACGAGGCGGCATTGACAGGAGAGTCGCTGCCATCGGAGAAGAGCGATGAGATCATTCCGAACCCCGGCGCCCCCGTGGGCGACCGCAAGAACATGGTGTACGGCGGCACCTCGGTAAGCCACGGACGCGGCAAAGCGGTCGTGACCGGCACCGGAATGCAGACGGAATTCGGCGCGATCGCCAAAATGCTCGACGACGTCGAAACCGACGAAACGCCGCTCCAGAAGAACCTCGACAAAGTGGGCAAGACGCTCGCCAAAGTCGCGCTGGGCGTCGTGATCGTCATCAGCGCCATCGGGCTCTGGAGAGGACAATCGCTCATCGACATCTTCATCTTCGGCATCGCGCTCGCGGTGGCCGTGGTGCCCGAAGCGCTGCCCGCGGTCGTCACCATCTCGCTGGCTATCGGCGTGCAACGGATGGTCAAACGTCACGCGCTCATCCGCAAGCTGCCGGCCGTTGAAACGCTCGGCTGCACGTCGGTGATCTGCACCGACAAAACCGGCACGCTCACAAAGGACGAAATGACCGTGCGCGAGATCTACGTGACGGGCAAGACCTACGAGGTCTCCGGCAGCGGCTACGTGCCCTCGGGCAGGTTCACGGTAGAGGGCGAAGGAGTCGATATCGGCGCGGGGCTCACTGAACTCCTGCGCGGCGGCGTGCTCTCATCTGATGCGACGATGGTCGTGAAGAACGGCCAGCCCGATATCCTGGGCGACCCCACCGAAGGCGCCATCGTCGTCGCAGCGGCCAAGGCCGGCATCCGGAAGGAGGACCTTGATGCGCAATTCCCGCGCATCGGCGAAATCCCCTTCAGTTCCGAAACCAAGCGGATGACGACCCTGCACAAGGAGGATGGCGAGAACACGATCGCCTACACCAAAGGCGCGCCCGAGATGATGCTGCCCCTGTGCACCCGCATGTGGGGCGAGAACGGAGAGCAGCCGATGACCGACGCGGACCGTAAAAATATTCTCGACGCCGCAGGGGCCATGGCGACGAAAGCACTCCGTGTGCTTGCGATCGCGCGCAAGGGAGACAGTGCGCTCGAGGAATCGCAGAGAGGCATGAAGTTCATCGGACTCGTTGGGATGATCGATCCGCCGCGCCCCGAGGCCAAAGCCGCCATTGCGCAGTGCAAAACGGCAGGCATCAGGGTGGTGATGATCACGGGCGACCACCCGGTGACGGCGGGCGCGATCGCGCGCGAGCTCGGGATTTCGGACGATGGAAATGCCGTGACGGGAGTGGAACTGGAAGCCATGGATGAGGCCGCGCTCATGAAGCGCATCGGCGATGTCCGCGTCTACGCGCGCGTCTCCCCCGCCCACAAGCTGCGCATCGTCACGGCACTCCAGAGCCGGGGCCAGATCGTGGCGATGACCGGCGACGGTGTGAACGACGCGCCGGCACTGAAGAAGGCGGATATCGGCGTGGCCATGGGCATCACAGGCACGGACGTGAGCAAGGAAGCGGCGGCGATGACGCTCACGGACGACAACTTCGCCTCGATTGTCGCGGCCGTGGAAGAAGGCCGCGGGATCTTCGGCAACATCAAGAAGTACCTGATGTATCTTTTGAGCTCGAACATCGGCGAAATCATCATCATGACGGGAGCCACGCTCCTTGGCTGGCCGCTCCCCCTCTCCGCCGTGCAGCTCCTGTACTTGAACCTCGCCACCGACGGGTTCCCGGCACTTGCGCTCGCGGTTGATCCTCCGGAGCGTGACCTGATGCGCCAGCCGCCGCGCGACCCGAACACGGGCATCTTCACAAAACGCGTGATGGCCCTGATGCTCACGGGCAGCGTCTGGCTCGCATTTCTCATCCTCAGCATGTTCTGGTGGGCAACGCACACCGAGCGCGGACTGCAGGAATCGATGACCATGGCGTTCGTCCTGCTCGTGACCTGCGAATTCATAAAGGCCTACAACTTCCGCTCCGATCACCTGAGCATGTTCCGCGGAACCTTCAGCAACAAGTGGCTCAATATCGCCATTCTGTGGGAAATACTCCTGCTGCTTGCAATCGTCTACGTGCCGTTCCTGCAGGTCGCATTCAAAACCTTCCCGCTCACGCTGGAAGACTGGGCCATCATCATCGCACTGGCCTTGACCATCATTCCGGTGCTGGAGCTTGCAAAATGGGTGCTCAGAAGGTTTTAAAGGTACGCGTGCTCCAGGATCTTCCAGACCTCATGCAAGCCCCAGGCCGCAAGGCCGACGAACGCGAGCGATCCGAGGAAACTGATCACCGGCTGCTTCACCACTTTGATGGTGGTATCGGGAGACAGGAACAACGCGATATTGAGAATCAGGTGCCCGAGCAGCACGCCCACCGCGAACCCGTACACGTGCACGATAGAAAAGAGCGGAACGTAGCCGGCAAAGTCATCCAGACCCAGAATGAACGGAATGGTTCCCGAGAAAAAGATCAGGCCGATCCACCCGTACTTCTTCGTCGTATTCAGGGACGCATGCGGCACGATACGGTGTAACACAGGCGAAAAGAAACGATTCACGGGCCGCAGGACCATGTCGCAGACATCCACCGCTTTGCGGAAAAGCCGCGGATACCGGGCGTCCTCGGTTTTCGCGTGCTCCAGGCCGTCTTCGGCCAGCTTCAGCAGAACGAGGGACGCAATGAGCACCATGATCGCCAGCAACCAGTCGACATTCCGGAAAAAATTCCAGATGGCCAGAATGACGAACGTCCCGAGCGCGTTGCCCGCTGCCGTACCGCATTCGATGGCGATGCGGTTTTTCCACCCCGGGTGCGTGCGCATCAGGTGTCCAATGAAGATGGCAAAATCTATGGATGTTTTCAGGTAGATCGTCATGCCCACGAGTACGTCCTGGAGCAGGATGAACCCCGATATGTGCTCGTTGGAACCGAAAGAATTAAGCAGGAGGATCTCGCCGTACAGTACAGCCCACATGGCGGCAAAGACGACGAACGTGAGTGCGAGCGGAATGCCCTGTTCAATACAAAATTTTTTCAACGGGTGGGATGTAAAAGGGGTCACGAGAATAGCAGAAACGATTCATATACATGAAGACGAACTGTCCCGCATCTTCTTTAATCGAGCGCCGCCTTGCTTGCGCTCAGTTCCGCCAGTTCCGCTGTAATGATCGACTGACGGCTCTGGTTGTAGGTCAGGGTGAGGTCCCCGAGAAGATCGGACGCGTTTTCGGAGGCGTTGCGCATCGCCACCATGCGGGCGGAATGCTCCGAGGCAGCGGTTTCGAGCACGGCCTGGTACACCTGGAGCTCGGTGAGCTGCGGCAGGATGGCATTGAGCACTTCGGCCTCGGACGGCTCAAAGACGTACTGGGTTTTGGGAAGCGGCGCGTTCAGTGCCGCCTGTTCTTCCTTCGTCATGCGGCGTTCAGGGAGGATGTCGTCGATCATTTTGCGAACGCCCTCCTCCGAGAACGGCAGCAGCGCCTTGACGGTGGGTTCCTGTACGAGCGCCGAGATGAAGTCGCTGTAGACGAGTACCACTCGGTCGTAGTTCCCGCCGAGGAAACTGTCGATCACGAGCTTGCTCACAGGAAGCACGTCGCGGAACTGCGGATGGTTGCTCTGGGCCGGGAATGCGGCGATGATCTTCTGGCCCGTACGAGCCAAAAACTGCTGCGCCTTGCGTCCGACGGCGATAAACTCGATCTCCTGGCCGCTGTCGCGCGCGCGGGCGGCGTACTGTGCTGCCGTCTTCAGGATATGGCTGTTCAGGCTTCCGCAGAGCCCGCGATCGGAGGTGAACACCGCCATCAGGAGGCGCTGCGCGTCCCGGTTCTGCAGGAGCGGGTGCTCGCCGGCATGCACGTGCGCAAGCTTGCGCAAAATCGTCCAGGCCGCCACGGCGTAGCGTCGGAGCAGCGTGGCGTTCTGCACTGCCTTGCGCATCTTGGACGCGGCCACCAGCTCCATGGCTTTGGTCACCTGGCGCGTCGATTTGATCGCCTTGATCTTGCGCCGGAGGTCGCGGAGGTTGTTGGCCATGGTGGGGATGCTCGCGTCACTTCGCCGGAGCGGGGGCGGCAAGGCCCCTGCGCTCCTTGAGCGAATCGAGAAGCCGGACGAGTTCCTGCTCCGCTTCCTTGGTGATTTCCTTGCCCAGCTGCTTCCAGAGTTCCGGACGCGCACTGAGCGCCTGCGTCAGGTCTTTCTCGAACGCACCCACCTGGTCGACGGGAATCTGGTCGAGATGACCGTTGACGGCGGCGTAGAGGATGGCGACCTGATCGGCCACTTCGCACGGCCTGTACTGGTCCTGCTTGAGGATCTCAGTGAGGCGCACGCCGCGGTCGAGCTGCTTCTTGGTGGCGGCGTCGAGGTCGCTGCCGAACTGCGCGAAGACCGCGAGTTCGCGGTACTGGGCGAGATCGAGACGGAGTTTGCCAGCTACCTTCTTCATGGATTTCACCTGGGCTGCCGAGCCGACGCGCGAGACGGAAATACCGGCGTTGATGGCGGGTCGGATGCCTTTGTAGAAGAGGTCGGACTCCAGGAAGATCTGTCCGTCGGTGATGGAGATGACGTTCGTGGGGATGTACGCCGACACGTCGCCAGCCTGGGTTTCGATGATTGGGAGCGCCGTGATGGAGCCGCCGCCGTGCTTTTCATCGAGACGCACCGCTCGCTCGAGCAGGCGGGAGTGGAGGTAGAACACGTCGCCGGGGTACGCTTCGCGGCCGGGGGGGCGACGGAGCAGGAGCGAGATCTGGCGGTATGCCCACGCGTGGCGGGAGAGGTCGTCGTAGACGCACAGGACGTCCATGCCCTTGTCGAGAAAGTACTCGGCCATCGCGCAGCCCGCGAAGGGGGCGATGTAACTGAGCGCCGCGGGTTCCGACGCGCCCGCCGAGACGACGATGGTGTACTCCATGGCGCCGTGCTTCTTGAGCTCCGAGACGATTTTGGCGACCTTCGATTCCTTCTGGCCGATCGCGACGTACACGCAGATCACCGGGCGCCCTGATTGATGCGTGGAACGCTGGTTGATGATGGTATCGAGCGCCACAGCGGTCTTGCCCGTCTGGCGGTCGCCGATGATGAGCTCGCGCTGGCCCCGGCCGATGGGGATCATGGCGTCGATGGCTTTGATGCCGGTCTGCAGCGGCGTATCGACCGACTTGCGCTCAAGCACGCCGGGAGCGATCTTTTCGACCGGGTAGAGCTTCTTGGCCTGGATGGCGGGACCGCCGTCCTTCGGTTCGCCGAGCGGCGACACGACGCGGCCGACGAGTTCGTCGGATACGGGCACCGAAAGCACCTGACCCATGGCACGCACGGTGTCGCCCTGCTTCACTTTCTTGTAATCGCCGAAGACGATGGCACCCACGGCGTTGAGCCCCAGGTTGAGGGCGCTTCCCACCACCCCGTTGCCGAAGTCGATCATTTCGGCGGAACCGAGACGCGAGAGGCCTTCGATCTTCGCGATGCCGTCGCCGATTTCAGTGACGGTACCTACGTGATCCTGATGTACTTCCTTGCGAAAGGAGGCGATCTGTTTGTCGAGGGCCGCGATGAGGTCGGTGGAGAGCGTCATGATCTGGTTGGTGAAAGGTGCTGACCCGCGATGGCGTGGGCCGCCTGGGAAAGGGACGCGCGGACGCTCATGTCCACCTGTTCGTCCCCAAAGGTGAGAATCACCCCGCCAAGAATCGAGGGATCGGCGAGTTCGGTAATCTGCACGGGATGGTGCGTCTTCTCAGCAATGAGCCGCTCGACTTCGGTGCGGAATGGTCCGCTCTGGCCACTCGGCGTAACGATGGTCACGGCCAGGACGGACTTCTCGTCGCGCATGTCGGCCGCCAGGCCGTACACGATCCGGCGCAGAAACTGGTCACTGTTGGGCATGGTCTTGCTCAACTGCACCAACGCCTGCATGGTGTCCTGATTCAGCGTCATTGCAGGATCGCGGGAAGGTCTTTCTGCACCCGGGCGAGAATGCGCTTCTGGTCCTCCGGGGTGAATTCGCGCTCAATGATCTTTTCCGACATTCTGATGATGACTTTGGCAAGCGTCTCCTGCGCGCCGCTCAGCATGCGACCACGCTCGTCCTCCACCTGCTGCTTGGCCTTGGAAAGGATCTGGTGCGCCTCCTTTTCCGCGCCCGCGATGATCTCTTTCTTCATCGATTCCGCGTGGCCCTTGGCTTGCTCGAGGATCCGGGCAGCTTCCTGATCTGCCGAGCGGACTCGTTCCGACCGGAGCGCGTCGAGGTCCCGTTTCTGGTTTTCAATCGCCTTCGCATCCTCCATGGCCTTGCGGATACGCTCGCGACGGTCATCGAGTACGCGCAGCACGGGCTTATAGACGAGGAAGCTCAGGACGCCGATGAGGATCACGAAGTTCACGAACTGCGCGACCATCACCTGCCAATCGATGCCGAGTTTTGCGATCAGTTCCATAGAAAGGTGGGGTCCCTCGATACGCCCGCGGCTCCGCCGCGGACTACTCGGGATGACAAAAGAATTAAACGAACTTGATGATGAGCGCCACGACGAGACAGTAGATGGCGATGGCTTCTGCAAACGCAGCCATAAGAATCATCGGGGTCTGCACCTTGCCTGCGGCGTCGGGATTGCGGCCGATGGCCTCAAGCGCCTTGGCAGCGGCCAAACCGATGCCGATGGCGGGGCCAAGGGCGCCCACGCCCATGACGAAGGCCATGGCGAAGTTCTGGTCGAAAATGTAACCGGCAACTGCTGCGGTCTGCGTGACTACCTCGGCGGTTTCCGGCATCGCCTCCTCAGCAAAAACCGTACCGGCGACTGCCCAGAGAGTGAGAGCGGAGAGGGGGCGGATAAGTGTGTGCATCCTCATGGTTTGGAAGGGAAAAAAGTGGAAAGGGATCAAAATTGCTTGTAATGAGACCTGAGGCCAAATTGTCGGGTGATTGTAGGGAGGGACCCCATGGGAATCAAGGCTCTATAAGGACGGTCTGACGCATCAATGTGCCTCGTGCGGCGTCGTGGCCATGGAAATAAAGACGAGCGTGAGCATCGCGAACACGAGCGCCTGGATCACCCCCACAAACAGCTCCATGCCATAGAACGGAATGGGAATGATGTAGGGCACGAGCGCAGAAATGACCATGAGCAGCACTTCTCCAGCGAAAATGTTACCGAAAAGACGGAAGCTGAAGGAAACGATGCGGGTGAATTCACCGACGAACTCCAGGAGCCCCACGAACGTCCCGATGCCGTACGGCTTCTTCCACGGTGCCACGAAGTACTTGGATGCATGCGGCAGGACACCCAACGCAGCGATGCCGAGCAATTGCGCCATGACAATGGAAAAGATGGCGAAGACGAGGGTCATGTTGATATCGGCGTTCATGGAACGGAAGAGCGGCATGGCGATCTCTTTCCCCTCGTGCAGACCCATGACCGTAATACTGCCCACCCCGGGCAATATGCCCATCCAGTTTGCGATGAGGATGAAGAGGAACATCGTCGCGACGACGGGGAAAATACGGCGCGTGCGCTTCTGGTTCTGGATGATGGAATCGAAAAATTCGAAGAGACCGCCCACGAGCAGCTCCACCGCCATCTGGAAACGACCGGGGATCACTTTGTACCGCGTGGACCGGGCGCTGATCGCAATGAGCACAAGCACCCCCACGGCGAGCCAGGACATCACAAGAGTGTTGCGCACGGGGAAATCTCCGATGTGGGCGATCGTCTCGGACGCGAGGGTCGGGGCGTGGATTGATGCCATAGCTCGAAAAGAGTGAGGAAACACCACCCGAAAGTCAATACTCTAAAAGGCCACTCTTCCTCGTGCCCGATGCGGATACATCGGGTAAACTGGCAGTCTATGCGCACGTCTTCCACACTCCTCTCCGCTCTCCTACTTCTTCCTGTCGCACTGCTTGGCTTCGTCGTACACATGGGCACCGCCAGTGCCTGCTCCTGCATCGAACGGCCCGTGCAGGACGTGTATGAAGATTCCGATGCCGTGTTTCTCGGCACCGTCACGAACATCGAAACCGTCGGCATGGAGGAGAAGGTCACCTTCACGATCAGTCAGTCCTGGAAAGGGACGGAGGGCGGTTCGGTCACCATCACGACCGCCAAAGACAGCGCCACCTGCGGCATCGACTACATCGTCGGCGAAGAGACGCCGGTGTTCGCGGAGTCCGATTCCAAAGGGGGCTTCCGCGCCGTGCTCTGCAGCAACATCTTCAGCGAAAACCCGATGGCATACCTCGAGAGCATCTCGAACGGCGAAAGCGGAGGCAATGACTGCCGGCCGCACGTGTGCGCGAACGGCACCACCCATCCCAGCTGCACCGACGACGGCCACCCCATCAACTACATCCAGGACCCCTGCAACAGCGGCGGGAACGGCGGCTTCAACGACGTGTCACGGTCTCATCCGCAGTACGAAGCCATTATGTACGTGCGGAACGAAGGCATCGTCATCGGCTATCCCGACGGGTCCTACAAACCCGGCAACCCCGTCAACCGTGCCGAATTCACGAAAATGATCGCCTCCACGCTCTACACGAACGAACAGATGCTCTCGTGCCTGCGGAGCCGCGGCACCACCTTCCCCGACGTCGCTGCGGGCTCATGGTTCGCACAGTACGTCTGTCCGTTCGCACGCGACGGCATCATCAAGGGCTACCCGAACGGCACCTACGGCCCCGAGAAGAACATCAACGCGGCCGAAGCCGCGAAGATCATCGTGGGCGCGTACCATTTGCAGGTGACGACGACGCCCACGGGACTCGAGGCTTGGTGGCAGACCTACATCAATGCCCTGCGGAACCGCGGCGCACTGCATGCGTCGTACCAACGCCCCGAGCAGCTGCTCACGCGTGGCGACCTCGCCGAAATCCTCTGGCGCTTGAAAGTGCCAGGGCTCTGATCACCAGTGCACGAGTGTTGATCACATTTTTTGTTCCTGTTTTTCCGCTTCTAGGATACTTTTTTCATGTTGTTGTTCCTCCCAGTTCATCTGGTCGATCATTTTTTTGACCGCCATCGCGGAACTCACGAATGCAAGCAGGAGCCCGCCCATCATGAACGCGGGCGTCGTCCCCATGTACTTGTCGAGGTAGGCGCCGCCAACGCCGAAGAGCACGGCGGGAATTGCTATGATATAGCCGATCTGACCCGCCAGCCCCATGGCCTTCATGCTCGACATCTGGTTTCCACGGGGCCGCCGCTTTCGCGAAACCACCACAGACGACATGTGCGGTTTGCCCGGGGAGAATTTCTGCTGCTTGACGCCGGCTGAGTCGTCAGTCGCTAATACCGGCACGTAATCATGGATCTGATGATCGTCCCCTGCCGCCGAAAGAGAGACTGGTTGCCGGACCTTGTGGCGGTGGCGCATGTAGAGCGACATGGCGGAAACGGGAAAGGTGCGGCGCGTCAACCCCGCGCGTGCCGGCGACGACGTACGGTGCGCAGCCTCGCGAGTTCGCGGTCAAGAATAGCGGTGGCTTCGGCAAAGCCTTCAGCATCGTACCGCCGCTCGCTCACGAGCTTCTCTGCGGCGGATTTGGCCTTTTCGATGGCCTCCTCCTCTAGCCCCTCGGCTGCATCAGCGGTACGCGCGAGCACCCGCACCGATTTTCCGTCGATCTCGACCGTCCCACCCGACAGCGCGAACAAGTGCTCGGTGTCGCCGTGGTGGATGATGGCCACGCCCGGGGCGAGAGTCGTTAAAAGCGGAATGTGCCCTGGCAGCACCGTAATTTCCCCGTCGGAGGCCTGCAGCGTCACCGAGTCGGCCTCGCCTTCGTAGACGGTCTGATCCGGCGTAATGATTTCGAGGTGGAGCATAGAATAATCATGACCTGTACTTCTCTCCCCCAAGAGGGGGAGAGACCGAGTGAGGGGATTACGCTTTCACTTCATCGATACCCCCCTTCATGTAGAACGCCTGCTCGGGCAACGCATCCATCTGGCCCTCGAGGATGGCCTTGAAGGATTGCACGGTCTCTTCGCGCTTCACGAACTTGCCCGGCGCGCCGGTGAAGGCCTCGGCGACGAAGAAGGGCTGACTGAGGAATTTTTGAATCTTGCGCGCGCGCTGCACGGTCTTCTTGTCTTCTTCGGAAAGCTCTTCCATGCCGAGGATCGCAATGATGTCCTGCAGTTCCTTGTAGCGCTGCAGCACCTTCTGCACGCCGCGCGCGGTATCGTAGTGCTCCTGGCCCACCACCGCGGGCGTGAGGATGGACGACGTGGAATCGAGCGGGTCGACCGCGGGGTAGATGCCAAGCTCGGCGATAGCGCGTGAGAGCACGATGAAGGAATCGAGGTGACCGAACGTCGTGGCCGGAGCCGGGTCGGTGAGGTCATCCGCGGGCACGAACACCGCCTGCACCGAGGTGATGGATCCTTTGTTGGTGGACGTAATGCGCTCCTGAATCTGTCCCATTTCGTTGGCCAGCGTCGGCTGGTAGCCGACCGCTGAGGGGATGCGCCCGAGCAGCGCCGAGAGCTCGGCGCCCGCCTGGGTGAAGCGGAAGATGTTGTCGATGAAGAGCAGCACGTCGCGCTGTTCCTCATCGCGGAAATATTCCGCCATGGAAAGACCCGTCTGCACCACGCGCATGCGGGGGCCGGGCGGCTCGTTCATCTGGCCGAACACGAGCGATGTCTTCTCGAGCACACCGGAATCCTTCATTTCGTAGTAGAGGTCGTTGCCCTCGCGGCTGCGCTCCCCCACCCCGGCAAATACCGAGAAACCCCCGTGCTCTTCTGCGATGTTTCGGATGAGCTCTTTCACAATGACGGTCTTACCAACGCCAGCGCCTCCGAAGAGGCCGACTTTGCCCCCTTTAAGGATGGGGCAGATGAGGTCGATGACCTTAATGCCCGTCTCAAGAACTTCGGTGGAAACAGACTGCTCGTCGAAGGTAGGAGCCCTGCGGTGGATGGGGTACCGCTTCTTCGTCTTGACCGACGGCATACCATCGATGGGTTCGCCGAGCACGTTGAACATGCGGCCGAGCGTCTCGGGCCCCACAGGAACCGAAATCGGCGCACCCGTGTCTTCCACCGCCACGCCGCGCCGGAGCCCATCGGTAGACCCCATGGCCACCGTTCGGACGGAATTTCCTTCCAGGTGTTGCTGCACCTCGAGCACCAGCGTCTCTTTCCCCACGGTCGTGGTAAGCGCACTGAAGATGGACGGCATAGCCGCGACGGACGGGAACTGGCAGTCTACGACTGCGCCGACGACTTGGGAGACTGTTCCGGACATACAGGAAGGAGTGATCCGATAAAGTTGGCGTATCCTAAGGGAACACCCAGTGGCAGACAAGGGTCTTAACAACGACTTTCCTCACTCTAACTACGCCCAAGTGCGGTCAGAAGTACGCGTGCCGTCAGGGCTGATGCGCCCCTTTCCGCTTCAGAAGGTCCGCCGCATGGCCCGTTCTGCGCTTCCAGTAGAGCCACGCGATCACACCGCCCACGCCGCCGACGATGACGATTTTCAGCACCGTCTCGGCGGTGTCGATGCCCGTCATGAGCGATTCCATCGCCGCGAGGCCTGTGTACCCCAGCAGCATGAAGGTGAGATTGCGAATATAAAACCCCACGTAGGTGGCGATGATGAATGTGCGCAGGCGAATCTTGAGGATGCCACACAGAAGCGAGATCGGCGTGCTGGGCATCACGGGAATGGACCGGATGACGAGCAGGATGAATGCATCCTTCCTGGTGCCCTTGAAATGCTCGCCGAAACGCTCCAGGTCCTGGTGCCGCACGCCGATGTATTTCCCCAGGCGGGGCACCGCCACGTCCTCCAGCCTGTCGCCGATGACGTAGAATATCCATGCACCAGCGGTCTTCGAGAGCGTGGCAAGCGCACAGAGCCAGAGCAAGTGGAGCATCCCCAGCTGCTGCGCCGCGTTGATGCTGCCGGTGAGGGTGGACACGAGCGGCGACGGGATGGGCGCGATAATCTCTTCCACGATGCCACCCACCATCACGAACACGGGCAGCGGCACCGCGCGCGCAATGCCTTCCAGCCAAGTGATGACTCCGTCGAGCATGACTGGGTGATGCTACAGGGAAGGCATGATAACGTCGAACGAAGCGCTCAGCGGAGCAGCTCCATGGCCCGGAGAAGCTGCGTATCGCGCGAGCCCTGTTCCTGCTCCAGAACTTCGTCGGGCATCACGCCGACGCCGTCGATCTTGTTTCCCTTCGGCGTCTTCCATTCGGCGATCGTCATCTTGAGGCTGGATCCGTCCCCGAACTGGATCACCTGCTGCACGGTGCCCTTGCCGAACGTCTTCGTCCCCACGATGCGGCCGCGGCCGGCATCCTGCAACGCGCCTGCAACGATCTCGGCGGCGCTGGCCGAGCCAGCGTTCACGAGCACCACCAGCCGGATGCTCGCATCCACCACAGGCTCGCTGTCAGTCTTCTCGGCCTCGTTCCCCGTGCGTCCCGCAATGGTGACATACGTGCTTCCTTTCGGAAGGAAGAAACCGCTCACGACCTCGGCCGCATGCAGGAGCCCGCCCGGATTGCTGCGCAAATCGAGCACGATGCCGTGGATGTTCTTGTCTTTCAGCTCAAGCATCTTGGACTTGAGCATCGTGTCGGTCGTCTGGCCGAACTGCATGATTTTCACCACCGCCACGCCCTCCTGGACCGTGATATCGACTTCGGGGATCGTGATTTTCTCGCGCGTCACCGACACGTCGAACTCGCTGCCCTCGCGCCGGATGCGCAACTTCACCGTGGTGCCCTTCGGTCCGCGGATCTTACTGACAGCCTCGTCCAGCGTGAGGCCCGTGAGCGGGACATCATCGGCCGAGATCACCTGGTCTTTGGGCTGGATACCCGCGCGCTCCGCAGGCGAACCCCGCAGCGGCGAGACGATCATGATGAGCCCGCCCGTCAGCTCGATGTTGGCGCCGATGCCTTCCAGTTCACCTTTCAGTTGATTCTGGAAATTCACCGATTGCGTCGGCGGCATGTACACGGTGTAGGGATCATCGAGGGTCTTCACGAAACTCTCGATGGACTTGTCCATCGCTTTCGTCGCATCGAGCTTCTCGCGGTACAGGTACTCGTCTTCAAGCAACTGATAGATGGTGCGGAGCACGTCCTCCTTCGGCAGCGCTTTGCTGCGCGTCACGGGGATGGTGATTTTGATGTTGCCCATGGGGGCGGGCTGCGCGCGTGAAACGCGCTGCAACAGCAGTATGCCTTCCTTGCCCTTGAGCGGAGCGGCAACTCCAAATTCACGCTCAGACAGCGGACGCATCCAGTTCTGCTCCACGGCCAACTGCACTGCCGCGCGCATCGTCGCGCTTTTCGCATCGGTGAAGGAAACTTTGTCCTTCGACACCGGCGACACATCCTGGAGTTTCTGCAGCAGCACCAGAGCCTCGCCGCGCGTGATCGTCTTCTTCAACTCGAGATTCTTGCCGAAGATCCCAAGCGCTTTCTTCGTGTCCGCCGTCTGCACGTAGACGCGGTACGCAGCAGGAACTCCCTCATACGGGAGCGTTCGCCTCCCCTTCTCGGTCGGAATATCGAGCGCACGGATCGCTGCGCGGATGAAATCTCCGCGAGACACCATGTCCGTCTCGGACACTTTCAGCAGTTGTGCCGCCGGAGGCGCGGCAACAGCCGCAACGGGCACAAGCGCCGGAGCGATGCCCATCGTGAGGCTCAGGACAATCGACAGAACGCGGGGCAGAAGACGGTCACTCCGAAAAGCACGGAACGGCATGGGGATGGGGCGGAAGCGGAAACGGTCCACAGCGTACACCAACGAGATGAAGACAGCCATAAAGAAGCTGTTTTCTCGTTTGCTCGTTTTTGGTTTTCGTTCCAAACCAGAAACGAGAAAGCCGTAAACCAAAAACTTACTCCTCCTCCGCAAACGTGAGCGTCTCCACTTCCACCACATGCCCCCGTTCCTTCGCGTTCCCCCTGCGATTGAAGAGCGTCGTGAGGAGCACGAACCCGCCCACCACGTAGAGCAAGGTCGGCAGAAGAAGCAGCGAGAGGTAGTGCAACGGCGATCCGGCGGGCGCCTTGAGCAGGTCCCCGAGCGTGTGGGGATTGCCGGGCAGAATGTCGGGGATCGTCACGAGGAAATTGCAGGTGCCATGCAAGACAAGCGCCGCAAGAAAACCGAGCGCAGTCATTTCACGGCGGAAGATATCGACTTCGCGCGTGCCGAAGAGCCGGTGGATCGCGCGAAGCAGCGGATGCGTGCGGCCGACCTGGGCGTCCTCTTTCAGGAGCGGCGAGGCAAAATTCGCCAGGCCCAGGAAGTATCCCGCCGTGCCGGTACTGACGATATGGACCATACTCGTGAGAACCGAACGACCCGTGACGTTGCCGATGAATCCCACCCAATCGCGGCCGCCGGGTCCCATGAGATATTGCTTCACAAAGTTCACGAAGTACCCCGTGGGAGTGACGTTCTCGGCGAACGCGAAACCGATGCCTACCACAATTGCCATCTGCATCATG
The DNA here is from genome assembly GCA_964436765.1 of uncultured Candidatus Peribacteria bacterium. Taxonomy (GTDB): domain Bacteria; phylum Patescibacteriota; class Gracilibacteria; order Peribacterales; family Peribacteraceae; genus CAYTEH01. The sequence goes on from CAYTEH010000012.1 coordinate 25,241, forward strand.
TCGTCGATGGAACTGATGTACTGCTTGCCGGATTTGAGAAGCACCCAGATCTTGCTTCCTTCCTCGATGAACCCGACCAGCAGGAACATCACCAGGGTCGAGACTACCGAAATGCCAACGGGAGCCATGCCCGGCCACAGATTCCCCACGAAGGTGTGCGCGCTCGATCCGAAGCTCTGCGTCTCGATGCGGAACAGGAAGAAGTCGAGTGTGGCACCACGGCGCACGAGCGCGTCATAGAAGAGAATGGGCACGGTCGACATCGCGCCGGCAAAGAAGAGCGTGAGAACGACGCTCAGCCGCTCGCGGTGATACGGCAAGAAGATGGCGCACCAGAGCACGGCCGGGACCGCGGCGACGCCGATGGCGATGAGGTGCGCTGTGCGTGCATCCGGCGCCTCCTTGGACAGGATGTGGAGCAGGATCCAGAAGAGGAACGTGCCCAGCACGGTCGCTTTCGTGTGGGCCTGCCAGCGACCGAAGAGCAAACTCCACGTGGCGGCGAGGAGCAGAATGCCGGCGGCCAGCACGTAGCCGTTTTGATGCAATCCGCTTTCCAGCACCGCATTACCCATGCGAATCAGACCGGCCGACAGCACGCTGCCGATCACCACCCCAAAGGCAAAATGTGTCTTGCGCCCCCGCTTCCTCCCGACGATATCCAGGCACGCGAGGAGCGACACCCCAAGGAGGACAGCCAGCGTCTTTTGCCCCGAAAATTCAGTGAAGATGTGTGTGTTGAACATTTATATTATTATAGCATTTTTTAATGCTTTAGTACATCCCTCCTCTGCTTCTGGAATCCCGGTCTTTGTGGCGCTTTTTTGCCTTTTACAGGCGTATTGAAAAGCACCGATACGGCACAGGAAGTCCCGAAGATGACCGTGGCCAGCAGTAGACCGACGGCCAGCGGATGCTTTACATACCGCATGACGGTCTCCGGCGCCGTCTCCGGTGGCTTCCAGCGGGGCTTCTGAACCATAGAGGACGAGAATATGCCTGTGCCGCCATGGATCAAAATGCCATTCGGGGCATCGAATCAACTTCTTGAATCTGACGCTGAAAAAGCCGATACTGCAACCACTCCGCGGGTGTGAGACCCACCCTGAAGAACGTTCGCACTTTTCTCTTTTCACTTTTCTCTCCCCATGCCCGCCCCCACCCTCGACCTCCTCGTCTCCCTCTGCAAGCGCCGCGGGTTCATCTTCCCCGGGTCCGACATCTACGGAGGCCTGGCCAACACCTGGGACTACGGGCCGCTTGGCGTGGAGCTGAAAAACCGCCTGAAGAAACTATGGTGGAAGACATTCGTCCATAAGCGAACCGATATGGTAGGTCTCGACTCCGCGATCCTCATGAACCCGAAGGTGTGGGAGGCCAGCGGCCACGTGAGCAACTTCAACGATCCGCTCGTGGACTGCACCAAGTGCAAGCAGCGCTTCCGCGGCGACAAACTCCTGGAGGAAAAAATCGGCGTGGAAGCGGCGGCGATTTTGAAGCTCGACCAGGTGCAGCCCATGCTCCTCGCCGAAAAAATCGCGTGCCCCAACTGCGAGGCATTGGCATGGACCCCCGCCAAGAAATTCAACCTGATGTTCAAGACGCAGCAGGGAGTGATCGAAGGCGAAGGCACCGACATCTACCTCCGCCCCGAGACCGCGCAGGGCATCTTCGTGAACTTCCGTAACGTCGCCGACACGATGCGCATGCGGCTCCCCTTCGGCGTCGCGCAGATCGGCAAGGCGTTCCGCAACGAAATCACGCCCGGCAACTTCACGTTCCGCACGCGCGAGTTCGAGCAGATGGAGATCGAGTACTTCTTCGACCCCGAGAAGCAGGACTGGCAGAAGATTTACGAGGACTGGAAAAAGGAGACATGGGCATTTCTGACGGAGACCCTTGGTATTAAAGCCGAAAACCTCCGCTTCCGCGACCATGAGAAAGACGAGCTCTCCCACTACTCGAAAGGAACCGTCGACGTCGAATACAAGTTCCCGTGGGGCTGGGGCGAACTGTGCGCCGCCGCAGCGTACCGCACCGATTTCGACCTCACCCAGCACGAGAAGTTCAGCAAGCAGGACCTGCACTACACCGACCCGGACGAGCCGACCCGCAAGATCATCCCCCACGTGATGGAACCCTCCTTCGGCTCCGACCGCATCACGCTCGCCATCATGCTGGATGCCTACACCGAGGAGCAGGTGAAGGACGATACGCGCACGGTGATGAAGTTCACGCCGAAGATGGCACCCGTCGACGTCGCGATCCTCCCGCTCAGCAAGAAGGAACACCTCATCGCGAAGGCGCAGGAGATCTACAAGAAGATTCTGGCCGAAACCGATCTCGTGATCGATTTCGATATCACAGGCTCCATCGGCAAACGCTACCGCCGCCAGGATGAAATCGGCACGCCCAAGTGCATCACGGTCGACTTCGGCACGCTGGGCGAAGACGCCGCGCAGGGCGAAAAGGACACCCTCACGATCAGGGACCGGGATACGCTGAAGCAGGAACGCATGTCGCTGGGTAAACTTATCGAGAAGTTGAAGATGTGAACGTACAGAAGCAATTATTCCACAGCCTCAAAATCATTTTTCTGCTTCTACCGAGTACTTCTTCGCGGCTTCCACTCCCAAATCCCGAAGTGCCCGGACCTGCTCATCGGTAAGCTTTCCATCGCGCATCTTTGTCTTTTGTTTCTGAAGCCAGTTACCAAGACTGGTGCGCCGATGCGGCCATATGTCTGAGTTCGATTGACGAAAAGACCGGAGTTCAGAAAGTCCATCTTCAAAAGATCTGGTTATATCGTCCTGCCTCTCCGCCGGTTTCACTCCCAATTCCTGCAGTGCCCGGACTTGCTCGTCGCTGAGTTTTCCATCACGCATCTTTTGTTTCTGCGAATGAAGCCACTGCCCAAGGGGAGTGCGATGGTCCGGCCATATATCTGAATTTGTGTGGCGGAAAATTTGAAGGTCGGAAAGCCATTCGTCAAAGGATCTGTTTCTCTCCGCCGGTTTCACTCCCAATTCCTGCAGTGCCCGGACTTGCTCGTAGCTGAGTTTTCCATCACGCATCTTTTGCTTCTGCCAATGAAGCCACTGCCCAATGGGAGTGCGCGATGGCCATGTGTCCGGGTTTGCGTGACGGAAAACCTGAAGTTCGGACAGCCATTCGTCGAAGGGTCTGGTGATATCTTCTCGCCTCTCGGCAGGCTTCACTCCCAGTTCTTGCAGTGCCTGAAGTTGCTCATCGGTAAGCTTTCCATCGCGCATCTTTTCCTTCTGTTTTTGAAACCATGCAGCGAGAGAAGTACCATGAGGGGGACATGTGCCTGGGTTTGCGTGACGGAAAACCTGAAGTTCGGACAGCCATTCGTCGAAGGAACTGATCCTCTCGGCTGGCTTCACTCCCAAATCCTGGAGCGCCTGGAGTTGCTCATCGGTGAGCGTTCCATCACGCATCTTTTTCTTCTGTTTTTGAAACCATGTAGTGAGAGCAATACCATGAGGGGGCCATGTGTCCGGGTTTGCGTGACGGAAAACCTGAAGTTCGGACAGCCATTCGTCGAAGGGTCTGGTGATATCTCCTCGCCTCTCGGCAGGCTTCACTCCCAGCTCTTGCAGTGCCTGAACTTGCTCAATGGAGAGGGTGCCGTCGCGCATCTTTGTTTTCTGCTTCCGAAGCCATTCGTTGAGAGGGGTTTTACTGGACGGCCATGTGTCCGGGTTTGCGTGACGGAAAACCTGAAGTTCGGACAGCCATTCGTCGAAGGGTCTGGTGATATCTCCTCGCCTCTCGGCAGGCTTCACTCCCAGCTCTTGCAGTGCCTGAACTTGCTCAATGGAGAGGGTGCCGTCGCGCATCTTTGTTTTCTGCTTCCGAAGCCATGCGTAGAGAGGGGTTTTACTGGACGGCCATGTGTCTGGGTTTGCGTGACGGAAGGCCAGGAGCTGCTCCAGGTTCTGCTGCCAGCGCAGTGCTTCCGACAGACGGGTATGTGTCTCGAGAATATTCTTTTGAATCGTGCCCGCGACGGGGCGCGAAAGGCTTTCCTGAAGAAGCGACCGCATCTCTGCTTCCCATCCTTTCCGCATAACCAGATCGGAGCCGGACCCGGGATGATGCATCAGGTACTCCTGCTTCTCCTCTTTCGTAAGCTGCGAGAAGCGATGGATATCCTCCGCATCGGTCGCATGCCAGACGAAGCTACGGTTCCCCACCTCGTTGCAGAGCTCGATCAGCCGCTGAAGCCTTGGCACAAAGACACTGGCGTAGGTGAGCGAGCGCATCATGTTCGCGCGCACACTTCCAATGTGGATGTGGACGTGCGAAGCATCATGCACATCGATGCCAAGATCGTAGAGGATGAGAAGAAGGGTAGTAAGGCGCTCTTGGAATTCTTTGAGAAACGGGATGCCGGGTCCGGGCCCCAGATGCTGTGGCATATCTCCCGGAGGGGTGAGGACATCTTGCTCCAGTGTGACGGCTGGTTCCTCGGGATTGGGTGCCTCACCTTCTTGCAACTCAAACAACCTGCCGGTGGTCACGGCAATGCTACGGACCAGAGAGTTACGTATGGTCCGGAGCTCTTCGTACTCATCGAGGATGACGGAGATAGTAGGAAGCCCGAGCTGAGTGGCTCCCGCATCTTCCAATTCTTTGGGCGTCAATTGATCACCCAGAAGATGCGTTGCCTTTGTCCGGGCATCTATTGCCAGTTCCTGAAGCGCTGAGAGGTCGCGATCAATCGTATCCCTGCCATTCAGGATAGCCTCTACCGTGCCAGCGTCGATATCACCCAGAATCTGGGCAATATGATGGATTGAAGGGTTGTTACTAATATTCATGATTATAATATAAAAATACAATATGACTAGGGTATGTTGCAACCGAAAGGTAACGAAGAACAGTCGCTGATGGTGTATGTGATTAGCAGTCACGCTCTGTCACCCAAGATGACGATTCCCTGCAATTTCCTGCCATCCCAGCCTCCTCTGCCTGCTATTGCGCCCTATGCCCTCTTGGGGTATAAATGTCGCAATCACCTCTGTCCGATCGTTGCGATCCTTCCGCCCCTGGCGGACCTGCGCACTGACGAAATGACGACGGAGGGCAGCCCAAGGATCCCCTCGATACGCTCTTCGCACCGCTCAGAGCCGCTCGAGATACCATCATTTTTTCTTCCGACTCGCGCCGCTGCCGCAGGTCATCCCCTATCCCACGTTATGGCTATTCCTTCCGAGAAACAGCTCATCGAGGCCGCCTGCCACTTTGGCCACCGCAAAGAGAAGTGGAACCCCAAGATGGCCCCGTACCTCTACGGCACCCGCAAGGGCATCCATATTTTCGACCTCACGCAGACGCACAAGCAGCTGAACCACGTGTGCGGCGCGCTCAAGAAACTCCAGGCCGAGGGCAAGACGATCCTGTTCGTCTCCACCAAGCAGCAGAGCATCCCGCTCATCGAGAAGCTCGCCGAGAGCCTGCACCAGCCGATGGTCACGAAAAAGTGGATCCCGGGACTGCTCACCAACTGGCCCACGCTCAAGCGGCGACTGCGCTACTACCTCGACCTCCAGACCTCCTTCAAGACCGGCGAGATCGAGAAGTACACGAAGAAGGAGCAGACGTACCTCCGGAAGCAGCTCGCGAAGCTCGACAACGCCCTCTCCGGTGTGGCCAAAATGAACGGCCTGCCCGACGCGGTGTTCGTGGTGGACGCCATCCGCGACCGCGTGGCGGTGCTGGAAGCGGCCAAGCTCAAAATCCCCCTCTACGGCATCTGCGACTCGAACGCCGACCCCGATCACTTCACGGCGTTCATCCCGGCCAACGACGACGCGGTCAAATCCATCGGACTGCTCCTCTCGGCCATCGAGAACGAGCTTCAGGACGCCGCCCCCAAGAAGAAAGAGCCCATGAAGGACGACGAGCTCGTCGCCGCGTAATACAGCTTCCCTAGCCCTAATCCTAGCCCTAACCCTCCCCCACCATGACCAACATTTCCGCACAAGACGTCTTCGCCCTCCGCGCCCGCACGGGCGTCTCCATCCTCGCCTGCAAGACGGCACTGGAGGAAGCCGGCGGCGACCAGGAGAAAGCCATCGAGATCCTCCGCAAGCGCGGCATCGCCCAGGCGGTGAAGAAAGCTGACCGCATGCAGTCCGAGGGAGCGATCTTCATCGCCGAGAACGGCACGAAGGCGGCCGTCGTCGTGCTCAAGTGCGAGACCGACTTCGTCGCCCGCAACCCCGAATTCGTCTCCATGGGCGAGGCGTTCGCCAAGACGGCCCTCTCGAAAGGCATGGATGCCGCGAAGAAGGATATCGACGCAGCGCTCCCCGATGCCATCCAGAAGCTCGGTGAGAACATCACGGCCGAGGAGATCCAGGAGATCATGGCTCCGTCACTCAGCGCGTACGTCCACAGCAACCGCAAGGTCGCCGTGGTGGTGGGTGCCGAGCCGGCAGGCACCGATGCCACCAAGCTGAAGGATGTCGCGATGCATGCAGCGGCCCTGAACCCCCTCTACGTCCGCCCCGACGAAGTGAGCGCCGAGAGCATCGAGAAGGAGCGTGAAATCTGGAAGGAGCAGATGAAGAAGGACGCAAATAAGCCCCAGGCGATCCTGGACAAGATCATGCAGGGCAAAGAGAAGAAGTTCCGCGAGGAAAACTCGCTCCTCACCCAGGCCTTCGTGAAGGACCCGAACCAGACGGTGGAGAAATACCTCGGGAGCGCGAAAGTGACGTCGTACGTGCGTGTGACGGTCTGAGACATCCAATTATGGAATCAAAAGCCGGGGTTCGCCCGGCTTTTCTAAAACAAGACATCCGAACAAGCGGGTCTCGTGGGCCCCGCGAGTGAGGATACTTCTCAGGGAAAGGAGAGCCGCCGAGAGGAAAACCGCAGGTTTTTCTTTCGGCAATACTCACCATTTATGCAGCTCCTCCAGTTCACTCAGCGGCGTATCTTCGTCATCCATCGCTGCACGGCCTTTCTTCTTCTTGCCGCCGGCGAGGGCGAAGATCTGCTTGCGGAACGCAACGAGGGTCGCAACCATCATGGCCAGCGTGCCGCTGAAGACGCCGATGAGCACGCGCGTGCGAGTGAGGAACGGGCCGCCACTTGCTCCCGCGTGCAACGAGGCACGGATGCTGCTCGTATGTGATTTGAGTATGCACCTATTATTGCAGTCTACGCCTCCGTCGCACTCCTCGCCGTTGTCCTTCACGTGATCGCCGCACGCCGGGTTCTTGCAGTTGCTGCGGCAAATATTGGGCTTGGTGTCCGAGTTGGCGGTACCAGCGTCACAGTCCTCGCCCTGCTGGACGATGCCGTCGCCGCACTTGGTGTTGCGGCAATCATTGTTGCAGGTATCAAGGTTGGTGCTGTTGCCGTCATCACACTGCTCATTGCCCTCCACGACACCATTGCCGCACACGGGGTAGCGGCACGTGACCGTGCACGCGTCTGCGTTGCCATCGTTGCCATCATCGCATTCCTCTCCAGGCTGTCGGATGCCGTCACCGCAGCGCGCTTTCTTGCACGTGTTGCTGCACATGTCGGTATTGTTCTGGTTGCCGTCGTCACAGTCTTCACCGGGCTGGACGGCTCCGTCGCCGCACGCAGGCAGCTTGCACAGGTTCGTGCAGGCATCGGTGAGGATGCGGTTGCCGTCATCGCATTCCTCTCCCGGCTGGACCACCGAGTCTCCGCAGAAGGGCTTCTTGCAGGAATTCGTGCACCCATCGGTATTAATGACATTGCCGTCGTCGCACTCCTCGCCGTCCTGGCTGATACCGTCGCCGCACTGGGCCTTCTTGCAGATGTTGCTGCAGGAGTCCTCATTCTTGTCGTTGCCGTCGTCGCATTCCTCCCCCTGCTGCACCACGCCGTCACCGCAGGCCGGGAACCGGCACTGGTTCGTGCAGCCGTTGATATTGATGCCGTCGCCATCGTCACACTGTTCTGGAGCCTGCACGATACCGTCCCCGCAGGTGATGGGAGGCGCAGCCCGTGTGACGGACGAAGATGCCGCCGACACGGAGCTCGCAGATTTGGACGAGACGGATCCCTGCGACATGGACGAGGTACCGGCCGATGTGGGCGCTGCGGCTTGCTCCGACTGCGATGATGCTCCCGCCTGCGGACACGCATCACGGAAGAACCATTTGCATCCGCCCTGGCAATGACCGGCCGCATCGCACTGAGGCGCAAGACAGTAACTGCCGCACGCGGGCGGATCTGTGTAGCGGCGCTCCGTGATGAGCGTTGCATCGGGACCTTCCGCATAATACAACTCGGACGCAGGCTCGCATTCCTCGCTCAGAATGGGCGACAGCTTCCCGTCGCCGCAATAGTTTGCAGTGCAGTTTTTGCTGCAGGTGCCCTGCCCGTTGAACCGCCCCTCGTCGCATTCCTCGCCGTCGTCCACCACCGTGTTGCCGCACGTCGCCGGAGCTGATGCAGCGCTGGATGCGAAGGTCGGACAGCCCGTTGTGCCGTACGGCTTGCCGGCGCAATCACCGACAACGTCGGCGCGCAGGCTCCATTCCGCAGTGGACATCAGCGCGAAGGCGACGAAACCCAGTGCGGACACGGCCATCCAAACATTGGACTTATGTGTGTACATTTCCTCCCATTATAGCAGTTTGACCCTCTTCTGTCACCCTCCAGATACGGGCACGAAAAAGAGCTGTGAAAAGCGGGGAAAATAGTGTATACTTCTCCTTAATGTCTAAAGGAAACATCCTCATCGCCGAAGATGACGCCGTGCTCCGGAGCCTCTACGTGAAGAAATTCACGGCGGAAGGCTACGATACCCGGGTTGCGGAAGATGGCGAGGTGGCCCTCAAATTGCTCCGCGAACAGGCACCGGACCTGCTGCTGTGCGACATTCACATGCCCAAAGTGGACGGGTTTCAGATCCTGAAGGAATTCCCGCGCGCCGGCCGCACGTTCCCCATCATCATGCTCACCAACTTCGATCAGGGCGAGTTCAAGCTCCAGGCGCAGCAGCTGGGCGCAGATGATTATTTCGTGAAGAAGGACATGACGATCCGGTCACTCGTGGAGATGGTGGAGAAACTCAGGCATCTGTAAGAAAAGATTGAAGATACAAGATTCAAGATCGAAATATTTCAATCTTTCTTCTTCAATCTTCAAACTTACAGTTTGAGCCACCCCAGCAGCCTCCCGATCCAGTGGAACCTCGGCGGGGAGGTGAGCGGTCTGCTCACGAGAATCTCGTTTCTGAGCACATCACGGAGCTTCTGAATGGATTCATCGTTCTTGCCGCGCAGCAAGACGTTCACCTCGCCCATGTCGTCGAGTGAGGAAGTGAAGAAGTTCACAGAACCCACGAACGCGTTCATGCGGTCCACAAGCATGGATTTTCCGTGGAACATGCGCGGATGCAGGAATACCTGGATATTGCCTGCGGCGCACTCTGTAATGAGCCTGCTTGCCGTGTGCATGTTGGCATGGTGATGCGCGAGCTCGGTGCGCTCGGGGATGATGAGCGTGACGCGGACGCCCTCCTGGCTCTTCTTGATGAGAGCGTCTGTTACCTTCTGATCGGCAAAGTAGCACTGCTCCAGCACGATGGAGTGCTGCGCACTGTCGATGAGCTGCATCACCACCGGACGGATGTCTTTGCGGAACTCGGAGTTCATGCATAAGCGCACGCGGGCATCGGGACGCGCATGCCCGAGCTCGCCGTGCGTCAGATATTCCTCCACGAACTGATTCCCGTGCAGCTCCACCATATAGTCGTGCAGACGGTCATGGTACTCGTCGGCGATATTGGCGCCAGCCAGGAGCAGGATCTTGTCGTCGATGATGTAGACCTTGGCATGGTCGCTGCGGTTCTCGTACGTGATGCGGATGTTTGGATGGTTCCAAAACCGCTTCCACAAGCCATCTACTTCATTCCTCGTCGAAAGAAAATCTTTGGTGAATTCAAACACGTCACCCACGGCTTCCTTGAAGATATACACCTTCACGCCGCGATCCGCGACCTGCAGCAGGATGGATGCGATGTGGCGCCCCAGCTTGTCGTCCTTCCAGATGAACATCTGGATCACGACCGTATGCTGCGCATTGAGCAGCAACTTCTGAATCCGCGGAAACATCTCCTTGTCCACCCAAAGCCTTGTTCGGGGAAAGTGACTGATGCCCGTGATGGGATGACGCGTGCGGAGGAGCACTTCGGTCCGAAGCCGGTAAAACATGCGCCAACCGCGAAGGCGCCGTTGCCCGCGCTTGCCGAATACGTAGCGCAGGAGGCCGCGCATGGTTGTACGGAAACCCCGCCGGCTGAAGAAGGAAGTGAAAGACACTGGCTCCGGGAACGTATTGTATTAGCCACAGTATAGCAGAAAACACATGTTTCGACGCATGGAATGGAAGCGACAAACATGCTATACTGGTACGATACTCCCAATGTTTCAGTTCCTGCTGCAACTGACCGGCACTCTGGCCCTGCTCGCCCTTGCGTGCTGGGGCACGCTTGCGTTCCTGCGGCAACGGGCGGACCGGAGGCGCGAGAATGACCTCGTGTTCCTCCAGTTGCTGGTTCCCAAAAAGGAAAGCAAGGAAGACAAAGAAACCGAATCCGAACAGTTCTCGTCGGGCAAGGATTTCCGCGAGGTGCTGGGCGTGATGGACCACCTGTACCAGTCGCTCCACAGCATCTACAAAGGCACATACAAGAAGCACTACCGTGGGCAGGAGTTCTTCTCGCTCGAGTATGCTGCACTTGCGGGCGAAATCCTGTTTTTCATCGTGTGCCCCCGGAGGATCGCGCATCTGCTGGAAAAGCAGGTCACATCGTTCTATCCCGACATCATCATCGACGAGGTCGAGGACTACAACATCTTCACCGAACAATCGGTGGTGGCCGCCGATCTGCTCGTACCCTCGAAGCCGTTCACGTCCACGTTCCGCACCTACCAGCAGCTGAAAACAGACCCCCTCAACACCATCACCAACGCATTTTCGAAACTGAAAACGGACGAGGGCGCTGCCGTACAATTCGTCGTGCGCCCGGCCCAGAACGGCTGGCAGAAGAAGGTGAAAGACGAAGCCAAGAAGCTGATCAACCCGAAGAAAAAGCGCGGCATGGACTGGCTCAATCCCCTCACCTGGGTCACGGCCGTGTTCGATATGATGGCCACGGGCGAGCCGGTGGACCTGAAGACCGACGAGCAGTCGACGGGCGAGCGCGTCTCGCAGATGACGGAGGAATACAGCAAAATGCTCGATGAGAAGGCAAGCAACCCGGGGTACGAGGCCGTCATCCGCATCGTGACCTCGGCGGAATCCGAGAGCAGGGCGCACATCCTCCGCGAAACCGTCGTCGCAGCCTTCTCGCAATTTGGCAGCCCGGACGGCAACAGGCTCAAGCGCGCAAAGATGATCAATAAGTCCGGCATCGTGGAACGATTCATCCGCCGCTCCCCGCGCCGTTCCGTGCTCCAGGACCTTCGCTTCCACCGGTTCCTGCTCGGCACCGGCGAACTCACGAGCTTCTTCCATTTCCCCAACATCAAGTACAACAAGGTCGAGACGATCAAGTGGCAGAACTTCAAGGTGGCACCGGCCCCCAAGAACACGCCTACGGAGGGCCTGTACCTGGGACTCAACACCTACCGCGGCGAGAAGAAGAAGATTTACATGAAGAACGACGACCGCTTCCGCCACTTCTACATCATCGGTCAGACGGGTACGGGCAAATCATCCTTCATGATCAACATGCTCCGTCAGGACTTCCACGACGGAAAAGGCGTGGCGGTGATCGACCCGCACGGGTCGCTCATCGAGGACATCATGCCCTACATTCCCCGCTCCCGCGCCGATGACGTCATCTACTTCAACCCGGCCGATACCGAGCGCCCCATGGGCCTGAACCTCCTGGAGGGAAAAACCGCCGAGGAGAAAGACCTCATAGCGCTGGACGCGATGAACATGATGGTGAAGATGTTCGGCGAAGAGATCTTCGGCCCGCGCATCCAGGACTACTTCCGCAACGGCTGTCTGACGCTCATGGACGACGAGGACGAAGGCGGCGCCATCACCGACCTCGTGCGCCTCTTCACCGACGACGAGTGGCAGAAGTACAAGGTCGCGAAGGTGAAGAATCAGATCGTCCGCAGCTTCTGGGAAAAGCAGATGGCGAGCACCGGCCAGCGCGAGAAGCAGGAAATGATCCCCTACTTCGCCGCGAAGTTCGGCCAGTTCACCACGAACAACCTCATCCGTAACATCGTCGGGCAGACGAAGAGCGCCTTCGACGTGAGCGAGGTGATGAACACCGGCAAGATCCTCCTGATGAACCTGTCGAAGGGTCTCATCGGCGACATCAACTCCACGCTCCTCGGTTTGATGGTTGTGAACAAGATCCAGGTGGCCGCCATGCGCCGCCAGCGCGAAGGCAAGGAGGCCCGCCGTGACTTCTTCCTGTACATCGACGAATTCCAGAACTTCGTGACGCCGTCGATCGAATCGATCCTCTCGGAGGCACGCAAATACCGCCTGGGGCTCATCCTCGCACACCAGTACATCGACCAGCTGGAGAAGGACAGCAAGTTGAGCGGCGCAGTGAGCCTGAAAGGCGCCATCTTCGGCAACGTCGGCTCGATGATGTTCTACAAGATCGGCCCGCAGGATGCCGAGACCGCCGCCAAGGAAATGGCCCCCGTCTTCAGTGAACAGGACATGGTGAACATGGACGC
>CAYTEH010000013.1:0-11916 GCA_964436765.1 uncultured Candidatus Peribacteria bacterium
GCCACGATGGCAACAACGGCAGTGATGCCGCCGGAAGAGGAATCCGCCATAACAATGAAGAGGGGAAGGATATACCTCTTAGACACAGTTGAACTTCAACTCTTGCAAACGGGCCACGCTGGGAATTTACTTGACTAATACTTCACATATCAAGTATTATTCACGCCTATGACCACCCTTCACCCCGCCCTGCGGCTCCTCATGAACCTGAGCGTCGTCGAGAGCGCCACGCATCGCCGTTTCGATGGCCGGCTGCAGGGCCTCGGCTTCACCGAGTTTTTGATCCTCCACCATCTGGAGCATGCGCCGGGAGGCCACATGCGCCGCATTGACCTTGCCGAATGCACCGGGCTCACCGCATCGGGCATCACGCGGCTGCTGGCGCCCATGGAGAAGATCGGGCTCGTGAAGAGGGAAGCGAACGCCCAGGACGCGCGCGTGAGCCTGGTAGCCATTGCCCCCTCCGGCAAGCGGATGCTGAAGGACTCGATGGAAAACGCCGAGGAGCTCGCGGAGCGCCTGCTCGCCGGGGCCGACAAAACCGAAATCCGGATGGCCTCGGAACTGCTCCAGAAGCTCGGGGGGACAGTCAGGTGAAATGCTTGTCATTGATCAGCAGCCCGGTCTTGCTGAGCAGCTGGCGCTGAAGCCGCATCACATGCGCAAGCTGCGCATGGTATACCAGAGGATCCCACGAGAGAAGGTTTCCGTCCTCCGTATGGGCATATTCGGTCGCGCCCAGGTAATCGACCACGCCATCGATAGTCCCGGGAAGATGCGGATACCGTTTCACTGCCGTGCCGAGGGTGCAGTTATAGAGCTCGATCTTCGTCGCATCGCGTATCGTCTGGCATGAGTCGAGCATGGTCCGCAGCCGCTCGATCTGAAGAACGAAGGGCGGATCCCCCTTCTCCGCGCGCCCGAGGGCGTCGGTGAGGAGCGCTTCGGCAGTGCCGTACTCGAGCGGATCGATGACGACGGGCTTCTCCGGGGGATTGAGACTCGCGAGGTACGGGGCGAACCCGCCCACGCCCCCGCCGATATCCGCGAAGCGCATGCCCTGGCGCACATACTCCTCGACGAACCGGAGGATCGGAAACTCATCGCGGTACTCATCCATCGTCCTGCCAGTGGTGATGGTCTGCGCACGCTCGTCCCATATCGTCACGGCCAGCGCGGGCCGCTTCGCTTTCTTCTGCACCTTCAGCAGGTATCGATCGCCCGATTGGTAGAGCCTCGCCACATCCGCGTTGCCGCTGCATTCGAGCCTTTGCACCATACTTGAATAATATCAAAATTGTTTTTTTTCAACAAAACGATTGCTTTTCAATGCATGGTGGCACCGGTTCGAATCCTTCCTCGCTTCGCTCTTCAGGACACGTTGAGCCCTGTGGCTTGCCATGAGGAGCGAAGCGACGAATGGTGCTCTCGGCTGGAATTGAACCGGCATTTACCCCTTAGGAGAGGGTCGTTCTATCCGTTGAACTACGAGAGCAGATGATGGGAAAGGTGAGGGTCGTTCTGGAGCCTGCCTTAGCGAGCCCCGAGGTCGCCGAGGGGCGAGTCGAAGGGTTGAACGACGGGCCCAGATGAGCAATGTGGCAAGAATAGCAAAATGGCCACGATTGCGTATCAAAAATGCGAGGCCGCCTACGCCAGACGATCACCCCGCGGCCCTCAGCGGGCTGATTCCTTCAGCTGTTTCTTCGGCGCCCGCGCAAACTCCACCGCAGCGGCAAGCCAGTCCATTCTTTGTTCCGGCGTGCTCTCCTTGCAGCGGCGCAGGTAATCAAGATCGACCGACGGTGCGGGTATGCGCTTCATAAGCCTTTCAATTCTAGCAGCGCAGCCACGTCTTGCGCATCTTTTTCGCGGTTCGCCGCCCTTTTCATGTCGATCAAATCATCAATGGAAACGACGGGAATCTCGATTCCCCAGAGTCCGACAAGTACCCTGTGCTTGTGATAACGGTCAAAATGGAGGGATTCCCCGACGATCACGTCGATACCGAACTGCGGCTCCTGCGGACTGTGAAACGTGAATGCGATCATGTTTTTTTCCTTCATCAATTTCAGGGCTTTTTTTTCGTCACCCAGTTCCTGGAGCGATACGGGTACCCTCTGCTCATATCCCATGCTTTCCATAAGTCCCGACATCCGACGGAGATTGTCCGAATCGAGAGCCAGAAGGACATCGATGTCTCCCGTGAACCGCGGATAACCGAGAAGATTCATGGCAACCCCGCCCACGACGATGTAATTCACGCTCGCCTCGTTCAGCGATTGAAAAATGCGTCCATAGGGGTTCATGGCATGAGTATACTCCATTTTCACGCAGCAAGATCACGCCAGCACAACCGTCTCGCGGCCCTCGGCGGGCAGGCTCTTCACTTTGTACTCTTTCACCGTCTCTTTGACGCCGACCGTCTTGCTGACGCTATCGAGATCGGCCTTGTTCGCGGAGGGGATGACGATGAGGATGCGCGGGTCGAATTCATCGACCAGCCGCTGCACCATCTTCACGTCCTCGGCCGGAATGACCAAAACGTCCAGATCGCCCACCGATTCCAATTGCTTGTCGGACCAGTCCTTGAGCGGGGAGGAGAGGCAGCCGCACCGGATGCCCTCCATTTCCACCACGTAGGAGATCTGCTGGCCTTCCTCGTGACCAACGCCGCGGATGCTCACTTCGTGCTCGTTGTATTCGCCGGGCCATGAAATGACATCGGCAGTCGTGTTTTCCTCGGGTGAGGACGCGAGCTTCAAAACGGACGCGTCGCTCGTGCGGTCCTGCGGGAAGACGATGACGGGCTTTTTACCGCCGGTTATTTTGTAGGAACCGGAGCCCAGAGACGAAAAAGTGATCATGCAGGGGGATGATAGAGGAGAAATCAGGAAGGGTACAGAGGGAACAGAAGCGACAAACGTACGGTTTTGGACGGAAAAAGGGAGAGATCCGGGTCCGGAAAAGACCTTTCAATCATTTGCCTCTTTTCGTCTGTCCCTTCTGTTCCTTTTGTCGCTCTACGGGACTTCTATTCTCTCAATGTGCGCCCCCAGGCTCTTCAGCTTCTCGTCGAGCCTGTCGTACCCGCGCTCGATGTACCGGACGTCGGTGATGGTGGTTTCGCCCTCGGCGCAGAGGCCGGCCAGGACCATGGCGGCACCGGCGCGGACGTCGTTGCTGGCCACGATACGGCCGCGGAGCGGCGTCGGGCCGATGATCAGGGCCTGGTGCGCGTTGAGGATTTCGACGTGCGCGCCCATTTTCTCGAGTTCGTACAGGTAGGCCATACGGCCCTCGTACAGGCGCTCGAAGAGCCTGCTGACCCCCTTCGCCTGCGTCATGACGATGCCGGCCACGGCCTGCAGGTCGCTCGGGAAGCCCGGGAAGATGTTCGTGCGGATGTTCATCGCGCGCAGGTTCGACAGTTCGCCGTCCACAAACAGGGTGCGCGCGGCAGGGTCGCTCTTGATCACGGCGCCGAAACGACGGAGCGTGTCGTTGAAGGAGAGCAGCTGCTCGGCATCCACGTCGTGAATGCGCACCCGCCCGCGCGTCACCAGTGCCGCCGCAATGAGCGTGCCCGCCTCCAGGTAATCGAACGTGGTGCGGAACTCCGTCGCCTGCAGATCGCGCCTTCCGGTGACATATACCTCGTGATTGCCGATACCGCGCACCTGCGCGCCCATGCCTTCCACGAAGCGCTCCACGTCCTGCACGTGCGGTTCGGCGGCAGCCAGGTCGATACGCGTTTCGCCGGGGAGCAGGGCTGCGGCCATCACCACGTTCTCGGTTGCCGTCACCGAGAATTCCGGCAGCACAACGCGCCCGGGCCGGAGCGTTCCCTGCATATGCAGCACGTCGGCCGTACTCATGTCTTCCGCCCCCATCTGCTTGAATGCCTCGACATGCGCGCTCACGGGCCGCTTGCCGATGACGTCTCCGCCGGGATACGGCATTTCGGCGACCCCGAAGCGGGCGAGGAGGGGGCCCAGGAACAGGATGGAACCGCGAATGGAAGAACAGAGCTCTGCCGGAAGCGGCTGACTTTTTGCGCGGGTCGCACGCACCCGCACGGTGCCTTCATCAAAGCTGGTATCGCATCCCAGAAAATCCAGAATGCGGAGCATGGCGAGCGTATCGCGCAGGCGGGGGACGTTGCGGAGCACCGACTCGCCTTCGCAGAGGAGGGTGGCAGCGATGAGCGGAAGGGCCGCATTCTTCGACCCGCCGACGGTGACGTCGCCGACCAGGGGGGTTCCGCCGCGGACACGGTAACGGACGTCCATAGGTGAGGAAGGATAGAGGAAAACGGCCTGAATGAACAGAGCCCAGAAACAGGCAAAAAGGCCAAAGATCGAAGATCAAAGGTCAAAATTTTGACCTTCGTCCTTCAGCCTTCGATTTTTGTTCGTGAGGACCAGTATTGCATCGTCATCTCAAGGAGAAGGAACACAACCCCTACGGTGATGAAGCTGTCCGCCACATTGAAAATCGGAAACGTCCCCACTTGAAAAAAATCGGTGACGGCACCGTCGCGCACGCGGTCGAGCACGTTCCCCAGCGCCCCGCCCACGATCATGCCGTAGCCGATGCGACTGAGCGACGTTTTTGCCGAGCGGATCGCCACCGTCGCCACGAGGAGAAGCGCGAGGGGGATGATGACAGGCTCCCACCCCCCGAGGCGGACGCCGAATGCGACGCCGGGGTTGTGCGAGAGCTGGAGACCGGCGAACGAACCGATGATGGGGACACGGTCGGTGAGGAAAGAGTCTGCCAGATATTTTGCGAGGAGACTCAGCGCGAGACTACCAATGGTGACAAGAGAGAAGAGGAGCATACGAAGTTGTACGTGCAACAGAATACACTGTGACTCCTAGCCCTAACCCTAACCCTAACCCTATACTTCCTCGCCATGTTCAAACGGATCGACCTGCTCCTCCTGGGTATCACCGTGGTCCTGACGCTCTTCGGGCTCGCGATGATCGCCAGCGTGAGCGTGTTCGAAAGTTACCAGCTGACGCTGCGCCTGACGGGGGAAGGGAATAACTCCTTCTACCTGTGGCGCACGTTCGCGCACGTGGTGCTGGGCATGTGCGTAATGCTCACGATGGCCTCGATCCCGTACAGGCTGTGGGAAAAATACGCTCGCCTGATGTTCTTCGGCACCGTCGCGCTCCTGATCCTCGTCTTCATCCCGTTCTTCAAGCCCGCGGGCGCTCAGACCAGCAACAGCTGGATCCACCTGGGATTCTTCACTGTGCAGCCGGCGGAAATTCTGAAGCTGACGCTCATCTTCTACCTCGCGGTGTGGCTGCAGAAGCGCGAACAGCTCATCGGCACCTTCCGCGAAGGGTTCCTGCCGTTCTGCACGCTGCTCATGATCAGTACGGTGATCGTCGCGATGCAGCCCGACCTCGGCTCTTTCTTCGTGCTCTCGGCCATCGCGGGCGTCATGTTCCTCATTGCCGGCGGGGGGATGATCCACTTCTTCACCGGAGCCATTCTCGCCGGTTCCATCGGACTCCCGATCATCCTGCAGAAAGACTACGTCCGTAACCGCTTCACGGCGTTCGTAGAAATCCTCCTGCACCCCAATGACGTCGAAATCAAATCCAAGATCTGCGAAACGGCCGGCTACCAGATCTGCCAGGCACTCATCGCCATCGGCAGCGGAGGCTGGAGCGGCGTGGGCTACGGCAAGTCCATTCAGAAGTTCGGCTACCTGCCCGAGGTGCAGGGTGACATGATTTTCTCGGTCATGGCCGAGGAGCTGGGCTTC
Organism: uncultured Candidatus Peribacteria bacterium; assembly: GCA_964436765.1. Classification (GTDB taxonomy): domain Bacteria; phylum Patescibacteriota; class Gracilibacteria; order Peribacterales; family Peribacteraceae; genus CAYTEH01. The sequence goes on from CAYTEH010000013.1 coordinate 5,786, forward strand.
CTCCGCCTGCTCATCATCTTCATGATGTACGGCATTTTGATTTACCGCGGGTACCGGATTGCCGAGAACGCCCCCGACCGCTTCGGTTTCCTCGTGGCCGCGGGCATCACGACCTGGATCGCCGTACAGACGCTCGTGAACGTGATGGTGAACCTGGGGATCTTCCCGCTCACGGGGCTGACCCTCCCGTTCATCAGTTACGGCGGATCGTCGCTCATCACGCTCCTCGCGGGCGTGGGAGTTCTGCTGAATATCTCCATGCACTCGACCGAGGAAGCGAGCCTGGCCCGGCGCGAGAAGGCGAAGCCGGAGCGGAGGAGGGGATGGAGACGACGCTACGCGTGAGGCGACAAATGGAACAGGAGGAGCAAAGGGTACAGATGTACTGACATTCTTCATGTCACGCCTGTTTCCTCTGTACCTTTTGGCGGGACGTTCCTGCCGGTCTCTCCCTCCATTACACTGTCACCATGAGAATGTTATTCGTAGGTGGCGGCTCCATCGGCCACATCGCCCCTTCGGTCGCCGTATGGCGGGCGGTGCGGGACGCGGCTCCGGGCGCGGAATGTCATTTTGTCTGCAGCGAACGAACGGAAGAGGCGGACTTCCTGAAACGGGAGAAGCTGCCGTTCACGCAACTCCCGTTCCGCCGCATCCGGCTCCTCAGACCCCAGGATGCGCCGACGTCGCTCCTCAGGGCGCGCCGCATCCTCACGCACTGGAAACCCGACGTGATCTTCTGTACGGGCGGAGCCCTCTGCCTCCCCGTCGCACTCGCGGCAACAATGAAGAAGATCCCGCTGGTCATCCATAACCTCGATTCGGTGAGCGGTCGGGCGAACGCGATGATGTCGCGGTGGGCATCAGCGGTATGTCATGGCTTCCCGATCGAAGAGACAAGAGATAAGAGAAAAAAGAAAAGTGCCGGCAAAAAACTTTTCTCTTTTCACCGTTCTCTTTTCACCCCCCGCGCCGTGTATACCGGCAACCCGATACGACCGGAGGTGACGTACGGGTCGAAGGGCGAAGGGTTCCGCATGACCGGGCTGCCGGGACGCAAGCCCGTGATGATCGTGACGGGCGGCAGCCAGGGGTCGGTCGCGCTCAACGAAGCGGTGCAGCGGCACCTGAAGGACCTGCTGCAGTCGGTGGAGATCGTGCACCTCACGGGAAAGGGGAAGAAGGGGGCCGGAAAACACCCGGGCTATTTTTCGATGGAATTCGCGCAGAAGGAATTGCCCCACCTGTACGCGCTGGCGGATATGGCGCTGAGCCGCAGCGGTGCCGGCAACATCGGCGAACTTGCAGCGTGCGGGATTCCCGCGATCCTTGTCCCGCTCAGGGGAGTCGGCCACGACCACCAGTATGGCAATGCCCGTGTCGCCGAACGGAGCGGTGGGTGCCTGCTGCTGGATCAGGAGTCGATGGACGACGATCTTGTCGAAACCGTGAAGACGCTTGCGGCCGATCACGCGCGGCTGGCGGCGATGGGGGCGGCAATGACGACACTCTATGTTCCAGATGCCGCAAACCGCATTGCAGACATCTTGATGCGTTCGATATCACGCTAGAAAAACAGCGGGCATGCAACTTCATTTCCCGCCCGGGGTGTAACACGCCGTTCCCCGATGCGTTCAGGAATTCATTTCGCATGCCGCGAAGAGTCATCGGAACTATACATTGCCAGAAAGGCAATTCTGTTTTTTTGATGATTGCCGTGGCGCACCGGCCTCACTACCCTGCTACCCGCTATGTACAAATTCATCATTCCTCTTTTCGCGCTCGCATTCCTTCTTGTGAGCTGCTCTCAACCCGTCACCACGACCACCGACACCACCCCCATCCCCTCCATGAAAGAAGAAGAGATGCCCAAAGAATATGCCGCCGCACTCGAGAAAGCCCGCGCCTCCTACGCGGCAGGGCAGGAGCTGCAGGGCAAGCACATCGCCACCATCAAAACGAGCAAGGGCGATATCGTGGTCGAGCTCGACGCCGACGCGGCTCCGAAGACGGTGACGAACTTCGTCCTGCTCGCAAAAGAAGGCTATTACGACAACATGCTCTTCCACCGCGTCATCCCCGATTTCATGGTGCAGGCCGGTGACCCCCGCGGCGACGGCACGGGCGGCGAGAGCATCTACGGGCCCACGTTCGAGGACGAGATCAACGCGAACGCCTACAAGCTCAACACGACGAAGGTGAAGGACATCGCCCCGGGCCAGGATCTTCCCGCCGAGATCGCGGACCTGACCGTGAAGGAGCTCTACGTGAAGCAGGGTTACATCTATAACGACAAGCTCACGTCACTCCCGATGTCGCGCGGCGCCCTCGCCATGGCCAACCGCGGCCCGGCTACCAACGGCAGCCAGTTCTTCATCATCCAGGGGGCAGAAACGCCCTGGCTCAACGGCAAGCACACTGTCTTCGGCAAGGTGACCAAGGGCATGGATATCGTCGATGCCATCAGCAAGGTCGCCCGCGACGGCAACGACATGCCCACCGAGCCGGTGACGTTCAGCGTCGAAGTGGAGTAATAGAATATTGGAGTATTGGAATAATGGAGCAAAGAATCTGATGAGGAGTATTCCCATTCCTACTATTCCATTATTCTAATAGTCTATTATTCCAATATGCGCACCCGTTTTCCGCCATCGCCCACCGGCTTCCTCCACGTGGGGAGCCTCCGCACCGCGCTCTTCAACCACCTGCTCGCGAAGCAGGCAAAGGGCACGTTCGTGATGCGGATTGAAGATACCGACCAGGCGCGCAGCGTTCCCGGCGCGGTGGAGAATTTCCTGCACAGCATGGCGTGGGCAGGCATCAAACCCGATGAAGGCGTGATGCTCGACAAGAACGGCGAGATCATCCAAAAAGGATCCTACGGACCCTACTATCAGAGCCAGCGACTGGATCTGTACAAGAAGCACGCCGAGGAGCTGATCCAGAAGGGCCACGCGTACCGCTGTTTTTGCACCGCAGAGCGGCTCACCGAGATGCGCAAGGAGCAGGAAGCGCGCAAGCAGGCACCGATGTATGACCGCAAATGCCTGAAGCTGAGCCCCGAGGAAGTCGATGCCAAGATCAAAGATGGACTGCCGCACGTGGTCCGCATGAAGGTCCCGCACGAGAAGACAGTGACTTTCAATGACGATATCCGCGGCGACGTGCGCTTCCAGGGCCACACGATCGACGATCAGGTGCTGCTGAAAAGCGACGGGTTCCCCACGTACCACCTGGCCCACGTGGTGGATGATCATCTGATGCAGTGCGACATCGTCATCCGCGGCGAGGAGTGGCTCAGTTCGCTCCCCAAGCACATCATCCTGTTCGAATGGTTCGGCTGGACGCCGCCGCGCTACGCGCATGTCCCGCTGCTCCTAAGCAAAGACCGGAAGAAGCTGAGCAAGCGCGACGGCGACGTGGCCGTGGAGGAGTACATCAAGAAGGGGTACCTGCCCGAAGCGATGGTCAACTTCCTCGCGTTGCTCGGGTGGAATCCGGGGACGACGCAGGACATTTTCACGATGGAGGAACTCATCGAGCAGTTCAGCTTGGACCGCGTGCAGAAAGCCGGCGCGATCTTCGACCTCGAGAAGCTCGACTGGCTCCAGGGCCAGTGGATGCGGAAAATTCCGATCAAGGACTTCGCCGCACGCATCCGCCCGCTCGTCGCCGAGAAGTTCCCGGAGGCCAGTGAAGACAAGGATTTCGAAGCGAAAGCGGCACTGGTCCAGGAACGCATCACGTTCTTCCCCGAGGCGCCCGAGATGCTCGCATTTTTCTACAAGGAACCGCACGCGAGTGCCGAGCTGATGGCGAACGAGAAGCAGAAGATCAAGCCTGACCAGCTCCCAGTGATCCTGAAGACACTGGAGGGCCTGCTGACGGGCATCACAGACAAGCAGTGGAATCGCGCAGGCATCGAGGAAGTGATGCGCGCCGAGGTGGGCAAAGGTGAATGGAAACTGGGGCAGCTCCTGTGGCCGCTCCGCGCGGCGCTCACAGGCCTTCCGTACAGTCCCGGAGCGTTTGAAGTGGCAGAAGCGTTGGGGAAGGAGGAGACGATGAAGAGGCTGAAGGAGGCATTGGCTATCTTATAAGGGCTATATGCTGGTTATATAAACTTATAGTAGAAAGTGGCTATAAGTGTGTATGATCTTATAGATATTATGGATCCCATTCGTAATCCATTTTCGCCAGGTGCAGGTGCGCCACCACATGAGCTTGTAGGTCGTGAAGGAATTTTGCGCCAAGCGGAAATACTTCTGGGGCGCATCCGTGAAAAAAGGCCAGAAAAAAGTATGCTTCTAACTGGACTACGTGGCGTAGGAAAAACAGTCCTACTGAATGAGATTGAACGTCGTGCTAAGCAGAAAGATTGTCTGACTATTTTAATTGAGGCACATGAAGATAAGCCACTTGCGATATTGCTCGCCCCCTATCTTCGCACAATGCTGTACGAATTGGATCGCATAGCTAATGCAAGTTACAAAGCTCGACATGCATTAGCTGTACTGAAGAGCTTCTTAAATGGAGTGAAGGTTTCAGTTGGAGAAGTATCTGTTGGCTTAGATATTGAACCTGCTCTCGGCTCAGCTGATAGCGGAGATCTGGAAGCTGATCTGCCAAATCTTCTATTGGCAGTTGCTGAGGCAGCAGAAGAAAGAGCAACGCTTGTTGTTTTACTGATAGATGAAATTCAGTACTTAAGTGAAAAAGAGCTCAGTGCTCTTATCATGGCAATGCATAAAATGCAGCAAAGACAATTGCCATTTGTCCTCTTGGGTGCAGGTTTACCGACCCTGCCAGGACTTGCAGGCGATTCAAAGTCATATTCAGAGCGACTATTTAGCTTTCCAATAATTGGCCCACTTTCGAAGGAAGATGCCACCAAGGCCTTACAAGAACCCACGAGAAGATTGGAAGTGTCTTTTGATGAAAAAGCGTTAGATGAAATTTTTCGACTGACTAGAGGCTATCCGTACTTTATTCAGGAATGGGGATATCAATGTTGGAACCAGGCAACTGCGTCGCCAATAAGTTTCGAACTAGTTCAGGAAGCAACTCCTCATGCAACAAGACGTCTGGACGAAAATTTCTTCCGAGTACGCTTTGAACGACTTACTCACGCAGAAAAAAGATATTTGTTTGCGATGGCATGCTTGGGAGATGGCCCTCATCGAACTGGAGAAATAGCAACTGAATTGAGCAGAAGTACAAGTAGTCTGGGACCAACTCGAGCAACCTTGATCAATAAAGGAATGATCTACAGTCCCGAATATGGAAGTATGGCATTCACAGTTCCTTTGTTTGCTGAATTTATGTTAAGGGCCATGCCGGGAGGAATGGACTCTTAGAATAGTCACTGTAATTTTTCTAAAAATGTTATCCATCCAAGATCAAGTCCCCGTCGGCCCCAAGACAACGATGCGCATCGGCGGCAAAGCACGGTACTACGCGGAGATCAAAACGCGCGAGGATGTGGAGGAGGCATGGAAATTCTCGCAGGAAAAAAATATTCCGCTGATCGTCTTCGGCGGGGGATCGAACACCGTCTTCGCCGATGCCGACATCAATGCGTTGGTGGTGCGGATGAAACACGATTTTCTCAAAGTCGATGGCAACGTAGTGCAGGTCGGTGCCGGCAAAATCCTCGGCAGCCTGCTCAACGACCTCGCGAAGCAAAACCTCGATCTCTCGCCATTAACGGGCATCCCCGGCACCGTCGGCGGCGCGATCTTCGGCAATGCGGGACAGGGCTACGGCGGCATCTGGATCGGCAATTTCGTGAAGCATGTGACGGTGTTCCTGGACGGCCAGTGGAGGACGCTCACGCGCGACGAATGCAACTTCACGTACCGCGAGAGCCTGTTCAAGGACACCGACACGCCCCCCATCATCTGGGAAGTCGAACTTGAGGTTCCCTCCCGGCCCGAAGCGGAAGTAAAGACCGAGATCGAGCGGCTCATCAAAAAGCGCATCGAAACGCAGCCGCATTTGAAGACGGCTGGATCATGTTTCAAATCGACGACCGACGGCACGCCGGCGTGGAAACTGATCGATGCCGCAGGGCTCCGCGGTCACACGCAGGGCGGCGTACAGATCGCCGAGAAGCACGCAAACTTCCTCCT
>CAYTEH010000013.1:12016-37853 GCA_964436765.1 uncultured Candidatus Peribacteria bacterium
TCGGGCTTGATCTCGGATGCGTACGCAACGGCCGCAGTTTCGACCTGCGGGACATCCTGATTGTAGGATTCCGAGGCGACGCTTCCCTGATTCATCATAGGCTCGGAGCGGGATGACGCCTGTGATGAGATGCTCTGATCACGGCCCTCATTCCGGATGGCATCGATGGCAGCGGGATGCGAGGTGCCGAGGAGCGTGACGGTGTCGGCGATGATCTCGGTGGTGTAGCGCTTGCTGCCCTCCTTTGTTTCCCAGCTGCGGGTTTGCACGCGGCCACTCACGTAGACGCGGTTGCCCTTGCGGACATGCTTACTGACCTGTTCGGCCTGGGCGCCCCAGAGGACGACGTTGTGGAATTCCGTACGCTCCTTATCGGTACCCGATGCTTTGTCGCGCCATTTCTCGTTGGTGGCGACACCCAGCGTCAATACCTGCTGGCCGGACGTCGTGGTGCGCATCTCGGGATCGCGGGTGACGTTGCCGATGACATCGGCGCGGTTGACGCACTGGATAAGCCCGGCGGCACCCTCGGGCGCCGGCTTCTGGCCCTCTTTGGAATCGAGGAGGATGAGGTCGAGCGCGACGATTTTGGTCTTGCTGCGCTTCTCGTTCGTTTTTTCATCCTGCCAGCTGTCGGTCTGGAGACGGCCGGAGAGGAACAGCTGTGCACCGGGCTTCACGAACTTGCCGGCGACTTCCGCCATGGGTCCCCAGAGGGTGACCGTGTGGAAGGCCTTGCCATCAAGCATCTCGCCCGACTCGGTCTTGAAGGAGTACGGGACGACGACGTTTAAATCGGTGACGCTGGTGCCACCGGGAGTCTGACGGATTTGGACGGGTTGGGTCTGATAGCCGATGATGTTGACGCGATTGAGAGAGAACATGCCTCGAAGGGGGAATGGGATACAAGGAGGCCTCGGAGAGGAGGGGTACGTTTGTACACCTTCCTGAGGAAACAGGGCAACCGGATCGTGTGCCACAAAGATGATTTTTATGTCGTGATATCTATTTTTTTACTACCGGAATACTGCACTAAAAACTGTCAAGATCAGGACGCGTCTTTTTGGCTCCCCCTTGCTCCAAAGAGTGCGTGCTTTGTGGTATACTTTTCAGATTTGAAAACATACACAGCCAGCCGCCGGTTTGCGTGGATGCTCTGCCTGATTCTGGGCATCTCACTGTTGCTCGATGTGGCCCATGCCGCGACCTACGCCATCCCCACCCCCGAGCCTGCGAGTTACGAGGATATTGAGACGGTGGTGGACGACGATATTCCTGCGCACCTCGACACGGCCATGTGCGGCGGGTGGAACAAGGCCGAATCCATCGGCCCATCGGCCGCCGGCGGGGACCTGGACATCAACAGTGGCGACGCGCTCACGCTGATTCCATTCGTGGACGGAGCGCCCGGACGCCGCGGCATCTGGGATGGAGCCCCTGAAAACGCCATGGCGCTGCGCGACGACACATTCGTGTATCCCGACACCGCCACGGGCCGTTCGACCGTGTGCGAGGAAGGAGCCGATGAAGTGACGCGGCGCGTATGGGTGGACCCGGTGACGATGGTCGACCCGGGGCGCCCGCCGAGCGACCCGCTTGACCCGGCCTCGCAATGTCCGCCGGCGATCCAGACGTTCCTCGACGACTTCAGCGCATGCATCATCGCGTCGGAAGCCGTCTGCGGCGACATCACGGATGCCATCGACCAGTGGTGCGACGCATATGGAGGCGGAATACCACAGGCGACCGCGCCGGCAGGGATGGCCATCAACCAAGCCTGCGCGGACCAGGGGGCGCTGTGCCAGATCCAGTATGCAAACGACCGGAAAGGAGTGATGGCGAACTGCACCACCGCCGAAGAACTCGCGCTGGTCTCGGCCCTGATCCCGGAGTGGTGCCAGGACCCCCGCGGGGGGGCCCAGGGACTGCCGGGCATCGACGGAGGAGGCGACCCGGGCGAAGAGCCGCACGTGATCGTGACGGAACCCGGCCACTACAAGGACGTGACGCTCAGCGTCGCGGACGACGAGTACCCGTATTTCGAAGGCAACCCGCCGTGCCACTGGGACGAGAACGGCGAATCGAGCGACCCGTGGACGCCGGGGCAATGCCAGAATTTTTGCAGATGGATAAACGAATACACCTACGACGATTGCCGGGATTTCGAGGATGTCACGGACTTCGACGGGACGGTGCTGGACGTGAAATGCGCGGTTGACGGATGGCAGCCGAAGTACGCGTGCTCGGAAGACTGGGTGAACCCCCGGAACGGCGACGCTCTTCCCAACTGCCGGGAATGCACCGGCGAGGAGTGCCGCTGCCCGCGCCCGGACGATGACGCCGGAACGGACGACTGCCCGTACGTCCCCGACGTCACGGAAGCCGTCGCACCCGATCCCCAGGCGGGACGCAGCGGCAAAGAATACGTTTCGTTCTTTCGCCAATACCACGTCTCGGTGCAACGCAATACGCTGGAAGATGTACCGAACGACAAGCTTGCGTCATTCGAGGCCGAGACCGCCTGCTACGCGTACTACGACGAATTCGACCCCAAGGATGAACGGACGGACGGACGCTACCAGTGCGTGATCGCATTCCCGTATACCGCCGAGGAGCTGGCAGAAAGCCAGGCCGGAAAAGGGGACTACCTGCCCGACGTGACGGATCAGGACCCTGTTATCCGTAACCCGGATTTCAACGCGGGCACCGATACCTGGTACCCGAACCTCGGCGGCGGCATGTCCTTCGTGAGCGAGCCGGTGTTCCGCAATTATTACAACCGGGACTTCGCATCGGCGTTCCTGGATCTCGATGACGCCGCCATGGAAACCACGTACCAGTGGACCGACGAGGAACCGGAAGCGACCGGCGGGTACATCCGACCCCCGGACGAAACGGGGCTGCAGACCTTCACGCGGTGGTGGAACACCTTCCTCGCCGATGCGGCGGTGATCATCTCCCCGCCGACGATCCGCCTGCGCATCGCGCCGGCACTCGCGCCGATCCTGAGCGGACTGCCCGTGGAGGGTGGCACGCGCGTCATCCGCAACGGGAGCGTGGAAGCGCAGCTGAAGGTTCGGGAAGACATGCTCGATACGATCTCCGACTCGCTCCGGCGCTTCCTGCTCCTCAAACCCGAACCCATCCCCGTCGTGGTGCCGGTGGCGCCCGGCGCCTCGTCGGTGGAGGAATCGAGGGCCGTGTTCCTCTCGCTTGCGGAACGCTGGCAGGACTACAACGTGCAACGCGCGGTGCTGGGGTACCCGCCTGCGCCCGGCGTGGACGATTTGATCATAAAGCTCCAGCAGTACGCCTGGCAGATCGACCAGTACCGGGCGCTGCGGTCCGAACTGCCCAACTACCTCTCGTGGCTGCTCACGCGGCAACGCGACATTGTACTGGGCATCCATGAGTGGACGCAGAACTCCCTTGAACGCTACCGCGCGTACGTTGCATCGCGGAACGCGCGTCTCGCGCTGGCACAGGACGTGCGGGACCTGCAGACGCTCCATGCCACCTTCCGCGACAGGACGAGCCTGCCCTGGTGCCACATGGAACAGTTCACGACGCCCATCTATTCGCTCCTCGATCCCTGGCTCCCGAACCGCCCGGAACTGGACGGCGGCGAACAGGAATGCGAAAGCGAGGACGGGCTCCCGGCGCTGTGCCTGCCCGATGACCAGGATTTCATATTGGACCTGACGGCATTCAAGATGGACCCGTACGGCATGGTGGCTCCCGTGCCCGACGTGCTGTTCTTGCGTCTGGATATCCTGCCGCCCCCGCCCGCCGGCGACCCGCCGCTCGCGACGAACGCGATCGCGGTCCCGGCGCTGCCGGCCGTGCCCACCTTCAGCGCCGATGCCCTGGATTTGATGCCCCTGGTCGACCACAGGAATTCGCCCGAGGGCGTGCCGGACCCCCCGGCATTCGACGAGACCGATACCCGGGAAAAGCTGGAGCGCGCCGCGACGGTGCTCAACACCATGAACGACCGCTACGAGCGCTTCTGGACCTCGGCCGACAAGAGCGACGCGACCGACGCGCTCGAGTGCGAGGCATGGGATTCCGGCGTGTGCGCCTACGCCGAACCCGAGCTGATCCAGATTTTCACGCGCCTCGCCTCGAGGCCCTTCGTGCTGACCCGGGACGACTTCGACCTGCTGAACGTAAAAGAGGATGAGCCGTGCGACCCGGCCGACGAAGCGTGCGTGCGCATGCGCAGCGAGAAGCAGATGCCGAGGGACGGATGGCAGATTGTCGCCCCCTCAGACAATTCCGACGCCGAGAGCGCACTCATCGAAGGGCTGCGGCGCGGCATGCGCGAGCAGGTGATCGGACCCGACGGCCAGGTGACGACCGATGCGGATGGAACGCCGCTGTTCCGCACGCAGGCCGAAAAGCTCTACCCGCTCTTCCAGCAATCCCCCATGAGCCCGCTTTCCCCCGACACCCCATGAACAACCCCGCGATCAAACACGAAAGGCTGACTGCCGGACTCTCTCGCGGCCTTTGGTTGTTGGTCTTGCTCTGCCTGCTCGGCGCATCGATGCCTGCCGACAGCGCCTTTGCACAAGCGGATCCAAGCCGTCTACAGTGCCAAAACGATATTTTTTCCTCGCTCGCGCAGCAGCAACGCGTGTACCGGGGCATCCTCTTCGGGCTCAAGTGGGCCGGCAACGAAGCCGAGGGCAATACGCGCTACACGCGCGACGGCACGCCGTGGATCAAGACGGGGGAGGACGCGTGGCGCACGGCCGTTCCGGCGTATGCGGCGCGCGTGCTGACGGATGACGACATCGACTCGCTCACCGAGTGGCAGGGCATGAACGAGAGCGCCGCCTCGATTCCCGAAGCGCGAACGGGGATCTTCGAGACGAGGGGCGTGCTCACGTCCGAGCTCCTTGAGCCGCTCATCCAGAGCCGCCGGGCGCTGGAGTGCCGCACGGCCGCCGTGTGCGAGCTGGTGCACCAGAGCCGCATCCAGATGCCCGACGCGGACGGGTACATTAGCTTCCCGGTACGCGGGTGCCAGAACATGCGCATGCGCGCTCTCACAAGCTGCCGGTTCCTGAACACGGCCGACAGCATCCGTAATTCCACCGACGCCATCGATGCGCAGAGCGACCATCTGATCCGGCAGGTGTGCGAGCCAGCCCGCCAAAACCTGCTTGCGCGCGAAGATGCCGTGCTTCGCCTGGCCGTCACCTACGACGCGTCCTACCGCGCCCTCCTGCAGTTTGCAGGGAACTTCGACGCATTTCTGGACGAATTCAACGGCGACATTCTCGATCCCGTGAGCGACTCCATGTCCATTCTGAACCATATCAGCCGCCTGCCGTGCTTCATCTCCCAGTGCAATGAGTAACCGCGTCTCCCGCACCGGCATCGCCTTCGCGTCGGTCGTCACGATGGGGCTCGTCATGCTCTCGCTCCACGGTGACAACGCAAGCGGGCTCTCGGCCCAGGCGGGCAGCCAGGACCTGCTCGCATGCAAGCACCACGAATTCCTGTTCCCCTCGGGCTCCAACATGTCCGGCGATCTGCGGAGCAAGACGGAGCGCTGGAGGGACACCTTCACCTCCACCGTCAACCGGGTCGTGCGCGCGCATATCGATACGACTGAGGACAGGACGACGTGCATGGGAGGAGCGACCATCGCACCGAGCAATGACCTGCAGGCACTGGCCCGCTCGCTGCCGCCCTGGGACCGCGGAGAGGCCCTCTCCGAATACGATCTCCCCGCGGTGCTGCTGGCGTACGAGGCGGCATACGAATGCGCCCTCAACTGGCGGTCGGACCTGCTCTTCACGAACGTGAAGGACGACGCGCAATCGATGCCCAGCGTCCCCGGCACGTTCAACGAGCCCGGCAGCAACGACCTGGTTCTCACGTCGCTGGCGACCGAAACGCAGGAAGAGCGGGCCATCATCATGCGCGAAATCTCGGTGGCACCGCGCACCATGCACAAGCTCCTGCGCTACCTCGCGGGAGTGGACAGGTTTCGCTCGCTGGAGAGCGAACTCCGGTGCCTCGAACGCGCTTCGCTCGACATCCGCAACGTCCTCTCGCTCAACGCCGATATCGCCGCGTGCAGCTACGCGCGCGAAGGACAAAGTTCCCTCAAAGACCTCGCCGAATGACATTCCTCCGCGCCACTCATCGGCCCGGAAGATTGAAGATTGAAGAAAAACGATCGAAAAAAAATTTCAATCTTCAGTCTTCGATCTTGGTTCTTGTTCTGGCATTCATCAGTGTTCTGCCGGGACGCTCGCATGCGCAATCAGCTTCTTTATATGACCGCATTCACGCCATCACCGAGAATGAATTCCTGCTGGGCTCCAACCCCCAGCGTCCGCACACCGCGGACCCGGCGGTACAGTCGTTCATCAGCACGACCTATCGCCCGGACGAGGGCCCCCTGCTGCCGGGCGATATCCCTCTTGCGCTCAGCGGCGACATTTCCTTCTGCGAACCGCAGCCGCCCCCGCTGACGCCCGACGCGCAGGGACGGTACCTGTGGCCTTCGGAATCGAACATCGCAGGAACCGATGCAAATACCACGCGCAGGCGCCTCGTGAAGACCTATTATGTGATCGACCGGTGCGAAGCGGTGCGGAACGATGTGCGCAAGCTCGCTGTGCGTGAGATGCGCCTCAGAACCCTCGCGCAGGACCTGCAATTGATCGCCGCCGCCTACGAACAGCCGATCATGGAATCGCCCGACCTCGGCATTCGCACCATCAGCCGCACCCGGGGACTCATCAACATCTGGCGGGCGGGCGGCAACGCCGGCCGCGGTACGCCACGCGGTCACACCATCCCCACAACCGGCAGGATGGCTGCGAAATTCACATTCCTGGGCACTGTGCTCAGGGCGCTGGAAACATCCGTGACGGGACGCGAACAGCTTATTGCCGCCGTGAACCGGTACCAGTTGGGCGGCTACCGCTACGCCCGCGGCGACCGCGACGGCGACTGGGAAGATTTTCCGGGCGCACCCGTACGGGGCCCGTTCGAAGCCGTCGGCACCGAACGCCAGTACATCCTGTGGAACTGGGAGGGGGTGGAAGACGCGCTCGACCAGATCTGGCAGAGCCTCCGGAGCACCGACTTCGACCCGCCGCTGGAAGAGGGCGACATCGTCACGTTCCAGGCCCCCGCGGAGTATCAGGATCTCCTCCCGGATAACGTCCGCTTCTGGGGCTATGTCGAAAAGCTGGAGGGAGGGGAGGTGAGCGGCGACGCAGGCCTCACCTGGATCCTGCCGGAACCCACACTGCCGTCCCTCTGCACCGACGGCACCGCCTGCGCACCCATCGCGGGGGGACAATATCCCCCGGAGCCCGTGGCCGGCACGGCGCTCTGCACGCAACCGCTCGCGCGGCAGGGATACCTGTGCCGCAGCTTCGAGGCTCCCGGCGCCTCGTCGTGCAGCGACATCACGCGGGCACCGGGCACCATCATCCTGGCAGCCTGTGCGCCCGGTGCAGAGCCGCACGTGACCGAACGGGGGCCCGATTCGTGCAGAGGTATCCAGTGGCACGAGAACGCGCCCGCGCCCGTGTGCACCCCCGGGGCCGATCGCACCGAATACCGGAACTCCATCGGCAACAACGTCTGCTTCTTCGATACCTGCCTCGAGGAGCAGACCGACGACGGCTTCATCCCCCGTGACACGGGCATCACCGTGCAGGCGGGCACATCCCCGGTCATCTCGTGCATCCGTCCCGACCTGCAACTGGGTTCACTCGATGTCGCGCCGGTCTTCCGCTCCTGGGCGCCTCCTCCCTACCGCCCGACGCTGCTTGTCCGGCAGCTCGAAACCGCACTGTGTGCCGGCATGGCGCCCAGCGGCCTCTCGAGCGCATGCGGCTTCCCGCTGCTGCAAGGCTTGCACCAGGTGCAGGCGGGAGTGCTTGGGCCGGCCGAAGCGGTTTCCAACAGGGGGAACGAGCGTGCGCAGGCGATCTTCGACCTGCAGGACCGCACCGATGCGCTCGGCGCACGGGTGGCGACGCGGCTGTACCTGGACTACATGACCCAGCGTGCCGACACGCTGGCCGGCATCATCCGGCGCGCGACCAGGATGTTCGACCAGTTCCCCCGCGCCACGTTCCCCGAGCAGATGTGCCCGTTCAATGACACCGACGGGGCCAATCTGCTTCAAACCCTCGAATGCACCCCATGATGATAGTTCACTCCCGCCATCGGCCAAGATTGAAGGTTCAAGAAAAAAGATTGAAAAATGTTTTCCATCTTCGCTCTTCCATCTTCGCTCTTCCGGTGATCATCGCATGTGCGCTGATCGCCCCCACGCAGGCTCATGCCCAGAACCTCGCCGTCTCCCCCGCAGTCCTGATGATCCTCAACCGCGCCGACGCCGGCATGGCGGCGAGCACCAGCGGACCGAACCTGGGACTCTTCCTGCCCAATGCCTTAAGCGAGTGGTCCCGCTTCGTGCTGACGCCCCTGATGCAGCGCGTCGACGCGCGCATGCGCGGCATCGAACGGGCGCGCGAAGGGCTCCAGCGCACCACCTGCCTGCAATTCGACGTCACGATGCTGGAGGCAAAAATGGAGAACGTGCGGCAGCTGATGAACGTGGCACTGACGCAGAACAACGTGTACGCCATGGTGCGGCTTGCCGATCTGTTCTCGTTCCTCGACGAACGACACTGGTTCCTGACCCAAGGCGCCCTGAACCCGGGCATCAGCGACTGGCTCGTGCAGTACCCGCACCTGTTCGATCTCGTCACGCCCCCCGCGGGCCCCGTGTGCTACTACCACAGCAACTACACCTCGCCCGGGTTCATCCTGCCGGGCCGCGACGGCTACGGCTGCGACGCTGCGACGCTCGATATCATGCTGAATGCCTGGGGAAACACCCCGCAGGCGGCCGCGCTGCCGGTTCTGCGGGACGACATCGTCCGCGAGCGCGACACGCTCGCGCAGGTGCAGGTGACGGTCTCCGATTACCTCGCAGGGGCCGAGACGGTGAACGCCATGGCCGCGGCGATGGAAACGCTGGCCGCAGGGGGCACAGTGCCTGCCCCTACGCCGCCCCCGCCCCGCACGCACCTGACGGAGCAGGGGTGCATGGCCGAGCCCTCCGACGGCGTCGTGGTGCACCCGCTCAACGGCGCCTTTGCGGTGACGCCGGATCAGGCCCGCATCACGCAGGAATTCTCGCGACTGTGGATGGAGAACGAATCCGAGCGCCCCACGCCTCCGAGCATCGTGGAGCGCGACGACCCCCTGCAGCAGCTGTTCAACTTCATCCGCGCGGCGGAGCGGCGCGCCCTCTCGGTCTTCACCGAGCGTCTGGCGGAAAAACAGAGCGCAAGCTTCATAGCCGGCGCCGACCCCGTCCTCTCCACCCGGCAGGGGCTCACGGGCCTCCATACCGCCGTCGCCGGATTGGGCGCGCTGGTAACGGACATGACCAAGCTCCGCAGCTTCACGCGCGGGTTCGGCTACTTCCTGCTGCGCACGTGCATCGAGCGCCCGTGCCAGGAACGCCTGCAGAAGGCCCTCAAGATCGTCTTCGAGGACGAATGTTTCCCGTACTTCTCGGGCGCGTACCTGAGCGATACGCCCGACGATCCCCGCTGGCGCAAGTGCATGCTCGCCGCCGGCGTCGATCCCGGACGCACGCCCGGCAACCCGGGCTCCGCGTGCCCGCCGGTGATCGAAGGATGTCTGGAGGAATACACCGCGTGCATCGGGGAGGTCGAGACCGCGTGCAACGTGAGCCTCACGCAATCGAAACAGGCCTGGTGCGCCGCGTACGTCGCGGGCCAGGGAGGCCTGCCGCCCGCGCAGTACCTGCCGCCTCCGCCGAACATGCCCAATACTCCGGAATGCCTGGCGCGGGGGACTGCCTGCGGCGCGCAGTACTTCGCATGCCGGTCGCAGGTGATCGCCGCGTGCCCGACCCCGCAGGACATCGAGATTGTGACGGACGACATCACGGCGTGGTGCCAAATCTGAGCATGATGAAGCCACAAAGCCTTCCGGCTGCATCCATTTGATTGTCGGACGATCGGAAAAGGAGAATCGTCGCATCATGTCCGAACGTCACTCTTTCGACAAAGGCCCTCCCGTCGCATCCGCCGGAAATACGGTCGACGCGCCCGTGGTTGCATCGACGCAACTGGAAACGACTCCTGTGGCAACCACTCAATCCTCCAGGGAAATGACCCATCTCCAGGAGGCGGTGAACCTTGCCGAACTCTATTGGACGATACGGGACGAGGGGGAGCGGCTGCGCATCATCAGCCGGCTCAACGACAAAAAGAATTACATCACGGGCGAAGTCTCCGATGGGGTTATCGGCAAAATACGAGCCGTTTTCGAAGATCATGAGGACGTCCTCGCCGATCGCAGACGCACGATTGCCGACACAAAAACTGCGAAGCAGTCCGCCGAAACGCAGGAGCGCCTGCATGACGCGCCCGTGACGTATACGGTCGACGGCAACGAGCCCGTTTTCGGGAGCCCTTTCAAAGTCTATGGGAAAGAACGTTGAGCCACGGTCCATGAACGAACAATAACGACAGGCGTTAACTTCGGTTTGTTGCGCAGATTTTTTGGACATGGCAATGCGCCGGGATTGTGAGTCCCACGATGTTCTTTGGAGCATCGGCCGGGACATATGATGAGGCAGGCGACGCGCGCATGTGCTCGCGTGCCCGACCCCGCAGGGCATCGAGATCGTGACGGAGAACATCACGACGCGGTGCCAGTGACGGGAACAGCATCGCAAAAAGTTAGGGCTCAATTTTTGATAGTCTGTTGAAAAGAAAGGCAGCGCTCTCTCTCCTTCAGGAGGGCGAGGGTCACTCTGGGCAAACTGATGTCATAAAAACTCCTTCCAAAGTCTGAGAAATTGGACACACTCCTGCTGAGTATTTGAGTGTTTTCCTCTATACTTCGACGGTGAAAGCCTCCGATTTCGTCCATCTGCATTGCCACTCCACCTACTCACTGCTGGAGGGCCTTCCGAGCGTGTACGAGATCGTCGACCGCGCGAAGGAACTGGGCCAGGGCGCCGTGGGCCTGGCGGACAAGGGATACACCTATGGATTGATCGAGTTCTACCAGGCCGCGGAGAAGGCGGGGCTCAAGCCGATCCTGGGGATGGAGGCGTATATCGCCGCGCGCACGAGGAAGGATAAAGAGAGCGGAACGGATACCAAGCGCTACCCCATCACGCTGCTCTGCGAAAACCAGGAGGGGTACGAGAACCTCCTGAAACTCGCCACCGAGGCCGCGCTCGACGGCATGTACTACAAGCCCCGCGTCGACAAAGAGCTGCTGGAGAAGTACGGCAAAGGATTGATCGCCCTCACGGGACCCATCGGCGGCGCCATCCCGCAGGCGGCGCTGACGGAGGATACGGAGCGAGTGAAAAAACTGACGGAGGAGTACCGCGGCTACTTTGGCAAAGACAACGTGTATTTCGAGCTGATGGATCTGCCGAACGTCCCCGGTCAGGCGGAGGTGAACCAGCAGCTGATCGCGATGGGGAAGGAACTCGGCGTGCCAGTGGTGGCCACCTGCAACAGCCACTACTGCCGGACGGAGGACGCGGAGGCTCATGACGTGCTTTTGTGCATCCAGAAGAACGCGCAGGTCAGCGACCCCGGCCGCTTCTCGATGCGCGACAGCGACTTCTCCATGCGACCCTTCGAGGAAATGGAAAAAGCCTTTGCCCACGTGCCCGAGGCGCTCGAGAACACGAAGGTGATCGCCGACCGGTGCTCCCTCGGCTTCAAATTCGGCAAGTACAAAATCCCGCGGTTCCCCGTGCCGAAGGGCAGGACGGAAGAGGAAGAGCTCACGCGCCTCTGCGAAGAGGGTTTCAAAGTGCTCTATCCCGAGAACACGAAAGAACAGCGCGAGCGCATGGAGTATGAGCTCAAGATCATCAAGCAGGTCGGGTTCTCCGGGTACTTTTTGATCGTCGCCGACTGCGTGAACGAAGCCAAGCGGCGGGGAATCACGGTGGGCCCGGGCCGCGGCTCGGCGGCCGGCTCGCTCGTCAGTTACTCGCTGGGCATCACGGGTATCGATCCGCTCCCGCACGGACTGCTGTTCGAACGCTTCCTGAACCCCGAGCGCATCTCCATGCCCGATATCGATCTGGACTTCGCCGATACCCGCCGCGACGAAGTGCTCGAGTACGTGCGCGGCAAATACGGCGCCGACAAGGTGGTGCAGATCTGCACGTTCGGGACGCTCGCGGCCCGCGCAGCGGTGAAGGACGTCGGCCGCGCGTACGGCGTGCCGTTCCTGGAAATGAACAGCCTTGCGAAGCTCATTCCCGACCGCCCGGGAACGAAGCTGAAGGAAGCGCTGGAAACGGATGAGCTCAAGGCCGTGTACGAGGCGAACGAGACCTACCGTCGCATCATCGATACCGCCCTGAAGCTCGAGGGAAAGGCGCGCCACGTCTCCATCCATGCATGCGGCGTCATCATCTCCGAGAAACCAGCGAAGGACTACACCGCGCTCCAGCGCGCGCCCAAGGATGAGAACATCATCATCACACAGTATTCCGCGAAGCCGCTCGAAGCCCTCGGCCTGCTCAAAATGGACTTCCTGGGCCTCACGAACCTCACCGTGATTCAGACCACACTGGAAATCATCCAGCGCCTCTACGGCCGCACGGTGAATCTGAAGGACGCGCCCCTCGATGATGCCGATACCTACAAGCTGCTCCAGCGCGGCGATACCACGGGCGTGTTCCAGCTGGAATCGGCCGGCATGCGGCGCTACCTGAAGCAACTGAAGCCCACCCAGTTCGGCGACATCACCGCGATGGTGTCGCTCTACCGTCCGGGCCCCATGGACTGGATCCCCAGTTTCATCAAGCGCAAAAACGGCACCGAGAAGGTGAGTTACCAGCACGAGGACCTGAAGCCGATCCTGGAGCCCACCTACGGCATCGGCGTATACCAGGAACAGATTCTGCTGATCGCCCAGGTGTTCGCAGGGTTCACGCTGGGCGAAGCCGACCTGCTCCGCCGCGCCATCGGCAAAAAAATCATGAAAGAACTGAAGGCGCAGCGTGAAAAATTCATCGCGGGCGCCGAGAAGAAGGGCTACCCGAAGAAGCTGGCGGAGGAGATCTTCGACGACGTCATCACGCCGTTCGCCGGCTACGGGTTCAACAAGTCCCACGCGGCGGGGTACGCGCGCATCGCGTTCGAAACCGCGTACCTGAAGGCCCACTACCCGACGGAATTCATGGCCGCCCTCCTCAGCGGTGACGCGCAGAAGACCGACCGCATCATGATCGAAATCGCCGAATGCAACGCGATGGGCATCAAGGTACTGCCGCCGGATATCAACGAGTCGCTCCGGCACTTCACGGCAATTCCGCCCACGGACGCCAAACAGAAGACCGACGGCGCCGCGGTGGGATCCATCCGGTTCGGACTCTCGGCCATCAAGGGGCTCGGTGACAGCTCGGTGCAGCAGATCATTGCCGTACGCGAGGCGACCGGCCCGTTCAAATCGCTTGAAGATTTCGCCAGACGTCTCCCCAGCCGCGTCCTCAACAAAAAACTCCTGGAAGCGCTCGCGAAGAGCGGCGCGCTCGATAGTCTCGGCGAGCGCCGCATGGTCATCGAACACTACGACCGCATCTCCGATTTCTCGAAAGCCTCGGGCGACGTGGTATCGGCGCAGGCCGACCTCTTCGGCAGCATGGAAGGGGGAGTGGAGGAGAGCAAGATCGAATTCCCGAAGACCGAAGCGGCGACGCACCTGGAGAAACTCAAGTGGGAGAAGGAAACGCTCGGCATGTACGTGAGCAGCCATCCGCTCGCGGGCCTCCGCAAATACATCGGCAAAAAAGCGCAGCTGATCGCCAATATGACAACGAAGGACGCAGGCAAGCGCATGACGATCGCGGGCCTTGCGGAGGGCATCAAGAAGATCACCACCAAGAAAGGGGAGACCATGGCGATCCTGAACATGGAAGACCCCACGGGAAAGATGGAAGTGACGCTCTTCCCGCGCACGTACCAGGAGGTGGCGCACATCCTGGAGCAGCCCGATACCGTGCTGGTGATCGCCGGGACGGTGGACATGCGCGGCGGCGTGCTGCAGATGCGCGCAGACGCGGTGAAGCGGGCATCGCTCTCCACCATGATCACCAAAGCCAAAGAATCGGGCTTCTTCGACGAAAAAGAAGCCGCCGAAGGGCTCACCTTCCGCACGCGCGTGGAAGAGGAGGAGACCGTCGACATGGTGGACGAGGAAGGCAACGTGATCGCGGGCGAGACGGTCTCGGTGAAGGAGAAGCAGGACGAAAAACCGGCGCCGCAGGATGATTTCTTCGGCCCGCTCGGACGCTGGATCGTGATGGGGATGAAGCCCGAAGATGCGCAAAGGGCACTTGAGAGTGGCGGGAATCCGAACATGCCCGTTAGCCCGTTAACTCGTGACGAAGATACGAAATTACGAAATAACGAGATAACGAATCCTTCGATCTCCGTCCACACAATCACGCTCCCGCCCCGCGCGCCGCGCCAACTCCTGCTTGATCTCAAGCGCGTCTTCGAAACCTTCCCCGGCAAGGAGCGCATCCAGCTCAAGATCGGCGAACAGGTGATCCCCGTGCCGCTGACGGTGACGATCTCCACGATTTTTGAGAAGAAGGTGGAGGAGGCGATTGCCAAGTATGCTGTTGCACAGGAAACATAGGACCGAACCGTTTCACAGCGAGGTGCACGCCGCAGCGTGCCTCGAGCTGCTTCAATAAGCGCGTTTGTCATGGCGAGGAGGGCGGCAATCGCAACCGCCCGTCTCGAGCCATGGCTTGAGAGCGATGAAGGTCATGGTTCGGGACGCTCGCCTGTGGGCGAGCTCCTCACCATGACAAACGCCGACTATGCGCTTTATGGTTCGAGGCCCGGTTGCGATTGCCGGGCACCTCACCACGAAAATTGATTTTCCAGTATTCTATCAATATGAAGATCCTCCCCGCAGACTCCGCCGGCATCCAGCGCGCGCTCGACGTTTTGCGGAAGGGCGGAGTCGTCGCCCACGCGACCGAGACCTGCTACGGCCTCGCGTGCGACATGAGCAACCCCACCGCCGTGATGAAGGTCTTCCGCATCAAGGAACGCCCGCTCACGCAGCCCATCAGCGCGCTGTTCTCCTCGGTGGACCAGGCGAAGCTGTACGTGCAGTGGAACGACAAGGCTGATGAGCTGGCGCAGAAGCACCTGCCGGGTCCGCTCACGATCATCTTGCAACTCCGCCCTGACGCTCCTCATGCCCTCATTCCTAGCCCTAACCCTAGCCCTAACCCAACCCTCGGCGTCCGCATCTCCTCCCACCCCCTCGCCCAGCGTCTCGCGCAGGAATTCGGTCGACCGATCAGCACCACCTCCGCCAACATCCACGGCCAGCCAAACCCCTACTCGGCGGTGGATATGGAGGAGCAGTTCCGCAACCAGATCGACCGGCCCGACCTGATCCTCGATTCGGGACGATTGCCACCCACGCCGCCCTCGACGGTGGTGAATCTGGCATCGGATATGCCTGCAATGCTCCGCAAGGGCGGAATTTCTGCATAAATGAGCTGCCAGTGATGATTTTGCACGGAACCGAAGCCAATCTTCACGTTCACGGCTAAAAATCCGCAGGGGTGGGTTGCTTTCTGGAGCGTGACTTTGTTTCCTTGGCTCATGATGCAGTATTCCGACCGGCTGGGATGGAGAACAAACAGACCGGAGACGTTGGCCGGCCGCGAGATCACGCCCGATATAACAATGCGCGCCCTCGCGTTCGGTGACGAGCCGGGAATGACACAGCGCCACGAAGCGGAGTTGCTGTTTGTCATGGGCACTGCGTACGCCGCTGGGCAAATTTCAACGGAAGACTTGCTGATGACGAGCCTGCTCACCTTGCGCCCGGGCATGCATGCGGCCTGTGACCGCATCATGAAAGAAGCCGAGCGGTGCAAAATGGAAATCGACCGTCTATGTGCCCGCGCCGAATCGCGGATGCAAACGAACATGGATGCGATCACCCACGAACTCTTTCTGCGCTATGACGAAATCGAACGCGAGGCGCACGAGCGACTGGATGCGTTGATGCTCAAATATGCCCATCCGCAGTCTTTGGCGGCGTAATGGGAAGCACGATGGAAAGACGGTATACTGCAGCCATGCTCTGCCCGCGCTGCAAACACGACGATACGTCGGTGATCGACTCGCGCCTGACCGAAGAAGGCCGGGCCGTGCGCCGGCGCCGCGAGTGCCCCAAGTGCGAGCATCGATTCACCACGTTCGAGCGGCAGGAACTTTCTTCCATGATCGTCGTCAAGCGCGACGGCACGCGCGAGCCGTACTCACGCACCAAGCTCGAGCGGGGGATCTGGCTCAGCTGCAGCAAGCGGCCGGTGACGCAGGATCAGGTAGATAAGCTTTTGACGAAACTGGAGGAAAAATGGGGCGCCAACAAGGAGGAGGTCCAAAGTTCGACGATCGGCCAGGACGTGATGAAGGAATTGAAGAAGATTGATCAGGTCGCCTATATCCGCTTCGCCTCCGTGCACCGGGAATTCAAGGATGTGGAGGAATTCAAGGAGGAACTGGGGCGGTTGTTTAAGTAACAAATTGGCGAGGCGCGCCACAGCGCCTCGAGCCTGCTTACTGAAGCAGCCTGTCATGGCGAGGAGGGCGGTAATCGAAACCGCCCGTCTCGAGCCATGGTTCATGAAACGCCAGTCATGGGTCGATGCATCCCGAATACCGCGGGATAAGCGTGGAGCTTGCTCAGAAACTCATGGCTCGAGACGCGGCGGCCTGCGGGCACGCCGCTCCTCACCATGACAAAGCTAGGCTAATTTTCACATGTTTACGGATTCGCATTTTTCCAGTCCTGCCCTATACTTCCTCCCACTCCGATTCACTCCAACCCTATGCTACGCACCCACACCTGCGGCGACCTCCGCCCCTCCCATGCCGGCACCGATGTCACCCTCTGCGGCTGGGTCCACCGTCGTCGTGATCATGGAGGATTGATCTTCATCGATCTCCGCGACCACTTCGGCATCACGCAGGTGGTGATCCATCCCGACAGCGCGGCCTTTCTGGCCGCGTCCGCTATCCGGTCCGAGTGGGTGCTCAAGATCGACGGCACGGTTGGCAAGCGCATCGCGGGCGCCGAGCGGAAGGACAACCCCACGGGCGAGGTGGAGGTGCTCACGAAGACGATTGAAGTGTTGAGCGAGTCGAAGACGCCCCCATTCGAGATCGACGTGGATAAGGATGTGAATGAAGAATTGAGACTGCAGTACCGCTTTTTGGATCTGCGCCGCCCGAAGCTGCAGGAGATGATGATGAAGCGTGATCAATTGATCACGCATATCCGGGAGTACATGCACAAGAAGCAGTTCACCGAGGTGCAGACGCCCATCCTCGCAAACTCGTCTCCGGAAGGCGCACGTGATTATCTCGTGCCGAGCCGCCTCCACAAAGGCATGTTCTACGCCCTCCCGCAGGCACCGCAGCAGTTTAAGCAATTGCTGATGGTGGCTGGCCTCGACCGCTACTTCCAGATCGCCCCCTGTTTCCGCGACGAAGACCCGCGCGCCGACCGCCATCCGGGTGAGTTCTATCAGCTCGATTTGGAAATGAGCTTCGTCACGCAGGAAGACGTGTTCCAGGTGGCCGAGCCGCTCATGATTGAGCTCACGCACACATTCAGCGACAAGAAGGTGGTATGGGACCCGTTCCCGCGCATCACCTGGAAGGATTCCATGAACCGCTACGGGACGGATAAGCCGGACCTGCGCTACGAGCTGGAAATCAAAAACGTCTCGGACCTCGTGAAGGGCTGCGGCTTCAAAGTCTTCGCCGACGCAGTCGCCAACAAGGGCGTGGTGCACGCGCTCCGGGTCTCCGGTGCCGCCACATTCACACGGAAGGACATCGATGACCTCACCGAGATCGCGAAGATCTACGGCGCCAAAGGCCTCGCATATCTGACCTGGAAGGATGGCCAGATCGCAGCTCCCATCCTCAAGTTCCTGGGCGATGACCTCGCCAAAAAGATCATGGAAGCGGTGGGTGCCAAAGACGGCGACATCGTCTTCTTCGGCGCCGACAAGTGGCTCACCGCGTGCAAGGCGCTCGGGCAGGTACGCGCCGAATGCGCGAAGCGCCTCGGTATGATCGACCCGAAGAAAGCCGCGTGGGCGTGGATCGTCGATTTCCCCATGTACGAATGGAACGAGGAGGAAAAGAAGATCGACTTCTCCCATAACCCGTTCTCGATGCCCCAGGGCGGCATGGAAGCGCTCATGACCAAAGACCCCGTCGATATCCTCGCCTACCAGTACGACTTCGTCTGCAACGGGTTTGAGCTCACCTCCGGCGCCATCCGCAACCACCGCCCCGATATCATGTACAAGGCCTTCGAGATCGCGGGCTACACGAAGGAGGACGTCGATAAGAAGTTCGGCGGCATGATCCGCGCCTTCCAGTACGGAGCCCCGCCGCACGGCGGCTGCGCACCCGGCATCGACCGCCTCATGATGGTGTTGTGGGAGTGCCCCAGCATCCGCGATATCTACGCGTTCCCAAAAAATGGGAAAGCCCAAGACGCGATGATGGGTGCACCGTCGTTCGTCACGGAGAAGCAGCTCAAAGAACTCTCCATAAAGGTCGTAAACGACTGAACCGTCTCACATGTTCTGGATCAGCTCGAGCATCGGCTCGACGTTGTTTTGGACCGCCGTGACGCGGGCGGGTGAGTTGCGCACGAGCACAAGCGCGGCGGTGGCGGCCTGCGTCCGGAGAGCCGTGAGGCCTGCGGGATTCGCGGCGGGGTTGCGGAGGATGTCGCGCAGCTGCGCGGCCGGGATGGTTGCCAGGGCGGCCCGCTGATCGCGGGGCAAACCGTTCATCGCCACCATCAGTTCGCCGACCGCCGGCTCGTTGCTTGTGATACGCGAAAGGGCCTGCACCACGTTCGCGCGCTTGTCGGCGGGAAGGTTCCTGATCGCCGTCTCCACGAAGCCCTGTCTCCACCCGAAGTTGAACCGTTCGATGCGGATGGCCTGCGTTTCCTGTGGTGTGAAGGGCGACCTGCTGGCCGGCCGCTCGGCGTCGGTTTTCGCCTGCTGCTCAGTGCCGGTCTTGGCCGCGGCCTGCTGGGCCGGCGTCTGCGCGGGCGCGGGGCGCAGCGCCAATACCGTCTGGTGCACCTGGAGCAGCGAGATATTCGAGAGTGTGAGCCGGTCGTGGTCATAGGTGCCCTCGGGGAACCCAAGTGCGTTCACACGCTTCTGCACCGATTCGTGATCCACGCGCTCGCGGGGGATATCGACAGTGTTCCAGCTGAGCGTATACGGCCCGGTTCCCTCCAGCGTCAGTGTCATCTCGCGATTTGGATTCTTGTTGAAGGTTTCAATACGCGCGCGCATCTCCTGTTCCGTCGTGGGGATGGTTTCGGGGATGGCCGGAGCCGTGGAGCCCGTATTGAGCGCCTGCTGCTGCGACACAAGCCGGTTGCGCTGTGCGGCCTCGGCCTTGGAGCGACGGATGTAATCGCCGAGACGCGTGAGCGCCGAACCAAGTGCGCTGAAGAGGTTGCGCCCCATGTCGCGGAGCGCGTCCGGACGCTGCCCGCGCATCATGCCCTCGATACTACGGGCGCGCTGCTGGGCGGCATCGTACTGCTGGGGCCATCTGTATATGACGTTCGCATTCCGTTGCTGCACTTCCTGCGGCACCATCGCATCCACGACCTGCTTCCATTGGATCTCCCCTCCGCCGGCCACGTTCCACGCCAGCCGCGCCTCACGAAACGAGCTTGAATTTGCCGGAAACAGGTTCGGTACGGGCATCATGTCAGTATAGCGAAAAAACGGCTTTTATTCAATGGAAAGCCAAAATACCCCCTCTTTTCTTATGGCTACAAACTTGCATTGAGCGCCTTGACGGCCACCTGTCGGATTTCGTTCATCACGGCGGCGTCGGGGGTGCGGCCTCTGTACGGCGCGACAGCCTTGCGGAATGCCTGCGCGGCAGGATGGTCGCCATCCGACCACGGGGGTGCGTTGGGGCTCCGGATGACAATCTTGTCGATCGAGCCGTCCGGCCGGAACGCAACGCACATCGATGCGTCCGGGTACCTGGTCAGTTTGTTCAGGGCCTGCAGTTTGCTCGCCGGCGTAAAGTCCGTGGCCTCGAACCATCTCGAAACCGGAAATTCACGGTCCGTACCTATCTGGAAACCGTTTTCATTCGTGCAAAGCTGCATGAGCCGGGCAACGCGCTCATCGCGCAAGAGGGGCCGCAATGCATCCGAGGCCGTCTTCGTCAGATCCTGGAGGATGGCAGTCGTGGGCCGTGCGCCCTCAAACCGCGCGACAGCCTTGCGGAATGCCTGCGCAGCAGGATGGTCGCCATCGGACCACATACTGTCCCCGCTGCCGGGAACGACGGCCCTGGCAATGGTCCCGTCGGGACGGAACGCAAGGCTGAGATATGTCGATGCGTCGGCAGTCGTGTACAGAGTGTTGTAGCTGAGTTCGTCCATATCAGATGCGGAGAAACTCCTATGAAAAGGGAGCCCTGGGGCCGCGAGGTAATTCGAAAATCCCGCAGCCTCAAGTGCCTTGACCGATTCCTGAGGAAGAACGACCTCCTGCTGTTTCCGTGCCGCCTCTTTCTGTTGCCGCTGCTGTTCGGCGTTTTTTACCTTGTCATTGGCCTGCTTGTTCACGGCCTCCTTTTGCTTCGCCTGGGGCTGCGCATTGATCTTGGCATTCTGCTGCCTGGTCAGGCCCGTGGACTCGAAAATGGAATCCGGAAGGTTCCCGATCGACTGACCCACGGCGTCTATGTGTCCCAGGATACGCAGGAGTGCGCCTGCTTCGGCGGTACTGAGGTTGACGAGGGCGGCGCGCATGAACGTCTGCTCGCCCGGCGGCGCGAAGGCCACGAGCACATCGAGGGCTGCAGGGGCCCTTGAGGTCAGATACGTGCGCAATTCCGGCAGGTGCGCCGCCATCGAATCGAGCACGGCAAACACGCGCGGGATTGTCTCTGTAAATACTTCCGGCGTCGGGTTCGCAGGTATGAGACGGCTCACGGCCCGTATGAGAATTTGCCCGTCGGGTCCTTCGATCGCCTGGATCAGCCGTACGATGGCCCGCTGGGTCTCGATGGGTAGCGAGTTAATAAGGTTGCTGATTTGCGGAGGGACGTTGCGGGTATTGGGCTGCAGAAAATTATTGATCGTCTGGGCAAGCTCCTGCTGGCTCATGGCGTCCACGTTGGTATTCCGGGGCATGAACTGCTGCCAGAGAGCCGGATTGGGACGGGACCGCACGTACTGCGACGGACCCATATTGGGCCCCAAAAACACCTGCTCGCCCCCATACGGATTGAATCCCATCTGCTGCATGTATGGCCCTTGGGCGAACTGCGGAGCCCCCATCGGCATGGGCATCATGCTTGGGTATGCACCGATGGGGGGCGGGCCACGGCGGGGACCCATCGAGTAACCGTGCTGCATCAGTCCTGCATAGTCCATGTCTCCGCCGCCCCAGGCGGAAAGGTTATTCATCGCGTACTGCGGTCCAACGGTGGGATCGGGCATCGCGCGCCGGAACCCTTCGCTCATGCCCATGCCGCCGGGGCCCGCGCCGGAACCGAGGCGGTAGGTCACGCCCGGCTGGTACGTGGTTTTCCTGATCTCCTCCGAGTGCTTCATGTTCTCCTGGATCGCGTTATACGTTTTCTTCTGCATCTCCTGCGAACCGCCGACCCTGCCCTGCAGGCTGCGGGCACTGTCCAGTTTGCTGCTGATCTGTTTCTCGAGCCGCTCCCCCGAGGGCAGCGCTTCGGGTTGCTGCCGGGGCAGGTCGGGACCGCCGTAATTCCAAAGCATCCTCCGCTCGCGCGTCGGGTCGTTCTTCCGTGCCATCCATGACCAGACCGTGCGCATCAGGCGTCGGTATCGAGAAGCTTCTCCGCCTGCGACACCTCCTGCGTGTGCTCGGCTTCCTCTTTCCGCAGGAGTTCACGGTGCGCCTTCACCTGCTGGTCGTGCACGTCTTTTTCGACCTGCGCCGAAACCTGCTTGAAGACTTCCTCAAAAATTTCGAATGCCTTGTCGTACGCCGCCATGCGCTGCTTGCGCTGCTCTTCCGTCTCGCCCTTGTACTTCTCATCCAGGTGATCGATCTGCGGGGTCGTCAGGTCGGGTTCGATCTGCCCCATGATCGTGTCGTACAGCCAGTCCTTCGACTGGAAAAATTCCGGCGGGGGAAGGGGAATGGGCAATCCCTGACCGGCTGGGTCTTGGGGCTTGCCCTGCCCGCCCTGAGCTTGGCCGAAGGGAGCGAGTCCGCCGGAGGCGGACGAGTCGAAGGGTGTAGGCATCGAAGTATTGTAGCAAAAAAACGCATTTCGGACCAGTTCTGAAGGCTTCCTGCCCCCTAGGAACCTCCGGTTGAAATAGACTTAAATTAACAAATGTGATATAATATCCTGATGCCTACGCCTCAGGATCCGACGGCTCCTCCCACCCCCCAGGACCTGCTGAAGCAGTTCCATGAGCAGAACCTGAAGAGCGTCCGTGCCGAAGAAGAGCGAATCGCGCGGGCGCGCGAGGCGAGAAAGGACGAAACGAGCGGGTTCGCCGAACGGTCCGCCGAGGCCGTGCGCGAGGCGGATGCGGCGCAGGAGCAGCGCAAAGAAGATGCTGCGCGGTTCAAAACCGACCGGCAGCGGCGGCTGGAGGAAATCGAACGCGACAAGAAGATGCGCGCCGAGGCCGAGCGCACGGAGCGGGAACGGCGCGAGAAGGAAACGAAGTACAACGAGCAGAAGTCGGCGTACCTCAAATCCATCCGCGACGATGCGGCGAAGAAGGCGAAGAAGGAGCGCGAGCAGAACCAGCGCCGGCACGACCGCGAGCACGCCCTGCTGATGGCCGAAAAAAACGCGAACGCGGCTGTCTACTCCCTGCGCAGCGATGCCGCACGCACGACGGAATCGATCGAGCGCACGCTGGGCCAGGACCGCGAAGCACTCAAGCGCGCGCACGAGGCCGCGGTGGCAGAACTGCAGGCAGAGGAAAACCGCAGGCGGCTCCAGCTGCAGGCCGATAAGGCGGAAGCGCTCCGCCGAGCCGATGCCCTGCCCGCACAGGAAGACCGCTCCAGCGGAATCGCCCAGGCCGATGCGGACGAAGAACAGAGGAAGCAGGATCTTCAGGCCGAGATGCAGAAGCGACGCAAGGATCTTGACGCGCTGGCCCGGGAAAAGGCCCGGGCACTGGAAGCGGCCGCGGCCAAGAGCCGCCGGGATGCCGAAGAATCGACGCGCGCGGCGGTGATGGAGGCGAAGCGCGACGAGTCCATCAGGAAGGAAAAGCTGGAACAGGAGTTCGGCAGGCAAAAGGAGGAGCTGGAGCGCGCCGAGCAGGCCATGCTTGCGGAGCTGCACGGGGAGCAGTCACGCAGGATGCAACGGATACAAACGGACAAGCGTCAGAAGCTGCAGCAGCTCGAGATGCTCCCCAAAGGCCCGGAACGCGATGCGAAGACCGGGCAGATCGAGCAGGAATTCGCGCGGAAACAGCAAGAGCTCGAGAGCGAGATGCAGAAGAAGAAAGCCGATCTGCAGGCCCAAAACCAGGTCAAGCGCAGGACGATGGATGCCGACGCGGTGCGAAAACGCGGCGCGCTGGAAAACGCGCTCCGCGAAACGGTGATGGCGGCACAGCGGGAGGAGGCGGCGACAAAGGAACGGCTGACGCGCGAGGCCACCAAAGCGCGCGAGGCGCTCGAGCACGAGCACGAGGAGGGGCTGAGGGTCCTGCGCGACGACGAGGCGAAGCGCACCATGGATCTGCAGTCGGAAAAGAGAAAGAAAGTATCGACGGCGGAGTCGCTCCCCGAGAAAAACACGCGTGACCAGATGATCGCGAAGAGCGAGGAAGACTACAAACAGGCCGTACGGGCCCTGGACTCTGAGATGCAGAAGCGCAGGAGCGATGCAGAGGCAGACATGCAGGCGAAAAAGCGCGCACTGGATGCAAGCGCGGCGCATGACAGGGCGGAAACCGAAGCCGGCCTGAAGAAGAAGGAAGCCGCGATCCGGGCGGACCTCGCGGCGACGCGGGCGAGGCTCCGGGCGGAGCAGGCGAATGATAAGTAGCATGTCATCCTGAGGTGCCCGCCCAGGATGTGTTCATTGAGCAGAATCGGATCACAGGCGGGCCACGAAGGATGCTTCGTGGGCACGCAATCATCATGCTCAAAATGGCGACGCATACTTGCGCGCCACCTCAGCATGACACCCTAATTCGACTTCGCAATACTCGATTCGATCGCCGTCAGCGCTTCTTCTTCCTCGGCCTTCGCGCCCAGTTCGGCCGAAGACATCGCAATGCGCTGGTGTGCCTTCAGCTTCGCCTGCAGGTCGCCCATGTAGCTCTGGAGCTGCCTGTCGTATTCTGCAAATGCCTTCTCGTACCGGCGGGCCCGCGCCTTCGACTGCTCGGGCGTCTCGTCCTTGTACCGCGCATCGAGCACGGGCAGCTCGGCCGTCGTGAGCTCGGGCTCGATCTTCCCCATGAGCGTGTTGTAGAGCTCGTCGCCGGTGGGGATGCGGATGGAGGGATACGCCGTCGCGGGGTCGCCGAATGCCCCGGTGCCCTGCAGGTACACGGTGGGATCGAACGTGCCATCCATGAAAGGAGCCAGCGGATCGATGGCGGGCGGCGGCACGTCGTTCGCGAACGACTGTGTCGGCGGAACCGGCGGGTTCTGGGCGGGGTCAGTCATTGGTATGTGTTACTCCTATTGTAGCGCAAAAAGCGATATGGGACAAAGGCGCCTGATGACGAGGGGATTCCGCTTCCTCGCTACGTTCGTCTGTGCACGCTCGAACCCCATGGCTTGCCATGAGGAGCTTGCGACGAATGGTGCCGAGGGAGAGACTCGAACTCTCATGGGATTGCTCCCGCCAGCTCCTAAGGCTGGTGCGTCTGCCATTTCGCCACCTCGGCATATGCCCATTGTAGCGTCTCTGGAAGTCTCTATTTCCCGAAAATAGGTTCAAAGAAGCCTTGGTATAGGGTGCTCGTTCTCTTCGGGTCCAGATGCATCCTCAGATCTTCCTGTAGAAGAGGACCGTGGCATCCCCCCATGCCATCCTGAACGGCGTGGAGCCCATGAATTCGAACTGGGGGTGCGTGAGGCCTTTGGTGACCGTGATCACGCGGGCGCCGCTCTTGAGGGAGTTCGCTAGCTTCTCGCCGAGGCGCGCCATGAAGTCGTCATCGAAGCACGTGCAGTGCGTAAACACCACTCCGCCGTCCGTCAGGTCCTGCTGGAACATGTCGCCGTTCACGAAGTGCACCTGGCGGCCATGGTAGTCGGAATGGAGGCCGGGACGGATCTGCGTCTCGAGGCGCTCGCGCGCGAGGTTCGACGCCGCATGGAGGTCTTCCACCAGCTCGACCCCCACCGACTTCGCGAACGGGGCGAGCAGGGAAGCGAAGATCACCGCCTTGCCGGTGCCCGAACCAAGGTCATAGAAGACCTCGCCGTGCTGCGGCTGGACCATGTTCATGATCATCTCAATCGCCTCGGGCGTCACTTCGCCGTAGGTGAAGGCGGGGTCCGATTCGCGCTGCAGCTTGGCGCGGCCCGTGCTGGAAAGCGTGTAGCCCTGGATGTCTCCGAAGATCTGCTCCTGGATAGAGGCGAGGTCGGCTGCGGTCATGGGTGTGTTTGTGGAAAGAATCAGATCAGTATAGCAGAAAAACGCCCGCCATAAAAGTACAG
>CAYTEH010000014.1:0-4284 GCA_964436765.1 uncultured Candidatus Peribacteria bacterium
AGTACAAGAAGCTCGAAAAGAAGACCGTGAAGGTGGAGGATTTCCAGGGTGCAAAGGTCGCCAAGGACATCGTGAAGAAGGCGATGGTGGATTATGGGAAGTTAATGAAACCGGGACGGTAAGCTACTACGTCACGATCTCCTCCACGCCATCCGCTTCGACGGCGCTGCGTATTTCCATGCCGACCCGCTCGCCGACGCTCATGGAGTGACCGTAGAGATACCCCGAGTACGGCGTCGCAGCGGTACCCGGCGAGCCCGGAATGCGGAAGCTGACGTCGAAAATCACGATGTCTTCCCTCCCCTCCTCGGCGACAACCGCGCCCTGCAGCGCGAACGGCCCGATGATGCCTTTGCCGGAGGGATCCAATGACTTGGGGAGCTTCTGGCAGGCTTTCACGAACTTCTCGCCCATCTCGAACGCTTTCTCGAGGATCGATTCTTTCACCGTCACGGAAATATGCCCCGTCTCGATGCGCTTCAAAGGGATCTTCCCGGCGATGTTCCGCTGCTCCTCGGCGGTCATATGCAGGAAGCCATCCAGGTTCGTCTGGCGGCGCGTGTCGGTGCCGAGCAGCTCAAGCCGCTTCGTGAGCGGCGAGTAGAAGAAGTTGAAGTTCACGGCGGCGCCGACGATGAATTCCTCAATGGGCGCCTCGCGCCAGTTGAGCGCGATTTTCCCGTCCCCTTCCAGCCGCATGCCCGTGTGTGCGTAGTCATCGGAAGACGTGACCACGAAGAAGCCGCGCTCGTACCCGCGCTGCGCCTCGGCAGCTTTCACGATCACCGGCCGGTCGATCTCGGCGGGGCTCGCGAACATCTTCGGCGTCCGGATGCCCGCATCGCGCAGGAGATGATACTGGTTGTACGGCTGGTTGCGCTCCTCGAGTTTCAGCAGCGTGCGTGACCCGAAGATGGGAACGTTGAACTCGTTTTCGACTTTCGAGAAATCTTTGAAGTACACCCAGAAGTACCTGTTATGAACAAAAATAGTATTCATTTTCCGGAGCTGTTGCTGGATGTTTTTCCTGAGGACGTCTTCGAACTGATCCACCACAATTGTGTCATCAACACATCCTGTCTCGTATTTTTCTCTTTTCTCTTTTCTCTTGTCACTTCTCGTCCTGAAATACTTCGCATACGTCTTCTCCCTCCCCTTCCTGGCGATGCACACCGTACTGAACCCCGACATCTTCGCGCCGTGACAGACGTCCAGCGCGCTGTGCCCGCCGAGGACCCCGACCGTGAGGTTCTGGAAATCGTAGCCTTTGAGGAGAGTCTTTGAGTTCATTTGCGGCAGTGTACAGGATTTGTCAGCGGATGCCCACTTTCTGTTTTACCTTCGCCATATCGTCTTTGAGCATGGTGATCTCCTCCCGGTTGGCATCCAGATAATCTTTTCTCAGCTGTTCGACACTGAAATCGAAATGTACATGGAGCTTTCTGATATCCATAGCCATGTCTCCAATCATTCCCATGAGATATCCGATATCCTCCTTCGTCGCCGGTGCCTGGGGGTCTGCGGTTGGCATGGGAAAACAGTAGCTTGCCTGTCGGACAGGTCTCCAGGCAATCCGATATGGAAAAAAATGGGTGTTACGACTTTTTGGCCTCAAAAAGACCTGAATGGCGTTCCATCCGGTGGCAGACCCCCCCCCTCTTTCAGCCTAGAACTTCATTCAACCTCCCCGCGCTGATCGCCTGCTTGATGTCGCGCGCGATCCGCCTGCCGGTGCTCATCGGCACGTCGTACTTGAGCGCGGTGTAGGGCGAGCCCTCCACGAAGGGGTTGGTGCCCGCGACGATGCGCGCGCTGATCTCGAACACGTACACCTGCACTTTGCGCGTGACGATCGTCTCCAGACAGAACGGACCGAAGAGGCCTTTGCCGGCGCCCAGTTGCTGGCTGGTTTTCACCACCCGTTCGCCCATGTCGAACAGGTCCGGCAGCATCGACTCGCGGATGACGAGCGGCATGTTTCCGACGATCGTGTAGCTGGTGAAGATGTTGGCGGCCAACTGGTCTTCGGCCCGGATGCGCCCGATGGAATCGGCGTTCGACTCGTACCGCTTGTCCATGCCCATGATTTCCAGCTCCCCCGTGATGGGCGAGTAGAAGTAGTGGACGTAGACGGGGACGCCCACCACATACTCCTGGATCACGAAGTCGTTGTCGTCGGGGTATTTGCGGTTCTTCACCTCGTAGAACTGCTCGGCCGACTTCGCCACGAAGTAGCCGAACCCCCCGCCCGCGCCGTGGAACTTGATGATGACGGGACGGTCGATGTCTTCGGGCTTCTCGAACACTTTGGGGAGGAGAAGATCGGCCTTCAGCAGCCATTCGCGCTCCATGTGGCGGTTGCTCTCCCATTCCAGGATCTCCTTGGTGCCGTAGTACATCGCCTGCGTTTCACGCACCTTGTCCGGGCCCAGGTACGCCACGAACGATCCGTGCGGGATCACGATGGCGTTGCGTTCCCGGAGCATGGGATCGATCTTCGTGTGCCACTCGGACCAGTCCTCCACCAGCACGATCTCGTCGGCAACGCCGTAGCTCTTGTAGGGCCGTTCTTTCCCTTTTTTGCAGATGACCAGGTTCCGCATGCCCTCGTCGCGCGCGCCTTTCAGAATCTGCAGGGCGCTGTGGCTCCCCATCGTGGCGATCACGTAGTCCTTCGGATCCGTGGAAGCCTGCGGAGAGGGTTTCTTCGCCATAGGGTCTTCAGGGGTATTTCGGTGAATGTAACTGAATCGTGGCACGAAGGCAAGTAAGTCGCTGCATAAAATCAGCACCACCCGCCGCTCCGCGCGTTCACGGCACGATGCACGGCATCGATGCCGCTCCTCCGCGCCATGTGCACCGTGCTCGGATGCTCGCTCACGTACTCGCCGCCGAAGACCATCTGCGGATTGTCGTCGTCCTCTGGCCGGCGGAGTTCCTCGAGGACGGCCGCGTGATCGGTGCCCGCGCGGATGGAGGAGTAGCCGCCTTTGATGAGAGGATCCGTATGCCACGATTTCACGTAATGCTGTGCGTCCGCCTTGGAAAACACCGGCTTCCTGCCGAACATATGAGCCAGCTGCGCCAGGGCAACCCGGTGCGGGTCGCCGGCGTCGAAGCGCTGCGTGCCGGCACCACCCACGAGGCAGCTGAGGAAATAATGCCGGCCTTCATCGTAGCCCCAGCCCGTGGGCCACCACAGCTGCGATGCGAGCGACGTGGCCAGGAGCGGCGTCCCCTGCGGCCAGAACGTGGTGCCCTGCTGCGTCCGGTGGAAGGAGAGTGCGATCTTGGTCGCCATGCCCGGGTTGATGGCATGGATGGCCTCCGTTTTTTCTTTGGAAAGAACCGGATCGAACAGCACGTCCCCCGCCTGCAGCACGCCCACCGGCAGGCACACCACCGCCGCGTTCCCGCTGAAGACGCCACGGTTCGTAAGCACGTCCACCCGGTCGCGATAGCGGATGATGGCCCGGACCACATGGTTGGTACGCAGATCGGCGCCCTCGGCGAGCCGCCTGATGAGCTCGGTGTAGCCTTCTTTAACGCGGAAATTCTCCGCATAGCCGTCCACTTCCGGCGCCAGGAACCCGCCAACGCCCAGCTCCGACACGCGCGATGCGTAATCGTTGCGGATGAGCTGGAGGAAGAGGTGAGCAGGGTTGCCTCGCAGAACCCCGGGTTCCGATCGTTGCAGTCGTGTGATGAACCGCTCGATCGTGACGTCCTTGCCTCCGCACGAGAGGTACGCCCGAGCGCGCTCCCGGATGTCGTCCAGGATCGTAAGCAACGGCAGGAGAGGATGGAACTCGCCGTCGATGTACGCGAGGCCGTCGGACGGGTGCCTGATGGGCGTGAGCCCGAGCGTCTGCACGAGCTCCAGCATCTCCGCGCCATGGCCAAACTCCGCGCCCAGATTAATGGGATGACCCGTGGATGACCGTTTATTGAGCGTGCGGATCCGGCCCCCGATGAGCGATGCCGCCTCGTGACCGATTGCCGAGATCCCCAGGCGCCCACACTCACGGAGCGCCGCGATGCCCGCCATGCCGCCTCCGAGGATCTGGAAGTCGGCATTCATCCGGTTCTTGCGCGAGGTGCCCGCCATATCCCCCATCATGCGCATGTTCAGTGCGGTACACAAAAAAATCCCAACCTCTCGATTGGGATTTCGGATGACGGATTTCGAAATCCGTGATTCGGTTTTCGCTTTTCAGTACCCCCGGTACGTTTTGCCCATCTTCTCCATGATCATGCACTGGGTGTGCCGGAGCGCGTTCTCGG
>CAYTEH010000014.1:4384-20554 GCA_964436765.1 uncultured Candidatus Peribacteria bacterium
AGGCAAGGGACTGCAAATCCCTCATGCGCGAGTGCGATCCTCGCCGGCACCTCCATCCTTCGCGCAGCGAAAGATGCCCTCCGTAGTCTCCTGGACTCCAGTTATAGTGATTTTTTCGAAGACGCTGCTATGGATGGCAGGCCAGCAGAACGAAGGTTGGCGCTAGTTCTTAAACGAAGGCTTCGCTGCGGCCGCATCCGCTTTCGGCTTCAATGGATCGTAGAGAAAAAATTGGCCGCCCTCTTTTTCATACTCAGCAACCCACTGCTTCGCACGTTCTTTGCCTAATTTTATGGTGAGGCCCTCCAGTGCCGGCAGCGAGGCATATCCCATCCGCTTGCACTGTTTCGACACAACCGGGTTCTGTGCATCGACCAGGACGAGGGCGTTTGCATCTTTGGCGAGCAGCTTTTCCATGATGGCCTTGTACAGGTGCAGAGAAATGAATCGCCCCTCGTGCTCCTTTCGCACGGCCATGCGCCGGATTTCATACACGTTTCTTCCTTCGAATTCTCCACGGCGCTCAAACCCGGCCATGCCCACCGTTTCATTCCCCTCTTTCGCGACGACGACCTGGTCACTGTCACGCAGGCCCTTCATGTGCTCAATCGGATAGAAGGCCGGGTCGATCCCCGGTATGCCTTTGATGGGACCGATGTTCAGATCAATACCCTGTACGACTGCACGCGTGAGCCGGTTCTCGGAAAACACGTCAAAGATGCGCTCCGCAATCAGGTGGCGGAGCCGGCCCACCTGCGGCGACCGCTCAATCTTGTTCGCCCTGTTCGTGAGCTCGATGAGTTCGGGGTCTTTCAAAGCACCCTTCGCATCATCTCCTCCCACGATATGTATGTTTTTCCTCTTGGACATACAAAAAAATTATACCATAAAAACATTCTTTAGGCTATGTGTCGTGACCGGTACGAAAGCCTTATTTCTCGCTACTTGCGCTCGCCGACGGCTCCTTGAGCGTCCCCGACTTGAGGATGGCCGTCACTTCGTTCTCGAGCGAGCTGCTGATGGACATGGGGGTGAGGGCCGTGAAGGTGTAGCCGATGCGGTTACTGACGGCACTGATCTGGTAGTAGCGGCGCTCGGGTTCCTCGGGCAGCGGCTGGGCGCTGAACACGTGCAACGTGACGTCGTCACCGTCGATGGAAACGGAGCGCGAGTCGATCAGCTTGTAACCGGGAAGCGTGGACACCGCGCGGATGCTGGCTTCGCTGTATGCCTTCGAATCGGCATCCTGCGACAGGGTCTCTTTCAGCACCGTCACGGTCGGAAACTGTCCCGACACCGCCTTCTCGGCCTGGAAGGCAGCAATCACCTCCGCCGGGAGGCCGCGCTCGTCGAGCATCTCCTGCGGAACGACATTCCAGCCCTCGGGCAGACATGCGCCCACGGTCCCGTTCCAGTACTGCTGGGTGCAGAGGCTTGCGGTGGAACTTCCCCCGCCGCAGGAGGCGAGAAGGATAGGCAGCACGAGTAGAGAGAGGAATCGGCGCTTCATAGGATTGGTTGAAAAATGAGTGGAAGTGATAATACAGAGAACCTGCCGCGTGCAACAGAACACCGGCTCCGAACCGCCGACAGCATCTCGACATTCATACTTTTCATGTTCCCATAGGTGGTGTGGGCATTGAGAGAACGCACGTTTCCTGCTATAATTATCTGATTTATGCGTTTCACAAAAACAGTCACGGTCGCCGTCATCGCCAGCATGCTCTTCCCCACTCCCCTTGTGGCAGCGGGGCGCGTGACGGTCGATACCACCATCGCGGGCCTCAGTGCCCAGGCCGATATTGCAGGACTGCCCGCGACCACCACCATCGAACTCCATATCGTCAGCCCCTCGGGGGACGACAACGCGATCCCCACGCGCACGAGTACGGCAGGCAGCACGACTGTCTCGATTCCGGCGGCTCTCACGGAGGAGGCAGGACAATACGAGGCATACATCCGTTCGCAGGATTCCATCGCAGCACGGACGTCCTTTGACGTCCTCCCCGACCGCGTGGATGCCGACGTCTCCACGGTGAGTGCCGATGACACCGTGCTCGCCGCCGACGGACGGGACGAAGTGATTGTCTCGGTCACGCTCATGGACCGGTTCGGGAACCTTCTCGGAGGCCGGCCCGTGGAACTCATCAGCAGCCGCAGCGAAGACAAAATCGCCCCGCTCACGCGCGAAACCGACCAAAACGGCATTGAGCGCTTCTCCGTCCGCACGCTGAAACCGGGGCAGATGGCCCTCAGGGCCATGGATCTTTTGAGCGGCACCACGCTGAACGGCAGCATCCAGGTGACGGCGGGTGGCGGCGCCGTCGGCAACTCCGTCGTGGCACAGCTTATCCCCCCCGCCGCGCCGTCGGACCCCGCACCGTCGCAGCCCGCACCGGGCGCACAGGTATCGTTCGGTCCGGCCGATTCGTTCGACGTCGCACTCGAGCCGGACGAACCCAAGGTGAACGAGGTGCTCAACCTGACGATCACCGCCCTCGATGCAAACAAGAACGTCGCCGAGGACTTCACGGGCACGGTCGAAGTGCATGCCGAGAATGACCCGGGTGCCAGCCTCCCGGGATTCGGCGACGGCCATGGCCAGGTGACCTTCAAGGCGCGTGATCTCGGTGTGCGTCGCATTCCGCTCAGCGTGAGCTTCTCGCGCCCCGGCCGTCAGGTGCTCACAGTCATCTCCAAGTCCGACCCCACGAACGTCATACAGGGCCAGATCACGGTGAATGTGGGCGGCACCGACACGCCGAGCGGCCGCAAGATCGAGATTCTGTCGCATAAGGACGGCGCCATGGTGACCGGCAACGGCATCCTGCTGGAAGGCATCGGACCGGCATACGCGAACCTCACCGTCACCGGCGGCACGGAAGACGTCTCGGGCGAAACGGACGAGAAAGGCCGTTTCTCCATCGCCGTGGACCTCGACCCCACGTACAACGAATACACGCTCCGCGTCCGCGACCAGAGCCGCGGCGACGATTCGGGCCCGCTCAAGCTCGTGCGCGACAACATCTCTCCCGAGGTGGAATTCCGCTTCGATCCCCCGCAGCCGCAGGCCGGCAGCGAGGTGGTACTCGTCGCCCGGAGCGAACCGCATTTGAGCGCCGTGCGCATGTCACTCGCGGGCCAGCAGCTCCTGCTCACCGAGAGTCCGTCGGCACCCGGCCAGTACCAGGTGGTGTTCCGCGCCCCGCCCGAGGGCCAGTACCCCATCACCGTCACGGCCGAAGACACAGTGGGGAACGCCGGCAACGCGGCCGGGACGCTCACCGTGATCCCGCGCGACCTTCCGCTCGTCGGTACCCTGCAGGCAGAACCGGTCTTCAATGGCGTGAACCTCTCGTGGGAAGCCCCGGCCGGCGAGGACGTGGATTCGTACATCGTCAGGGTCGGCACCAGCGCCACGCTCCTCGGCTCCTCGCTGGACACCAGCGACCCCCGCACGGGCGTTGCCGTGAAGGGCCTGAAGGGAGGCATTCCCTACTTCTTTACGGTCTCCGTGAAGAAAGGTGTGCGTGAGGGCCAGCAGAGCCCCACCGTCTCGGCGGTTCCGCTCGGCCTGACGCTCGAGGCCATCCCCCAGAACGGAGCACTCATGCTCAAGTGGGCCTACCCCGACGAGCTCGTGCAGTCGTTCATCCTGGAATACGGGACCGATCGCAACAAGCTCGACGAGCGCCGCCTCATCAGCGATGGACGGCAGCGCGCCTATAAGGTGAACGACCTCATCAACGGCGTCACCTATCACGTGAAGATGACTCCTGTGGCGGTGACGGGCGATGTGCTCAAGGACATGGCGGCCGAGGCATCGGGAAAGCCTGTGGCCGATGCACCGGGCTTCCATCCCGGCCCGGACGACCCGGCCCCCTTCCCCACCGACTTCACCGATCCCGGCACCGCCCCGCCCGACGAGCTCCATGACGGCGCTCCCTCCACTACCGGAAGCGGCGTGCCCCTGATGGCGATGATGCTCCTGACCGCGGCGAGCGTCGCGGGCTTCATGCTCTGGTGGAACAGAAAGCGGAACGCGAAGCAGACGGCCGAATTCCTCCGCATCATGAACGCGAGGTACGGACGGTGATGTTCATTTGCATATAGCCAATTGTCAGATGGTCACATGGTCGATTGACCATCCGGCCATCTGGCCATCCGACCATTCGTAGTACCGAATCCAGTATCATCACCCGCATGTCCTCACCTCTTCGCACCCTCTCCATCGGCGGCGCCACCTACGACCTCTTCGTCCGTACGGGGAAAGACGTCGTGTGCGCCGACTGCTCCAAGAAGGCCATCCTCCTCCCCATCGGGCAGAAGATACGCGTGCAGGACGTGATTGAAACCTGCGGCGGCGGCGCGGCCAATACCTCCGTGGGACTCTCCCGCCTCGGCATGGACGCCTCGTTTTGCGGCATCATCGGCAGCGACCAATGGGGCCAGCGCATGATGGAAAACCTGCGAAAGGAGGGCGTGGATACCAGCGGCGTCACGGTGATCGAACACGAGACCTCCAGCTTCTCCATCATCCTGAACACCGACACGGGTGAGCGTGTGATCCTCTACTCCACGGGCGCAAACGCCCACCTGCACGATGCGACGTTCGACAAGAAGAAAGCGGCCGGCATGGACTGGCTCTATTTCAATCATATCCACGAGAAGAGCTCCGTGATCGAAAACGACATCGTCGAGATCCTCGGCGCCTACCCCCGCATCGGCATGACATGGAACCCGGGCGGGCGACAGCTGAAAAAAGGCATGGATGATGCCGGAAATGCCGCCCTGCTCAGGCGCACGGGCCTGCTGCTCCTCAATAAGGAGGAAGCGGAAACCTTCACAGGCAAGAAAGACATGGGCACGGCTATCCGGGCGCTGCTCAAGGCCGGCGCGGCCACCGTGTGCATCACGGACGGCGGCAACGGCTGCCTGGCCTCGGACGGGCGCATGCTCTATGCCTGCCCTGTGTTTCCCGATGCCACCATCGTCGATTCCACGGGCGCCGGCGACGCGTTCGGGACAGGGGCGACCTGGGCGATCCTGAGCGGACTTGGCTTGCCAATTGCCCTGCAAGCGGGTACGATAAATGCGACAAGTGTCCTAGGCGCGACCGGCGCAGAAGCCGGTCTACTCACACACACCGAGATGCAGAAGAGGCTTCAACACTCTCCGCTCCGGGTGGACGCGAGACCGCTCTAACACGGGTCGCATCTCTACCCCCATATCCAATGTCGGACGATACGCTCGTGCAGATTCAGGAATTGATCGACAGTGCCATGTCGTCTTTGAAGACGGCCCATGCCCTGCTCCGGGACATGACGGGGGTCAGCGACTCTACCCGCGAGCGCCACATGCTGCGCGCAAGCTCGATGACCGGCGGCGCTGCCGCCACGGGCCGCGTGATCGAAGGTAGTTTTGACGGCCAGAACATGGTGGACGGCAAAGGCCAGACGTACCCGGTGCCGGCAAACTACGCCAGCAAGAGCAAGCTTGTGGAAGGCGACGGCATGAAGCTGACCATCACCGACGAGGGCAAGTTCATTTACAAGCAGATCGCACCCACCCCGCGCCGGACCGCGCTCGGCGTACTCATCCAGGAAGACGGCCAGTACAAGGTGCTTGCCGAGGGCAAGGCCTACCGCGTGCTGCTCGCGTCCGTGACGTTCTATCGCGCCGAAGTCGGCGACCAGGTGACTGTGCTCCTGCCGCAGGCGGGCGATGCGAAGTGGGGTGCTGTCGAAGCCGTGATCCCCAAAGGCATCGCGGATGCCGCGGCGAGAGGAATCGTGGGCGGGAAGGATGACGGGGAGTTGAGCCCGACCGTTGATTAAGCAGCCTGATTCGTAATTTTGTAGGGGCGTAGCATGCTGCGCCCCTAACTTTTAGATTTCCTGTGCTATTCTTGATCGCGATGAAACGCCGTCTTTCCATTATCGTCCCCCTCGCCGCCGCATTGCTCGTGGCCGGGACAGTGTGGCTTTTGATCTGGTGGCAGATCACTCGCACATCCGATTCGCTACGTAACCGCATAACGGGCATGGCGGGTGGCAGCGATGCCGCGTTCATGATGCCCCGCGACGTCGAAGTGAGCGGTGACCGGGTCTTGATCCACCTGCGGCAGGGGGACCTGCTGGCTCTCCAGGGCGACTGGGCGGCGGCGGAGAAGGAATATGAGGCATCGGTGGCGGCGGGTGGCGGCATACCGGCGCTGCGCAAACTGGCGCAGGCGCAAATGCAGCGCCGCAACACCGATGGCCTCAAATCCACCATCAGCCGGCTCAAGCGGGAGGGCGCCAAAGAGGAAGACATGCTGCTGCTGGAATCGCTGCTGGAGCTACGAACCGGGGAACTCGCCGGAGCACAGAAGGTCCTCTCGGAGGCGGCGGATTCACCGCAGAAACACTACGGCCTGGCACTGCTCGCCATCGTCCAGAGCGACCACGTGGCGGCCAAAGCCGAACTCGCGCAGGTGCAGGCAGGCTGGGACCCGACCCTCCGCGCCTACGCGCGCACGCTCCAGGCTGCTTACGACGAAGCCGCTCTCTTCCCCCAGACCAAGCCAATCCACCTCACAACGCTCCTGAGCCGGGCACTGGCGCAGGCCCAGGAATGCGAACTCGCACTCCCCCTCCTGGCCTCGGTCGTCAAAGAGCAGGAGGACTACCGCGACGCATGGATCGTACAGGGCTACTGCCAGCTCATCAGCGAGCGCTTCGATGCGGCACTCGTCTCGTTCGAAAAGGCCTACAACATCGACCCCGAAAAACCCGAGATCCAGTACTTCCTGGGCCGCACCTATACCGCGCTCGGGCAGCACGACAATGCCGTGACGTTCTTGAGCTACGCCATCGAAAACGGTTTCGAGCCGAAGAAGGAAGTCCGGCTGCGCCTGGCCATGGCGGCGCTGCAGGCGTCAAAACAGGA
The DNA here is from genome assembly GCA_964436765.1 of uncultured Candidatus Peribacteria bacterium. Taxonomy (GTDB): domain Bacteria; phylum Patescibacteriota; class Gracilibacteria; order Peribacterales; family Peribacteraceae; genus CAYTEH01. The sequence goes on from CAYTEH010000014.1 coordinate 11,315, forward strand.
ACTGGCCTTCGAGCAGCTCGATCTCCTGGCCCGCGAAAGCGATGTGGACCTGCCGACAGTGGAACAACTGATTGCTGTGAGCATCACGCTCGGCAAGAAAAAAGAAGCCGAGGGCTACGCCCTGGCCGCGACCCAACGCTGGCCCGACCAGGCGAAGGCCTTCGAGCTCCTCGGCTGGACGCAGGCAGAGAACGACAAGAAAGACGAGGCAAAAGCAAGTCTGGAGAAGGCACTGGAGTTGGATCCGCAACTCCAGAGTGCGAAGGAGCGATTGGGGAAGTTATGACCGGGGGTTAGGGTTTGGGTTAGGGCTAGGAATTGAAAGAACATATGCTGCAAGCATGTATTTCACTATGAATATGAAACTCATGTTGCCCTTGTGCGTACCTAACCCTGACCCTAGCCCTAACCCTTCCTCGCAATTCTCGCCTGGCTCGCCTGCGCGGTGGGCATCACGAGCATGTATTCCACGTTCACGTGCGGAGGCTGCATGAGCGCATACAGGATCGCCGACGCGATGTCCTCTGCATGGAGCGGCTCGAAGCCCTCGTAGACCTTTTTTGCCTTTTCTCGATCACCTTTGTAGCGCGTGACGGAGAACTCGGTTTCCACCGCCCCCGGGGCGATATCGGTGACCCGGACACCCGTGCCGTGCAGGTCGATACGCAGATTTTTGCTGAGCATCTTCACGTAGGCCTTCGTAGCCGAGTAGACGTTGCTGCCCTCAAAGCCCTCGATGCCCGCGATGGAACTGATGTTCACGATGTGGCCCTTCGTCGCTTTGAGGAACGGGATGCCGAGCTGCGCCACGCGCGTGAAGCCGCGGATGTTCGTGCCGATCATCTCTTCGATGTCTTTCCAGTCGTATTGATCGAGCGGCACCCTGTCGCGCGCCAGCCCGGCATTGTTGATGAGCGCATCGATGTGTTTTCCTTTGAGCGTCGCAAAAAACGCATCCACCTGCGCAATGTCACTCACGTCCACTTCCTGGACGATCACCTCCACGCCATGTGCCGATTCCAGATCCTTCTTGAGCGCCTTCAGTTTTTCCAATCCCCGCGCGATCAGGATCAGGTTCCTCCCCTGCTTCGCGAGCAGCTCCGCCGTCGCCTTGCCGATCCCCGCCGACGCGCCGGTGATGAGGGTGTAGGAAGCCACGGGAAAATCATAGTACGAAACGTTCGTTCCCGCATTCAAAATCCGTCCCACCAAAAAAACGCCTGCCCCACTCGGGAGCAGGCAGGGTACGATTCGTCACTTTTTCTTCTTATAGAAGACCGTGACCATTCCTCCCTGGGCAGTCTGGAGGACTCGCGTGATGTCGGGCCGTTCTTTTTCCAGCCAGTCGTTCATGCTTTGTTGCAGCCTTGCGCTGCCATAGTACGGGTCACCGAGACCCCCTATGGACTGGGTGAAAATTTTGACCTGCTCGACGCCGGGCTCTGCTTTCGTCTCTTGCCCCCCCGAAGGAGAAAGCGAGACGAAAAAGACACAGCAGACCAACAAACCGACGACCACAAGCAATGCGTAGCGATACATGTGAATCTCCCAAAGAACAAAAGTGTGACAATGCGTGGAACCCACAATGAATTCCACTATGGAAAGTTTATCATACTTTTCAAAAAATGCATAGAATCGGATTTGGCCAATGTCAGGTTAACGGCAAACTTATAATGAAGTATCAGGAGGGTGGAGATGTACCAAAACCTCATCCCTCGATACGAAAACCGTGGAGTTCATCCTGAGCCGGGTCGAAGGAGCGATTTTCTACTCGGGATGACACAGTCTTGAGATGAAGCAGCCCCGCTTCGCGGGGCTGTGGAGTAAGACCGGTAGTCATCCCGAGTAGAAATGTGCCGGAGCACATGTCGTACGAGGGATCGCATGCCCCTTGGTCATTTCCTGTCCTCGCTTAATCCGGCTTACTCCTGAGCACGGCAGGCAGAAAGCCTGCTCCCGGAAATTAAAGATTAATTTGCATGTCCGCAAATGTGAGACACGCTTTTGGGCACACAAACAAAAAGGCCCTTCCGGACCCTTTTGTGTTTGTTTTCCTCCGTGGCTATCGACGGTGTTTCAGTGAGGGACAACCGTTGAGCCGTGTTGTGGAGGGAACGTGAGGAGAGGAGTCCTCGATTCTCTGCCTTGCTGGGGTTGCTTGTTTCTCCTCGTCACCCGGACGAAGTCCCCGTACCGGTCTGCCGCGGAGTCGCGTAATGCGTCTCGGGAGACACTGGGGAGAAAAGGGGGCGCACACCACTGGGGCAACCTCGCATCCATGGTGTGACCTCGCAGAGCAGAGAGGGGTGCAGCCACCCTTCCCCGGAAGGATGACCACGCCTCTCTCTACTGATGTCATGGTGAGGTGCTCAGTAATCGCAACTGAGCCTCGAACCATGTTTGTCTTTGTATTGATGGTGTGAATGATCGAATGAACGTGGGGCCCCGGTTCTGTTCGCGTGTATGTGTGTGTTCCGGTTGGTATTTCGATTTGTCCTTCGACAAGCTCAGGACAAATCTGGGTACTGTACGCTCTACTAATTTGAACAGCAAGAAAGTGACATGGCGTAGAGGAGAAAATGTGTTATGAATACATTTTTGCTTCAATGAAACAGCTTAGGGACGCCACTATTCTCACTGTCATCCCGAGTAGCTCATTGCGGAGAAATGAGCGTACGAGGGATGGTTTTCTCCTTTTCGATGCGTAGAATGACACCCGTTCCCATGAAGGTTTTCACCCTCTTCCAACGCTCACTCCTTGTGCTTTTGGGTGTGAGCATCGTTGCAACGGGAGCGGTAGGAACCTTTTTGATGATCCGGCGTGTTCCGCTTCCCGTCGAACTGCTTCCCGCGGACGAGATCATTGCCTACTGGCACGTGACTGAGTGGGACGCAGTACAGCAGAATCCGACGCTCGCCCTCGCGCCCGGTCTGCCCCGCGCCGCACCCGGCTTCGACCTCGCGCTCGTCCAGGCCCCCGTGAACCACCCGTCCGGCGGACCGCTCTGGATCCTCTTCCCCGTGCTTACAGACCCGCTGATGACACAGGCGCAGACGGCAAAGGGGGGCTTGCGCTTCATCGCATCCGACCCCGCCGCTGCGGCGCTGCTCACGGGCACCACACCACGCCTGAAGGACGACATGCCGTTCCGAGCGCTCACGGGCGGCCTCCCGCCGACGACCCCCTTCCTCTTTTCGCGGACCGCGACTCCGGTGCAGACGGGGATCGCCGGATGGATGCTGGGCTCGGCTCAGCCGTCATCGATGCTGCAGTACGCGGACGGCACGACCCGCGTCCGCCTGTACGGACCGGTCGGCACCGCTCCCGGAGCGGCACCGATGCAGGTGACGAACCTCACCCCTGCGCCCGCGATGAGCCTGGCACTCACGACGCCGCAGCAGACGCTCGAGATGTACCTGTCATCCCTCCCGGAACAGGAACGCACCGCGCGTGAGACGATGCTCAAAACGGTCGTGCGCGAGTGGCTGGGCGACGACGTAAGCCTCCAGTATGACCTCCTGCCGCTCCTTCAGAGCCGGGCCGTGCTCTCCGTGGGCGCCCGGTCGGCATCGGGCGGGGCAATCCCCTTCTTGCTGGAAGGCGAAGCGCGGGGTGCAGGCGTTGCAGCGCGAATGGAACGCTTCCAGCACAGTGCAATGGCTATGGCAGGAGCTGGTTCAGTGACGGTGCGGCAATTTGAAGAAGACGTCAGCGTGCCGCAGGTGGCGGGCGCCGGTAACGGCAGCATCGTCACAGCGGAGCGGGACGGCTGGACGGTCACCACGGGACCGGGCCTCATCACCGCCGTGCGCGGGCACAATTTCATGATCGGCAATGACCCCCTCTGGATGGATCAGCGCCTGAACCCGGCAACCGAGCCGGTCCCCCTTCCCGTCTCGCAGGGGCGCTTCCGCGCGGGAGGAACGGTGACGCAGTCGGGGACGCCCCTCTTCTCGTGGCATGACCCCACCGTCACGGTCTTCACCGGCCCCCTTCCGGCCGCCTTCCGCTGGGCGATGGAAGAATGGGGGCAAATACGGCAATTGAGCTTCGAATGAAGCAGTGAAACGTGTGTACGTGAAAAGAGAAAAGTTATGGAAACATCACTGGAAATGCGGTTATTGCCTACTTTTCACTTTTCTCTTTTCACTTTTCTCTCCGCCGCAAAGCGGCTACTCTCTGTCCCTGTGAAATTCTCCTTTATCAAATCATCGCCGTATTTCCTGGCCGTCTCCTCCGTGCTGGTCGCCGCAAGCCTTGTCATGCTTGTGTATCCGGGCCCCAAGATGAGCATCGAGTTCACGGGCGGCACACTCATGGAAGTCCATTTGCCGGCGGGGAAGACGCGCGATGACCTGGAACAGGCCGTTGCAACCTGGAAAAAGGACGGCGAGACGCTCAAGGATGTCTCCATTGCCCGCACGCGCTCCGACTCGTACTTCATCCGCACCGAAACGCTCAGCAACGAACAGCACCTTGCACTCGTCGCTCATCTGAAGACCTCCATCGGCGACTACCGCGAATCGCAGCAGAACACCATCGGCCCCACGGTGGGCAGCACCCTCAAGCGCCGTGCATTCTGGGCGCTGGGAGTGGCCGTCATCGCCATCGTCTTCTACATCGCGCTCGCGTTCCGCAAGATCCCCCGCAAACTCAGCCCCTGGCGCTTCGGCATCACGGCTATCGTGGCGCTGGTGCACGACATCATGATTACGGTGGGCGTCTTCACGATCCTGAGCTACTACACGACGTTCCAGGTGGATACGCTCTTCATTTCGGCCCTGCTGAGCATCATGGGCTACTCGGTGAACGACACCATCGTCATCTTCGACCGCATCCGCGATAACCTGCATCAGGAAAAGGCGTCCAGTGACTTCGCGGAGATCGCCGAACGCAGCCTCCGTCAGACGCTCACCCGCACCTTCAACACGGGTCTCGGCGCGCTCATCATGCTCTTCGCCCTGTTCTTTTTGGGCTCCGAAAGCATACGCTGGTTCGTGCTCACCCTCATCATGGGCACCATCGTGGGAACCTACTCTTCGTTCTTCATCGCCACCCCGCTGCTCGTGTTCTGGAGGAAGAGGTCCTGACCGCACGAGGATTCTGGTTTACTGGTTTTTGGTTTTTCGTTAGGAACGAAAAACGAGTAAACGAAAAACGAACTAGCCCTCACCCCAGCCCTATCCCTACACTCCCCGTATGCCGCAGATCTCCCCCATCGAAAAGCTCCCTGCCTCCCGCAGCCGCTTTACCGTGACAATCGACGCAGCCGAAGCCGACAAGGCCGAGAAGGTCGCTCTTGCACGCCTGGCCGCATCCATCACCGTTGACGGCTTCCGCCCCGGCAAAGCCCCGCCCGAGAAAGTACGCGAGAGGGTGAATCCCGATGCCCTGCTGGAGGAAACCGTGCGGCAGGTGCTCCCGGGCGTCATCGACGGCGCCATCAAGGAGCAGAAACTCGAACCGATCGTGCCCCCCCGGGTGGAGGTGCAATCAAAATCGCCCCTGCAGATCCAGGTGACGATCGTGGAAAAGCCCGAAGTGAAGGTAAAAGCCATCGACAAAACCAAACTGAAGAAGACGGCCCCCAAGTTCGACGACAAGGACATCGAACGCATGGTGCAGTACCTGCTGGACCAGTACCGCACATTTGAGCCAGTGGACCGCGCGGCCGCCGCGGGCGACCAGGTGACCATGGATTTCGTGGGCACGGGCGAGGACGGCAAAGAACTGGCCGGCACGCGCTCCACGAACTACGCCGTGATCCTCGGCAGCAAATCGCTCATCCCGGGCTTCGAGGACGGCCTTGTTGGAGTCAAAAAGGGCGAGAAGAAGAAGCTGAACCTCACGTTCCCGGCCAAGTACCACGCCGAGCAGCTGCAGGGAAAGCCCGTGACGTTCGACGTGGAGGTAAAAAACATCGAGAAGGTCCACGCCCCCACGCTCACGCCGGAATTCGTGAAGGAGAAGCAGCTCGGCGACTCGCCCGAAGACGTCCGCAAGCGCATCGCGGATTCGATGACCGAAGAGGAAGTACGCATGGACCGCGACCGCCGCGAGCAGGCGTTCTTCTCCATGGTGACGGAGAACACGAAAATCGATATTGCCCCGGAACTCCTGGAGCAGGAGGAGCGCATGCTGCTCGAAAACCTGGGCCGCCAGCTCGAGGAGCAGAAGCAGGATTTCAACCAGTGGATGACCCGCACCAAGCGCACACCCGAGAGCATCCGCAAGGAACTGCAGGAGGAAGGCCGCAAGCGCATCACGCTGCGCTACGGCGTGCAGCAGCTCGTGGCCGACCAGAAGATCGAGGTGACGCCGGAGGAGGTCAAGGAAATGGCCGCGCAGGTGCTCACGACGGTACCCGAGGAGCAGCGAAAGGAAGCCGAGAAGTTCTATGCCCCCGGCGGCGACGGCTACGAGGAGCTCGTCTGGCGCAAGAAGGTCGAGAAGCTGGTGAACTCGATGCTGGAGTGAGCCGTGGGCGATGTGCCAATCGCCTGGATCATGCGCTGATCATCAAAAAACGGCGGACCGATTGGCCCGCCGTTTTCATAGGTGACGGTGATTGAGCCTCAGAACGGAATCGGGATCGGGTACTGGCACGTACTGGTGCAGAAGTCCCCGTTCGCGGTGTTGCCATCGTCGCATTCCTCGCCGTCGTTGAGCGTACCGTTGCCGCGGGTGAAGATCGTCTTCCGCCCGCACCACGTCCGCGCTGCCCCGTACGCGACGCAGGCCAAAGCAGGACTCATCAACCTCAACCCCACTGCCCACCGACGATTCTCGTTCAGAATCTTCGGCGATTTTCATACGAATCGCCCTGAGATATTTGTTCACTGTCACTCTGCTGATACATTCATATACTGCTCATGAACCTATGCATAGATCCTGCTCCTCATTCACGCCTTCCTCCATCTCACCCCCACCTTCCTCCCCGGGTTCACGTTCTTCACCAGCCGGCATTTGCTCCTGTGCACCACCACCTCGCCGATACGCGATACGGTGCCGATTATCTTCTCGCGCTCACCCTCGGGCGGTTTGCCCGCCTGGATGGCAGCCACCCAGCCAGACAGGCAGCATTTGGCGAACCGAACCGGCATGGGTACGCCCCCCTCCACCTCCACAGGAACCGCGCTCCCGGGCATGTGCACCTGGCGCGATTTGCGCGAAGGCGCAAGATCCGGAAGCTCCCGGAGCAAATCGAAATGCCGAAAGTGGGCGCTGACGCGATCGGAGCCCTGGCCGATCTTCATGAGCATGTCCTCCCGTTCGCTGTAGGTGAGATACGACCCCTGGTACCGCCGCAGCAGTGACAGGTCTGCATCGAGGCCCGGCAGTCGCCGCTTCTTGAGTTCTTCGTTGATCATCTGCTTCCCGCGATCTACGTACTTGTCGCGGTCAATCGAGTGCAGGTACCGCCGGAGCCGCGATCGCGACGAGGCCATCTTGAGCATCTGCAACCACTCGGGAGAGGGGCGTGCCGTGCCCTGGCTGACGATCTCGACCACATCGCCGTTCTCGAGCTCGTAATTGAGCGGCACCACGGACCCGTTGACGCGTGCGCTGCGGTAGGAAAGCCCCACCTGCGTGTGAATCTGAAAAGCAAAATCGAGCGTGGTCGCGCCCTCGGGGAGTTCAACGATGTCCCCTTTGGGAGTGAGCACGAAAATATGATCCACGAGTCTGGCTGCACCGCCGACCCCGGCAACGGGCTGCTGGGAGGTGAGCATCTGCTGCAGGGCAACGCGCTGCATCATGCGCTCGGCGCTCCCTCCCTGTTTGTAACTCCAGTGCGCCGCGATACCATACTCGGCCTCGCGGTGCATGGCGTGGGTACGCACCTGCACCTCCACCGTGACGCCCTCGGGAACGCCCGGCAGACGCGCGATTGTCGTGTGGAGACTGCGGTACCCGTTCGGCTTGGGAAACGCGATGTAGTCCTTGAAACGGTTGGCGACAGGACGGCCCATGCGGTGCAGAAATCCGAGCGTCCGGTAGCAGTCCTCCTCGGTCTGCACGAGCACGCGGAGCGCGAAGAGATCGGGCAGGCTCTGTATGTCGGTCATGCTGCGGCTGCGCATTTTCGAGAAGATGCTGAACCCGAGTTTCTCCCTCCCCTGCACGAGCGCGGCAATGCCCTGCTGACGGAGCGCCGTGGCCAGCGCCTTGGCGGCAGCGGGCAAGAACGTGCCGTGCTTTGCGCGGAGCGCCTCCAGCTGCTCTGTGATACGTTCGCAGTCCTGCGGATACGTGAGCGGGAATGCGAGGGCCTCCAGCCTCTGCTTGAGCGTGTGAATACCGAGGCGGGCCGCCACCGGCGCAAACAGGTTGAGCACGTCGCGGCAGACCCTGCGCGTCTCGGGGCCCGTCGTCCCCTGCAGGCGCTCGAGCACGCAGCACCGATCGCAGAGGATGATAAGCAGCACCCTCACGTCGTCGGAGACGCTGAGGAGCATCAGCCGCAGGTCCTCGATGGAATTGCGGCGGGTACGGAGCGTCACGTGCGAGAGCAGATGGACGGCGCTCACGATCATTTTGACCCCCTGCCCGAACTCCTCCTCCAGCTCCGCCAGCGTCACCGAACGTGTTTCCAACGCATGCTGAAGCAGACACGCGCACACGGAATCGCTATCGGGCTGGAACGGCAGCAGCTCCCTGAGCACGTCGAAGGTATGGGTAAGCAACGGCACACCCGTCCAGTGCTCCCGGCCCGCATAGAGTTTCTCGGCATAGGCGAGTGCACGAGCGATTTTTGCATTCTCGGTCGCCAGGTGCGGGGGCAGCTCGCGTGTGCCGAGGAGTTCTGCCAGTGGTGATACGGCACGAGCCATGTTGAACGTGAAGTGTAGCAGGGGGCGGGAGACGCTGGACAGGAGATGTTCGGTAAAACGCATCAGTTGCCAGGAATCAGGATGCAGTCCTGTGACCTCATTTCCTTCCTGAATCCTGCATCCTTCTATCCTGATCCTTTTCACCGATCCGACACTGTTTTTGAGTTCCTCTCCTCTCTTTCCCTTGACAAAAAAGTCGATACGACTTGACTAACTGATTTTTCTCAATAAAATCCCCCTACGTCCGAAGACCGAGGGCACAAGAGCGCAGCTCGACATAAGCCCCTCCGAGGAATACAGCATCGGTCACTCGGCCCCGGCTTGGTGGTTCGTGCCGTGTTCCTCGCTGGTCTCCCGGACAATAGTGTCACTGGAGACCTTTTTTTGTCCCCGTCCTCGATACGC
>CAYTEH010000014.1:20654-28368 GCA_964436765.1 uncultured Candidatus Peribacteria bacterium
GCTACTCGGACTGACAACAGGACGCATTTACCACCCATTACTATGGCAGTTACAAGAGATCAGAAGAAAGTGCAGCTCGCAGAGCTGAAGGACAAGTTCGGCACCGCATCCTCGGTGATCTTCGCCCATTACATCGGCATGAACGTCGCCGACGTGAGCGAACTGCGCAGGAGCCTGAAGAAGGCCGGCGCGGAGATGAAAGTGGCCAAGAAAACCCTCATGAAGCTGGCCAGCCAGGAGAAGGGCCTGCCGACAATCGATGACTCCCAGCTCACCGGCCCCGTCGCCTGCATCTTCAGCTACCAGGACCCCGTCGCCGGTCCCCAGGCCGCCCTCAAATTCAGCAAAGATCACAAAGAAGTCTCGTTCCTCGGAGGCCTGTTTGAAGGAAAGCTCCTCAGCAAGAACGACGCAGTGACGCTCGCGAGCATCCCGGGCCGCCAGGTGCTCCTCGCGACCTTCGCGGGCATGATCCGCTCCCCTCTCGTCAGCTTCGCTTCGATGTGCAACGGTCCTCTCTCCGGCTTCGCGCGGGGACTCAGCCAGCTTGCGGAGAAGGGCGGCGCCCAGCCGAAGGCCGCATAATTCAGTCAATTATTTTTTTCATCTCTTTTTTCCCACCCCTATCATGGCAGACGCAGTCACCCTCAATGCCGAGGAACAGGCCGTTATCTCGGCACTCGAGAAGCTGAACGTGATTCAGCTCAATAACGTCGTCAAATACATGGAGTCGACGTACGGCATTTCCGCAGCCGCCCCCGTGGCAGCCGCAGCCCCCGCCGCAGGCGGTGGTGCAGCCGCTCCCGCCGAGGAGAAGGCCAGCTACAACGTCGAGCTCACCGATTCCGGCGCCCAGAAGATCGCCGTCATCAAGGCGCTCCGCGAGGTCACCGGTCTCGCCCTGGGCGAAGCCAAGGCCATGGTCGATGGCGCTCCCAAGATGATCAAGGAGAACGTCTCCAAGGAGGACGCCGAGAAGTGGAAGAAGACCCTCGAGGCCGCCGGCGCCAAGGTCAGCCTGAAGTAAATCCCTCTCCTGTATTCAAAGACCGGGGTCGGCGCAAGCTGCTCCGGTTTTTTTGGCACATAGCCCGGCGGACGATTGACATTTACGCCGCCCGTCTTAGTATGACCGCCATTTTTCCCGCTCCACTACGATGATCTCCCCCGCCATCTTGAAAAAAAGCTCGCAGGCTCTGCAGGAAAGGAAGATCTCGCTTCAGGCTGAGCAAGAGAAGCTCAGAAGCGACGAGTGCTCCCACGCGATCGCACACGAATTGCTCAAAACAACCCAGAAGGCTTTTGAACTCTTCTGCCTGCGCGCACAGGACAATATTTACACCATGAAAAACAACGGGGGGCTGGCTATCAATATCGAAAGGCTTGCTGATAACAGCTTCACACTGTCGGCCGATCAAACGAAGCAAGAGGTCACACCGGGGCAGCTGGACCCTGGCGCATTCATCAGCCCACCCGATCCGGATGCACAACGATTGGAGATACACTTCGTCGAACAGGAAGGGGGCGTGACGGTGATGGAGGAAGCCTACGTTCCCAAGGACAACACCCCCGTCCAGCGGACAGTGGAACAGGAACTGGCCATGAAACGACGCATGGTGGTCGGCATTCAGAACGCATTGGTTTAATTGCGTAGAAACTCTCAAAGAACGCAGAATAAGCGCTTCTTTTCATTGACATAACCCCCCTTTCCTGTACAATTTCCGCGGAGTCCTTACTTAACGTCACTCGAGACAATCGACAGCGGAAAGAAAGGAGACACCCCTCACAGGCAGGCTGCCTGCATTATTCTTTCTTTCTGTTTTATGGCTGATCAGCAGCTACAGTGCCGCGATTGCGGTCAACCCTTCACGTTCACCGATGGTGAACAGCAGTTCTACGCGAGCAAGAACTTGAGCGCTCCCCAGCGCTGCAAGGACTGCCGCAACGCTCGCAAGAGCCAGCGTATGCAGGACCGCCAGATGCACGACGCCACCTGTGCGAAGTGCGGTACGGCCTGCCAGGTTCCGTTCAAGCCCCGTCCCGTTGAGGAGGGTGGCCGCCCGGTTCTCTGCAAGGCCTGCTTCGATGCAGAGCGCGGTTCGCGCATGTAATTGGATTCCATCCACATTGCATTCAAAAGATCCTCCCCTCAGACGGGAGGATTTTTTTATCCGTATACTGAGATCATGACCCGCCACCCAGAACTCGACCTCCTGCGCACCCTCGCGGTGCTGATGATGATCGTGTTCCACGGGGCCTACGACCTGCATGCCTTTTACGGATGGAACATCGATCCGTTTTCGGGCGGATGGCTGGTGCTGCAGAAATCGACGGCATCGCTGTTTTTGTTGCTCGTGGGCGCCGGATTTGCGATTTCGTGGGATCGCGCGCGATCTCAATCTCAGGGCGATTTGCGAATCGCCCCTGGAATATCGAATCGTTACCATAAATATATGAAACGCGGTCTGGGCCTGATCGCCATCGGCATGGCGATCTCGCTCGTGACCTATGTGATCGATCCTGAAACGTACATCCGCTTCGGCGTGCTGCATTTGATTGGCACAGGCATTCTGCTGCTACCTCTCTTCAGCCGCTTGCGCGAATGGAACATAGCGGCGGGCGTGCTCATGCTGATGATTCCGACGGCCAGGGTATTTGGGATATCCATACTGATCCCATTCGGCTTCCCGCCCGTCGGGTTTTCGTCGGTCGATTATTTTCCGCTGCTGCCCTGGTTTGGAGCGATGCTCATCGGCTACGGCATCGGATACTCGCTCTACGTGCGCCACAAGCGTCCGTTTTCCTTCACGTTGCCATCATCACTCCGGTGGATGACATGGCCGGGGAGGAAGGCGCTGTGGATCTATCTGGTGCATCAGCCGATTCTGATGGCAATTCTTTGGCTCATACTGGGCAATCCGTTTACTCGTTAACTCGTTTTTCGTTTCAAACGAGAAACAAGGAACTAGTAAACCAATAAACATCATGTTTGCCTCTTCAATTACTTCTCCCCGGATCTCACTTCCTCTAGACTCTTTCTGATGTCATTTACGTCTCGTCGCATCAGCGGTGAGCGCGGTCCGCTGTCTTCGGCTGCGCCCGCCGTGATCAAAACGTCCAAAGGGCTCTGGGGCTGGTATAGGGCCTGGAAGGAACGCAAAAGAGAGGAGGACGAACAGGCTCTGCACGCGCGCATCTTCAAGCGCGCCGCCCTCATCGTGAGCGCGGTGTTGATCATCCTCATCCTGCTCGGCGGCACGGTGAAGGCCCTCATCGCCCTGAAAATTTTGACCCCACAAAGCTTCCTGGGCGCCACCGCCGCGGAACTGGTCGCCGACAAGGACGGATTCACGAACGTGCTCCTCCTCGGCACCGGCGACAAGGGCCATGACGGCGTCGATTTGACCGACACCATCATGATCGCCAGCTTCGACCCCCGCACCAAAAGCGTCGTGCTCCTGTCGCTCCCCCGCGACCTGTATGCAGTCAAAACCGACAAAATGGGCAGCGGCCGCATCAATGCGCTCTACCGCGACTACAAGTACTACCTGCGCAGCCACAAGGACATGGGCGCGGAGGAGGCATCGATGGAAGCCATGCACGAGCTCCGGCGCGAGCTCGGGCGGCAGCTGGGCATGGAGATCCAGTATGCGATGAAAGTGGATTTCATCGCCTTCGTGCAGGCCGTGGATGCTCTGGGAGGCGTGGATATCGATGTGCCGCAGGACATCGTGGACACCGAGTACCCGGGCCCGAATTACACGTATGAGACATTCAGCATCGAGGCGGGTCCGCAGCACCTGGATGGCGAAACGGCGCTCAAGTACGCACGCAGCCGCCACACGACGAGCGATTTCGACCGGTCGGCCCGCCAGCAGCAGATCCTGAAGGCGCTGGCGGACAAAGCGCGGGAGGAAGGAGTGATGTCGAGCCCGGGCAAGATCACCTCGCTCTTCCGCATCGTGGCCGACAACGTCGAAAGCACCATGTCGCTCCGGGAAATGCTCGGAGGCGCAAAACTTGCCGAAGGCGTGGACCGCGCCAACATCATCAGCATGAACCTCAGCAATGAGGTGGGATACGGTTCCGTGATGCCCTCGCCGGGCGGCTTCCTCTACAACCCGCCGCTGGAAGCCTATAACGGAGCCTCGGTGCTGCTGCCCATGGCCGTTGGCAATGAAGCCCAGGGCAGCTGGAGGCAGCTCAGGGCATTCACCTACGTGCTGCTCCACAGCCGGACGATGCTCTTAAGCCGCCCGCAGGTCTATGTCCTCAACGCGGGCGCAAAGACGGGCCTGGCCCGCACGCTTGCGGCAGAGCTGACCCGCTACGGGTTCGATGTGTCGCAGGTGGCGAACCTGGCCGAGACCGCGAGCGACCATAGCCAGGACCGCGAGACCTCGTCGGTCTCCCCCGCCGTCGAAGCCGACGCCGCCATGGCCGAATTCTTCGCGGGGCTGCTGCAGCTGCCCACCGCCCCCCGCCCCGAGGGCATCGCGCCCGAGAAGCTGGGACAGGTGACGATCGTACTGGGGAAAGACTACGAATTCACGCCGATGCAGGAACTGGTACCATCTGAAGAAATGACCAATGACGCAGTGACCGATGACCAGCGCTCGAGTAGTAGCACCGCATCATCCACCTCCTCCCAATGATGCCACGTGAAATCATCGCCGAAGCCTGGGCGCTGACCAAGCGCGAGAAGAGCCTGAAGCGCTGGGGTTTCACGTCGTCCTTCTTCGAGACGCTTTTGAACGTGAAACTGATCGCCTACCAGATCTACTTTTTGCACGCCTACATGGTGGGGCACGAGGTGGGCTTCTTCGACGATTTCATCTGGCTCTACGAGAACGTCCCGCTGTGGCTCACCATCGTCATCACGGTGATTTTCCTGATCCTGCTCGGTATCGAAGTCATTTTCCCCAACCTCGCGAAAGGCGCCATTATCGGACTCGCCGCCAAATCGCATAAGAAAGAGAAGGTGGAGGGCGGACTGGTGCTCGCGCTGTATAACTTCTTCCCCATCCTGGGCATCCACGAATTCCTGGTGCTCTCCAGCTGGGCCACGACGCTGACGCTCTGCTCCGTGACGCTCCGCTACATCCCCGGCGACGCGAAGTTCGCGATGGTCGCCATTATCGTCTCGTTCTTCCTGCTCAGTAACATCCTCAAATTCTTCTTCAGCTTCGCCGAACCGGCCATCGTGATCCAGAAGGCAGGCGTCTTCACGGCCATGAGCACGAGTTTCAAGATGATCGTGAGTTACCTGAGCCACGCGATGTTCCTGTTCCTGCTGCTCCTCATCATCTCGATCCGCACGATGATCAACGCCGTCATCGTCCTGATCATCCCGGGCATCATCATCGGGCTCGGCTTCCTGCTCACGTTCATCTTCTCGCCCCTCATCAGCTACATCATTGCGGGCATCGTGGGCCTCGGCTTCATCGTGGCCGCGAGCATGCTCTTCGCCTACCTCCACGTGTTCAAGGAAACGGTGTGGGCCATCAGCTTCATGGAACTCCGGAAGAAGAAGGACTTGGACCTTATTGATTGAGATACACTGTCCGCCATGACGAAGAAGCCGCGGCGGCGGAGCCGTAACATCGGGCTCATCTACGCCATCCAGGCCATGAACGGCGCCATGGTGTTCATTCCGGTGGTGGTGCTTTTTTTGCAGGAACACGGACTGACGCTCAAGGATGTGTTCCTGCTCCAGACGGCCTTCGCCTGCACGGTGCTCGTCGGTGAAATCCCCACGGGATACGCAGCGGACCGCTGGGGACGGCGGCGCACGATGATCCTGGGCACCACCATCCACTGCCTGGGACTCCTGTTCTACTGTTTCGGCACGGGGTTCTGGTGGTTCCTCGCGGCCGAAACGGTGATGGGCGTCGGGCTCAGTTTCCTCTCGGGCACCGTGGATGCATTCACGTACGACACACTCCTGGAAGAAGGGCGGAGCACCGAGAGCCGCACGGTGATCGGACAAAGCCGTTTCTGGTTCTTCGCGGCGGAGGGGGTGGCGAGCCTGTGCGGCGGATACCTCGCGACCATCGGACTGCGATGGACGTTCTGGGCGGCACTGCTGCCGTTTGCACTGAGCATCATCCTGGCAATACTCACGACGGAGCCGCGCAGGCATGCGATACAAGGCCATGCGCATCTCGCAATGATGTGGAAGATCAGTGTCGACGCACTCGTGCGGCACCCCGCCATCCGCATGATCATCGTGCTCAACGCGATTCTCTCCGCGCTGGGACTCGGGCTCTTCTGGTTCACGCAGCCGTACCAGACCCTTGTGGGCCTTCCCCTCCCCCTCTTCGGCCTGATGCATGCCATCATCGTAACCTCGGGTGCGGTCGCCTCGATGTACGTCCATTCGATGGAACGCTGGATGGATGACCGGCTGTTTTTGATCCTCATCGCCACAACGATGGTCGCCGGCTTCCTCGTGCTCGGGAATATCGTCGCGCTCCCGGCCCTGCTCGTGTTCCCGCTCGTGCGCATCGGCTGGGCCTTCGCCGTGCCGCTCACAAGCGACATGGTCAACCGCATGACCGATTCCTCGGTGCGCGCCACCGTGCTCTCGGCCAAGGCCTTCGGCCAGCGCCTGCTCTTCGCGATCACGGCACCACTGCTTGGCTACATGGCCGATGTCTTCACCCTGCAGACGGCGCTGCTCATCACGGGAACGATTGGCGGCGTTACGGCCCTCGCGACCTTCCTGGCGATGCGGCCGGTGTGGAAGCAGATACCGAGATGACGTACCTTCGTACATTCGTAAGTTCGTACGCTCGTACAAAGATACGAACCTACGAAAATACGAACCTGCAAGCATGTCCACGCCTCTTTATTTGACAGTGAACATTCGTACACCTAGGATGGTGTACGACCATCCCCCATCACCGTATGCCCGCAGACACGCTCACCCCGCACCAGAAGACCGTCCTCACCTACATCCGTGATTTCCAGGCGAAGCGCGGGTATTCGCCGTCACTCAGTGACCTGGCTATCGCCTTCGGGGTGCGCAGCAAAAATGCCGTCGCGAAGGTCGTGAATGCCCTCTTTAAGGCCGGTCACGTGGAAAAAGACCCCAAGGGCCGCATCAAGATCCTTGAACGCATCCAGGAGGCAATCAATGCCCCCCTGGCCCTTCCCTTGTTCGGCCCCATCGCCGCAGGCTTCGCCGCCCCGGTGGAAGAGCAGGCCGAGGAAACGGTGACCATCGAGAACTACCTGGTGCGCGACAAGGCCTCCACCTTCCTCCTCCGCGTGAAGGGCGACAGCATGATCGACGCTGGCATCCAGGAAGGCGACCTGGTGGTGGTGGAACGCGGGCGCGAGCCCAAAGTGCACGAGATCGTCGTGGGCATCCTCGATGGCGAGTTCACGCTCAAGCGCCTGGTGAAAGACAAGGGGAAGTACTTCCTGAAAGCAGAAAATCCCGCGTATCCGGCACTCCACGCCAGGGAAGAGCTTCAAATAGCGGGAGTCGTGAAGGGCGTGATACGAAAGTACTGACGTCATGGTTCGAGGCCTGCGGGCTCCTCACCATGACAGATGTCATAGCGAGGTGCGCCGAAACGCCTCGAGCTACCACCATATTTTATGATCGCTCACGTCGACGCCGACTCTTTCTTCGCGTCCGTCCTTGTCCGACAAAAACCGCATCTTCGCGGCAAACCCCTCCTCGCCCTCGGCATGGGCGGCAGCT
>CAYTEH010000014.1:28468-30992 GCA_964436765.1 uncultured Candidatus Peribacteria bacterium
CAAAAACCGCATCTTCGCGGCAAACCCCTCCTCGCCCTCGGCATGGGCGGCAGCTGCGTCATCGCAGCGAGCTACGAAGCGAAGGCGTACGGCATCAAAACGGGAATGAGGCTTACAGATGCACGGAAGCTCGTTCCCGGAGCCATCGAGATGGCGGCCGATTTCCGCGAAACCGGTATCGCGTCGCAGCAGATCGAAACAATCCTGCAGGAGGCATGCCCGGTACTGGAGCAGATGTCGATCGACGAGTGGTACATGGACCTCACGACCATCGTGGGCGGCGTCCCGACGGATCTGATGAGGTGGGGAAGGGACGTGCAGGCGAAAATCTTGCGCTACACCGGCCTGTCCGTCTCCGCCGGCATCGGCCCGAGCAAGCTGCTCGCGAAGATGGCTGGGGAATATCGTAAACCGGCTGGAGTCACCGTCGTCGTCCCCAGTAAAGACGCGCGGCGCGCGCGTCTCTATGACGATCGGGGCATGAAGCCGATATCAGACGCTGCTGCTATCCGCCCCTCTGACCTCACGATCGAGCAGATGCTCCGTGACCGCCCCGCCGGCGCCATCCCTGGCATCGGACGCAGGAGGATGCCAAAGGTCGAGCTCAGGGGCTGGAAGACGGCCTGGGACATCGCGACTGCTCCCGCGGAGGAGATGCTGAAGCTCTGCGGCCGCCCGGGCCCCGAGATGCAACAGGAACTCCTGGGCAAATCGGTCTCGGACGTCTGCAGCGAAGCCGAGCCGCCCAAGTCGATCTCGCGCGCGCGGAGTTTCCGTGCGACCGGCGACCGCAACTTCCTGTGGGCGCACCTGCTCCGGCACGCCGAGTACGTGGTGCTCAAAATGCGCCGGCACGAGCTCGCGTGCCGCGGCGTCTCGTTATGGCTCAGGGGCGACGCGCAGCACGACTACATCCACACGGGCACGAGCACCCCGCTCCCCCAACCCGCCAATACCGAAACGGCGATCGTGCCGTACCTGCGCCGCTGCTTTGCCGCCGAGCACCGCCCGGGCACGCTCTACACCCAGGTAGGCATCGCACTCTGGAATCTGGTCCCGTCCGGCTCCCCGCAGTATTCGCTGTTCGAGGCGCCGCGCCGCACCGATGACGAGGAACGGATCCAGCGTTCGCTGGACGGCCTCCATACACGCTTCGGCAGGAACGCGATCACGCGCGCCTCGGCGCTGCAGGTGAAATCTGGCACCCGAATAGACTTCGAAATGCCCGTCTATGAATGAGATGCATCGCGGCGTAGTCCTGAGCTTGCCGAAGGACGAAGCCGGATGCCGGTGTACGAATGACATATCAAAGAAGCCGGCTGGTGTGATAACGATGTATCACGGTTGCCGGCTTAAGAGTGCTGATGTGTCCTATTTCCTGAGGACGACCGAAAGGAACCCAACGATGAGAGCAAGAATGGCATAAAACAAGATGGATCCCATCCATCGGATCCAAACTGGTGTTGCCAGCTCCCACTGGCAATCGTAGTAATGATGTACCGCACCGCATTCGCGGCACGGCACATCTTGCTGTGCCTCGGTGAGCGGATCTAAGTCCGCTTCGTGTAGACCCCGTTTCCCACATTTGAGGCAGGCCCAGATACGCATGTCTGTCTCCAAAAAAAAGAACCATGATGTCAAAAATCAGCTCCTATCAATAGAACATATTTATATATTAATTTCAAGGGCCTAAGACCCCGTTTATCGCAGTGTATTCAACCGTTCATCGATTTTGCGAAGCTTTTCGGCCGTGTTCCTCTCCTTCTCGCGCTCCATTTCGAGCACCTTCGCCGGTGCGTTCTTCACAAAGGCTTCGTTATCGAGTTTGCCCTGGATGCCTTTCAGGAACTTCTCGAGCTGCGCCTTCTCCTTCGTCAGATTGTCCCGCTCTTTCTCCAGGTCGACGAGTCCCGTGAGCGACAGATGCACTTCGGCGTCGTTCAGGAACACGCTCGCGACGTCCGTGAGCGACGGATCGGGATCGGTCTTGATGGTAAGACTTTTCACCTTCCCCATGCGACGGATGTGGGCCTGCTGCGATTCAAGAAGATTGCAGAACTTGCGCGAGACGAGCGTGACGTCGACTTCCTTTTTGACCTCGACCGCCTGATCGCTCCGGAGCTTGCGGATGGCGGTGATGGTATCGATCACCACTTGCAGCCCTTCGCGCGCCTCTTTGCGTGACGCATCCGGATGCATGGCCTCGGGCCAGTGCTCGGCGATGAGCATCGTCGCGCGATCGGCCGAGACAGCGCTCCAAAGCTCTTCCGTCACAAACGGGCAGTACGGATGGAGTAATCGCAGGATCTGACGGAGCGCAACCACCATGAGCGGAATATTGGGCTCGCCCTTGCTCAGTTCCAGGTACCAGTCGCAGAAGAAATCCCAGACGAAGCCGTAGAGCCGCTCACCCACCTCGCTCAAACGATATTCCTCGATACCCTTCGTCACGTCATCAATCACGCTGGCGAGCTCCCACAGGAGGGCCTCGTCCGCGAGCGAATGGGGCTCGGCTTTGGGAACC
>CAYTEH010000014.1:31092-34565 GCA_964436765.1 uncultured Candidatus Peribacteria bacterium
AGGTAGACCGTCTCGAACGGCACGTGGCCGTACTCGAGCTCGGGCATATCGCCCGTCACGTAGGTCGTCATCAGGATCATGCGGGCGACCCAGAAGAAGATGATGTCGTAGCCGGTTTCCATGACGCTCGTCGGATGGAACTTCAGGAAATCAGGGCTTTTGAGCAGCATCTCCTGGAGCGACAGGCTCGTGTCTTCGGCCACGTCCGTATCGACGAGCGTGCTCCATGTCCACATGGCCGAACTGAACCAGGTATCGAGCGTGTCGGGATCCTGCTCCCAGCCCTGGCCCTCCGGAGCCTCAATGCCCACGTGCATATCGATCGATCCGCGATCGCCCCTGTACCAGACGGGTACCCGGTGCCCCCACCAGATCTGACGTGAAATACACCAGTCGCGCAGGTTCTCGATCCAATTGAAATACGTCTTCTCGAAGCGCTCGGGAACGATCGTAATTTGCCCGGTTTTGACCACTTCGAGCATCACTTCCTTCAAGCTCATCTCCTTGCGCTTCCATTTGACCACGCGCTTGTTCACGTCGATGAACCACTGCTCCTTGATTTGCGGTTCGATCACCCCTTTGCCTCGCTGGCTGAGCGACACGTTGTGCAGATAGTCGTGCTTGACGCTCACGAGGAGCCCTTTTGATTTCAACTTCTCAACGATCTTCGGCCGCGCATCCGCAATATGCATGCCCTCGAATTCCCCGGCGATGGGGAGCAATTTCCCGTCGAAACCGATCACCTGCTCTTTCTCGAGCTTGTGGCGCTCGGCGATCTCGAAGTCGGCATGGTCGTGCCAGGGCGTGATGGTCATCACTCCGGTGCCGAAGGCGGGGTCGACGGCCTTGTCTTTGATGACGGTCGCAGTCACGGGCCCGTTGATCCACTCGGCCGTGAACGTGTCGCCGTGCTTATACTTGGCGTAGCGCTCGTCATCGGGGTGCATCACCACGTACTTGTCGCCGAACTTTGTTTCGGGACGCGAGGTGCTGATCTGGAACGGGCCGTACTGGAACGTGTAGAAATCCTCCTTGCGCTCCTCGTGTTCGATCTCGTCGTCGCTCACAGTCGTCTGGAGCTTCGGGTCCCAGTTCACGATGCGGTGGCCGCGGTAGATGAGGCCGTCCTTGTACATCGCGGTGAACACTTCGTTCACGCAACGGTTCAGAGTCGGCTCCATCGTGTAGCGCTCGCGGCTCCAGTCGCAGCTGGATCCCATCTTCCTGACCTGGCCGCGGATGGTTCCCCTGCTCTCTTCGACGAAATCGGCGATCCGCTGTACCAGTTTCTCACGGCCGAGCTGCTTCCGTGGGTCCTTCATTCGTTCCTCTTTCTGGAGCTTCTTGATGACGACGTTTTCGGTCGCGATGGCTGCATGATCGGTACCCGGGACCCAGAGGGCCTCCTTCCCGCGCATGCGTGCGAACCGAATGAAGATGTCTTCCAGCGCCAGCATCACCGCATGACCCAAATGCAGCTGCCCCGTGGCATTGGGCGGCGGCATACTGATGGTGAAGGGCTCCTTTTTGCTCTTTGCATCGGCCTTGAAGGCCCCGCTTTCCTCCCACATCCGATAAATACGATCCTCAACTTTTGACGGATCATAGGCTTTCGACAGCGGCTCGCCGGCCGTAGCCCCGTCGCGGAGCGTAGGCTGGTCTTCGGTGCCGGCGGGATCATCTGCTTTGGGGAGCATCGGAATGTATCTTAATCTGTTTTTGTCAGTTCGAGTAGATGTTGTAGAGCTATTGGAACCCTTCGACTCGTCCCTCGACTCCGCTCGGGACTCGCTCAGGGTTATGTCCGCTTCGGCGGACATAAAAAAACGACCGCTCCCCACGAGATCCGGGAGGGTCGTTCGTTAGAGAGAAAGAGCAGACGTTCTGGCGCAATGCCCGGGGGCACGGCACCAAAGCCGGACAGTTATACAGAAGCAAAATGGCGATTGCAAGGGCACTTGTCATTATGGATGGTTTCGATGACCCCGCACGGATGGCATATGGATGGCAAAAAAGCGGTTCTGCCAAAGAAAGACCGGCTTTTGCTTCGGGTTCATTCCGCGATTCCCTATGCTTTACGCATGCAATTCGCCGAACATCGTTTACTGGCCTACGTGTCCAATCTTCAGGAGTGGAGGCACCGGGCCGTAAACGACTATCTGGATCTGCCAACAGAAAAGCAAAATCCCGTCGACAGGGTCACGCACACGTTTGGAGCGGCGCTCAGCGCCTTCGCAGAATTGCCGGACGCACTGATTGAAAAAGGGGCCCGAGCCATCGACGGCAAAGAGACATACGTCGAGCCATTACAGGGAGAAATTGCCCGCACGCGCAGGAATTTCAATGCCGTCTTCGAAGAAGAAGGATTCGTATCGAAAGCCGCAGCGATCATCAGGACGCCCGGCGATCTGGGGATGGACCTGTTTGATTTCGCAATCGGCAACCATCACAACTAAACACGTATGTCGCACCCAGGCCTCCTGGCCCCCACCGAGCATATTTTAGCAGCCGAAGTGCCCCTCTTGGGGCTCACGGTGGCACAGACCCTCGTGACCGCGGGCATCGGGCTGGCGGTGTTTGCCGTGGGAAAGCGCGTGTTCAATACCCTCGCGGGCAACCGGTGATGCTGACAGCACGGGCAAAAAACGCTATAATGGTGGGAAACACACATGATCAACAGTCTTCCCAATGCCGTCGTGACCGGAGCCGAAGCCCTTGCGAAGGGCGGGTCGGAACTTGCGCGCCTCACCCTTCCCTCGGGCCCGACGCTGAACGCGGCCGCCTCAAGCGCGGCACGTACTGCCATTTCGGCGACGGAAACGGGCATTAATGGCATCGTGAAGATGGCTGCGCCCCTCTTGCCGCTCGCCGGGGTGGGAGCCTTGATGTACTCGGGACTCAAGATGATCGTGACCGGAACACCACCGTGGCCGTTCAAAGGGTGATCCTATTATTCCAATACTCCAATATTCCAGTAGTCTATCCGCATGCCCACGTTCGATTTCCAGTGCCAAAAGTGCGATCACGTGTTCGAGTTCAACCGCCCGTTCGGGTCGAAGGCGAATCCGGCGTGCCCCGCATGTGGATCGAAAAAGACCGAAAAGCAGCTGAGCGTCCCCGCGATCGCGTTCAAGGGATCCGGCTGGTATAAGACGGATAGCATGAATGGCGGAACGAAGAAGGCGGCCAAGAAAGAAGAGACGAAGGAGAGTGCGACAACAGGAACAGAGGGAACCCTTCGATCCGACTCAGGGCAGGCGCCAGAGACAAAAGGAGCAACAAAAGAAAAAAAGGTGACAGAGGGGAAAAAGGAGTCAAAAGGCGCCGCGTAATGCTGGGGTGGTGAAGTGTCATGGTGAGCGGAGACGAACCATGACACGAAACAAGTCATCCCTCGTCTCCGCTCGGGATGACAATGCGCGCCTGTCTTTTTCCATATTCTCTGCATGTGATTCATTCATACATTTAGAAAA
>CAYTEH010000015.1:0-33586 GCA_964436765.1 uncultured Candidatus Peribacteria bacterium
CGGAGTATTCGGTTATGGAGCAGGGTGATGCCGGGGCGTTGCTCTGCGCGGCTGAGGAAGCGGCGCATCCTGTGCAATTGTTGAGGAACACGGCGACGCCGTAATGGTTCGCGATCGCAAGATCCACTTTTCCGTTGCCTTTCAGGTCGATGGCCGCGATGTCCGTCGAGTTCTGGACGTACATCGGGGCCTGCCGCGAGTAATCGACCTTCGTCGCGAATGTTCCGTCCCCGTTGTTCCGCAGCGTGGAGAGCACGACCGTTCCATACATTGCAACGGCGAGGTCCGGCTTGCCGTCTTTGTCCAGGTCGGCCGCTAACACTTTGTTCGGACGGCTGGCAGTGGGATAATCCACTTTCGAGGCGAAGGTGCCGTTGCCATTGTTCACGAGTATCGAAACGGTATCCGCGCCGTTGTTGGCCACCGCCAGGTCCGGCTTGCCGTCTCCGCTGAAGTCCGCGATAGCGACCGATGCGGATGTTTTTCCCGCCGCATAATCTGCCTTGAGGTTAAACGTGCCGTCGCCTTTGTTGATGAAGACCGATACGCCACCGGCATTCGCACTCGGAACGGTTCCAACCGCGAGGTCCGGTTTTCCATCGCCGTTCAGATCGCCGATTGCAACTCCCAGGGCGCCCCCGCTCGTTACATATTCCGTTCTCGCGTGAAACGTTCCATCACCTTTGTTGAGTAGAACCGATACGGCGTTGACGCTCGTGGTTCCCACGGCGAGATCATTCTTGCCGTCGCCATTCAGATCGCCGATCGCCACATCCCTCGGATAGACCTGGGTGGCATATGCCACAGGTGTTGCAAAGGAGCCATTTCCCGTATTCAGTGCCACCAGGACTTTGTTGAGGTTCGGTTCGGAGTCCTGGATGTCTTTGGACACCGCGATCGCGAGGTCATTCTTGCCGTCGCCGTTCAGATCCCCGATCGCCGTTGTCAGGATGCCCAATGCGTACTTGTATTTGGCGTCGGGGGCAGGGTTGAACGTACCGTTCCCCTTGTTGAAAAAGACCATGCACGCGCCACGATCCTCCGGGAGGGCATTGCCATCCCTCGCGCAGGAGACCATGTCTTCTTTTCCGTCGCCGTTCAGGTCGCCCGTGGAAACCGACATGGGCATGTTCATGTTATGGACGGATGCGAGCGTGAACGTGCCGCAGTTCTGGGAGCACGTTCCGCCACCCGTCTGCGCGCGGAAATTGCGGCCCACGATGCCGGTGGCCGTCACGACCACGAGCGAGACGACCGCAAACGCCAGCACGTGCCGCATGTTTCTCCTCGCTATCATTGGAAAAGAGGGTAGCAGCGCCGACGTGAAGATTGAAGATACAAGGTTGAAGATTGAAAATTGCGCAAGGATCTTTTTGATCTTTGATCTCGACCTTCAATCTTGCGTCTCCGGAGGTATACTCGCTCCCCATGGATGACGTCAGTGCCATCAAAGCGCGCATTCCCATCGAGGAGCTCGTGGGCAGCTACTGCACATTGCAGAAAAAGGGCAGGAACTTCGTGTGCCTCTGCCCGTTCCATAACGACTCGCGCCCCAGTTTTCTCGTCTCGCCCGACAAGGGCATCGCGTACTGCTTCGCCTGCCAGACGGGCGGCGACATCTTCAGTTTCTATCAATCCATCGAGGGCGTCGATTTCCCCCAGGCTCTCAAGGAACTTGCGGAGCGCGCCGGAGTGACGCTCCAGAAGTCCGCCGCTCCCACGGTCAAGAAAGACGATAAGGAGAGGGCGCGTGCGTGCCTCCAGGCGGCACTCTCCTTCTTTAGGGCTCAGCTCTCGGGCAATGCGTCGGCGATGGCGTACCTGGAATCGCGCAAGGTGACGCCGGAACAGCGTGAGCAGTTCGAGATCGGCTATGCGCCCGATTCCTTCAGCGCCACCTACGACCACCTGCTCAAGGCGAACTCCGCGAAGTCCGACATCGTCGCCTCGGGCCTGGGGGTGCAGCGCGACCTGCAGGACCAGCGCGTCTACGACCGGTTCCGCAACCGTCTCATGTTCCCCATCCACGACGCGCAGGGGATGCTCGTGGGTTTCGGCGGGCGGACGCTGGGGAACGACGACGCGAAGTATGTGAACTCATCCGAAGGAATTCTTTTCCACAAGAGCTCCATTCTCTATGGGTTCCATCGTGCGAAGGAGTCCATGCGCGAGAAAAAAAACGTGATCCTCGTCGAAGGGTACTTCGACGTGCTTGCGTGCCATCAGGTGGGAGTGAACAACGTGGTGGCCACGTGCGGTACCGCACTCACGGCCGAGCACGTGAAAGTCCTGCGCCGCTACGTCGACCGCGTCACGCTCTGTCTCGACCAGGATCGCGCCGGCCGCGCCGCGATGGAGCGCGCATTCCCGCTGCTCGCGCGCGAGCAGATTCATGTGGATGCCATCGTGCTGCCGGGCAAAGATCCCGCCGACGCGCTCGTGTCCGATGCCCCGAAGCTCAAGCTGCTGCTGGAGACGGCTGCCACGCCGTACCTCGATGTCGTCATCGGGCAGATCGGGGAGATGGACCTCTCGTCGCCGGTGGTGAAGCGCGAGGCGCTCCAGAAATTCCTGTCGCTCCTCTCGTCGCTTCCGTCCGCAGTCGAGCGTTCCGATTACCTGCGCAAGGCGTCGGCCGTGCTCCAGACCACCGAAGGAGCGCTGGAGCAGGACATGCGTCGCGTGAGTGTCGCACCCGCCGTGCCGCGTCCCACGCCGGCCGCTGCCAAAGATGAGCACGAGTTCTCCGCATGCGAGATTGCACTGGGGATGTTCCTGCATTATCCGAAGCTCAGGCACCTGCTTGAGGAGCTCATCGCTCCGCAGGAGGGGATGGCTGCCGCTCTCTATGCCGCCATCAAGGCGGCGCCCGATGCCGTCAAGCTGGATCCCGCCGAGCTGGATCTGCCCCATGACCAGAAGGAGCGGGCAGGCATTCTGTACCTTTTCTGCGAGTACCACGGGTTCACGGAATGGTCGGAATCGCTCGCTGTGCGCGAAATTCGAAAGAACTGCCAGTCCAGCAACAAGGAGTTCCTCCGGGCAAAGCAGTTCGAGATCACAAAAAAGCTCGTGGATGCCCGGCGGGCGGGGCAAAAAGCCGAAGAAGCGCAGCTCCTGACCCAGTACGAGCAGCTCATCCGCCTGATGAAGAAAGCCGTGTAAAGCAGTCTAAACACGCAAAAATCTCAAAACTTCCCCTTGTTCTGGCGGCCCTTCTTTTCTAGGCTATCCTCACGGGCCGCTCTGCGCGGCTTTCCCCTTCGTTTGCCATGGCTTCCCACCCTCGAAAATTCATTGCACAGCCCACAGACGACGATTTGAAGCGATTCCCTGAAAAAGTAACACACCTCATCAAGAAAGGACGCGAGCAGCGCTATGTGACCCATCAGGAAATCATTTCGGCCGTTCCCAATGCGGAAGAGAACGTCGACCTGCTCGACGAGATTTACACGCTGTTCGTGGACCTTGGTATTCAGGTGATCGACGTGAAGGATGCGCTCATCTGGGATAAGAAGAACAAAGCGGCGAGTACCATGCCCGTGCCCGAGCCGACGGAAGACATCTCCGAAGTGACGGCCGCGGGCGCCGACAGCGATGACGACGATGCCGAGACCGATGAGGGGGAAAAGGCCGAGACGATGGATGATTCCGATGACGATGCCGTCAAGATGATCGCGATGGCCGGCATTGCCGTGGACAGCGACAAGGACCTGAGCGAAGAGGAGCGCAAGAAGAGGAAGAAGGAGCGCGAGACGGACCTGCTTGAAATTTCCAACGACTCGGTGCGCATGTACCTGAGTGAAATCGGACGCGTGCCGCTCATCGACGCGCGCAAGGAAGTGGAACTCGCTCGGCGCATCCGCAAGGGCGACGCCGGCGCCAAGCAGCAACTGGCCGAGGCCAACCTCCGTCTTGTCGTTTCCATCGCCAAAAAGTACATCGGCCGCGGGCTCTCGTTCCTGGATCTGATCCAGGAAGGCAACATCGGCCTCTTCCGCGCGGTCGAGAAGTTCGACCCCGAGCGCGGATTCAAATTCTCCACGTACGCCACCTGGTGGATCCGCCAGGCCATCACGCGCGCCATCGCCGACCAGGCACGCACCATCCGCATCCCGGTGCACATGGTGGAGACCATCAACAAGCTCACCCACACGCAGCGCCGCCTGGTGCAGGAGCTCGGCCGTGAGCCGACCCTGGAGGAACTGGCCGTCGAAATGGAGATGGATATCAAGAAGGTCGCGCATATCCAGAAGATCTCGCAGGACATCATCTCGCTCGAGTCGCCCGTGGGATCCGAAGAGGATAGCAAGCTCGGCGACTTCATCGAGGACGAAGAGGCCATCAACCCGTTCGAGGCCACCAACCGCCAGCTCCGCAAAGAGAACGTCCACGCGATGCTGGAATTCCTCACCCCCCGCGAGCGCAAGATCATCGAGATGCGCTTCGGCCTGAAGGACGGCATCGGCCACACCCTGGAGGAAGTTGGCAAGGAGTTCGGGGTCACGCGCGAGCGTATCCGCCAGATCGAGGCCAAAGTATTGCAAAAGATGCGCGACCATCCCCGGTCCCTCACCATCCGCGAACACGGCGGCATCCCCAAGCGGATCGGCTTCTCGCCCGTGCACAGCTACTCGGCAGGCAAAACCTGCCCCGCGTGCCACATGGGGTCTCTCGTCGAGCTCACCAAAGACGGCGAGAAGATCGAGAAATGTGACCACTGTGCTAAGGAGTACCGATAGAATTCAATGGGCTTCTATCTGTGTATGTGGTCAACAGTGGTCATCCCGAGCCTAGCCTGCCCTGAGCTTGCCGAAGGGTCGAAGGGCGATCATTGCGCGAAGGAATATCGCTGAGCACCCCGGTTTGCATAAGGGAAGGAGTATTGTACAATAGTTCCTTTTCCTCATGTCCACGGGATCCCATACCATCGACGCGCTCACCAGGGCATTCGTGAAAGCGGAATCCGCCGGTGATTCGCTTGTCCTTCTTGCGATTGAAAGTGTCCTGCAGCACAGGGAGACGCTGATTCGTTGCATCGATCTGCTCCAGCACGGGGCGAACCGGGAGGCTTTGACGGAACACAGGCACGAGGCAACCGACCTCATGATCCTGCAGGCCGCACTCGACCGCCTGCCGTCCGGCACCGTTCTCCCGTCGGTTAGCGACATCATCACAAGCACGGTGCAGCGCTACCGCGAGACCATCGGAGCACCCGGGCTACCGGATGACGTCATGCCATTCGACAAGACAGTGCTCGGGAGAATCCGGTGAGTTCATCGCCCGGTAAAATACTCCTCGTTCCGGATCGTGAAGAAGGGCAGTTGTAAGCGGATTTCACCCGTTCACTTGCGGGGGCATGAGCGTTCCTGCTGGTTACGCATGGATCGGTGACAATTGGCCTGTGGTACGATCCCTGCATGCCCGCTCAGAAGGCAGCAACGGCAACAACTGATCTTGTGGAAAAGGCCAAAGGAAAAACTGTGCGGGAGCTGCTGCGCGGGAACTTTGAACAGGAGTATGTGCGGTTGAATGTGGAACAGAAGAAGGCCGTGGATACCATCGACGGTCCCGTGATGGTGGTGGCGGGCCCGGGGACGGGGAAGACGCAGACGCTTGCGATGCGGGTGGCCAACATCCTGCGCAAGACCCAGATGCGGCCGAGTAATATCCTGTGCCTCACGTACTCCGTGAGCGGCGCCACCGCCATGCGCGAGCGGTTGCGAAAGCTCATCGGGGCCGATGCCTACGGCGTCACGGTTTCCACCATCCATGCGTTTGCACAGTCGGTGATCGATCACAACGCGATCGTCTTCGAAGAATGGTCGGCGAAGCAACAGCTCACCGACATCGAAAAGTACCGAGAGTTGAATAAAATTATTGATCAAATATCGTCTCAATCAGAACTTATAAACTTGAAAGATCCGTATGCAAAAGATGGCGATCTCCTCATGCGCATCAGCCAGGTGAAACGCGAGGGGAAAAGCATCAAAGATCTCGAGCGCGTCGCGGCCGAGTACGAGGCGGCGCTCGCGGTGAAAAGCAAGCCGGGGACAAAGGCGCACGAGAAAAATCTTCTGACCGCGAAAAAATTCAACGACTTCATCGAGATCGTCAGGCGGTACCAGGCGATGCTCGCAGAGACCGGCCGGTACGACTACGACGACATGATCCTGAATGTGCTTGCGGCCCTTCGCGAAGAAGACTGGCTGCTTCAGTCGCTGCAGGAACGCTACCAGTACATCCTCGTGGACGAGTTCCAGGATCTGAATGGTTCCCAATATGCACTCATCGACCTGCTCACGACCTACGAGGGCATCCAGAACGATCCGAACATCTTCGTGGTGGGGGACGACGACCAGGCGATTTACCGCTTCCAGGGGGCCAATTATCTGCAGATGCTTGGCTTCCACAACCGCTTTCCCAGGGCGCCGGTGATCGCGCTCACAACCAGCTACCGGTCGACCCAGTCGATTCTCGATGCCGCACGCGCGCTCATCGAACAGAATTCGGAACGCCTCGTCGGGAAAATACCGGGACTGCAGAAACTGCTGACAGCGGCATCGGGCAAGCGGGGAGAGGAACCTGTCCTGCTGCGTCCGCCAAGCGATACGGCCGAACCGTGGCTCATCGCCGATCTCATCGAGGAGCGCCTGGGGAGGGGAGTGCCGTATGAGGAAATCGCCGTGCTCGTCCGCAAAAACCACGAGCTCTTCCCGCTCTACGATGTTCTCAGGTCCCGGGGCATACCCGTGCTGCTTCGGGGCAAGACAGATCTGCTCACGCATCCGCTCATTCTGCAGACACTTGCGATTTTGCATGCGGTCGAAGACCCCCGGAGCGATCCCAAGCTGTCCGCGGCGCTCGCGTGCGATTGTTTCGCCATTCCCCCCTCCGATCTCGCGCGTCTGCACGGCGCCGCGCGTGAGCGCAAGAAACGCCTGCACGACGTGCTCATGGACGCGGAAAAGCTCGGTATCAACTTTCTCGATTGCAGCAAGATTTCGGCCGCGCGCGAGACGATCCTCCGGCTCGAATCGCAGGTGCCGCTGCGCACGGTGCTCGAGACCGTCGAGCACGTCATTCGCGACTTGGGCATCATCCCGCTCCCAAGCGATGCCGCTCTGGAATCAATCGACCCGCGCGATGCCGCCGCGGTGGAGGCGTTCTTCAATTACGTCAAAAACCGCTGCCTCGATAAGCCTGCGTATACGTACCGTGAATTCCTCTCGGACCTGCGCTTCTACGCCGATCCGCTCTACGGCCAGGCACGGCTCACGTACGAGCTGCCGCACCTGACCTCCAATGGCATCCGCCTGATGACAGCGCACCAGAGCAAGGGCCTCGAGTTCGATACCGTCATCATCAGCAACCTCCGCGACGGACACTGGGACGGTTCGCAGGCGCGCTCCATGGTTTCCATTCCAGAGGACCTGCTCTTCGGCTGGGAGAAGGAGCAAAAGAGCACCGAGCGGCACGAAGATGACCGCCGCCTGATGTTCGTGGCAGCCACGCGCGCCAGGAGCGAATTGATCATGGTGTGCCCGCGCGAGCAGACCGTCGGCGAAAAGCTTCGCACCATCAGCCCGTCGGCCTTCTTTGCCGAAATGGGCGCGCTCAGCGAACAGGATGCCGCCATCAAAGACCCGCAGGGCGCCTCGGTCCTGCTGCGACCCAAGGCAAAGCTGATGGACGGCGCGAGCGAGGCGTACGTGCGGGAGCGGCTCAAGACGTTTGCGCTATCCGCCACGTCGCTCAACAGGTTCCTCCGCGACCCGCGCGAGTTCCTGCTCGTGGACCTCCTGCAGCAGCCCGAGCATTTCGACGAAGGCGCCGTCCGCCGCATCGGCTACGGGCAGGCTGTGCACTGGGCCCTGAAGGAGTGGGCGGCTGCGTTGCAAAAGAAGAACGAGTTCGGGATCACCGAGCTGCTCGAGGCATTCGACTGGCACCTGCGCGAACGCACGATCCTCACAGAGAAACAACGGGAGGATCTCCACGCGCTTGGGACGCAAGCGCTCACGCGGTATTTCGAGCAGCGTCTTGCCGGCCAAAGCCCGCTCCTCTATGCCATCGAGAAAGACTACCGCGCCCGTCTTCTGGAGCCTTCCAATCCCGACGACGAGGGCATTCCGCTCAAGGGCAAAATCGACCGCATCGATATCGAATCGCCCACATCATCCGTTGCGACCGTCATCGACTACAAGGCCGGCAAGGGGAAGACGGAGCTGGAGATCCGCGGCGGCGCGGAGGAGGGGACGGTCTCCCGCACGGAGGATGGCGGACAGTTCAGGCAACTCGTGTTTTATGCCCTGCTCCTTGAACAGGGCGATCCGATGCTCAGGCCGACGGTATTCGCACTCGAGTACCTGGGGGAAAAAGGCGAACATCCCATTCGCAGGAATTTTACTGTTACAGAAGCCGAAAAAGTAGCATTGAAGATGCTGATCCGGGATGTCTGGTCAAAAATACTCTCGCTCGATTTCAACCCGCCGGTTCCGCCGTCGCATATGCCGGACGCCTGACGGTCCATTCTCTGCACGTCAGAGTTCGTGCTCCAGAAGATGGGCAGCGATTGCCTTCAATGTGAACCGAAGGGAATCGATGGTGGGAAGGCCGTCTTTTTCACCGAGTCTGACGAGTGAATCTCCGACCGATTCATTGACGCCATCGACCCAGTATTGGATGCCGGCCCTGCGGTCGGTCACGCACTTAGTGACGGCGCCCTGCACGCTCAATGGGATATCATTGCGTCCGATGAGCACGCACTGAAGCTGTGCGGAGGGGGCAGTCAGGAATTTCATTCCTTCATTGTAAAAAATTCCCTTAATTTCCCCAGGGCCCGCCCGCGGTGACTTGATCTATTTTTTTGTTCAATACTTAGCGCTGAGAATACATATTCTTGCCCATCGGGCTTGAAGCATGCCGATATGGGCAACCCGGGTAAGTACTCGGCTTCCAGCTCATCGGTGATGACCCCGTCGCAGGCGCCTTCGAACACGTGCAGTGTTCCATCGTGATCGATGTGCGCGATGGAACAGACGAACCGGGCTCGCTTGTTCTTCTCTTTCTTCATGCGGTCCAAAAAGTGACGGATCCATTCGTCGTCGCTCGCATCCGGTCCTGCTCCCCACCGCCGCGTGTGGATTCCCAATTCGTCCGAGAGCGCGTCGATATGAATGCCCGAGTCATCGGCGATCGTCGCGTGCCCGGTCATATCGTGAACATGACGCGCTTTGATGGCAGCGTTCTCGGCGTACGACGTTCCGGTCTCCTCCGGCATCGTGACCGTCGGGACCTCGCTCAAATCGAGCAGTTCTAGTCCGAGCCCGTCGAGCGCCTCGCGCATTTCTTGTACCTTCCCCTTATTGGAAGTAGCCAAAAGTACTTTCATGATCAATGGTGGGATGTCGTTCCGAGTAGATCGTGGCGGCGCCGCGATCGTATCGAAGAATTTCCTGTGTTCGACGTAGCAAGGGGCAGCTTCATACTCATGCTGCAATCCTGTCGATGTACACCTTCCGCGGCTTGGCTCCGTCCGGCGGGCCGATGAGGCCTTTCTCTTCCATAATGTCGAGCAGGCGGGCGGCGCGCGCGTAACCGACCTTGAGCTGGCGCTGCAGGAGCGATGCGGAGGCTTTGCCTGTTTCCTGCACGATGCGCACGGCCTCGAAGAAGAGGTCGTCGCCGCCGTTGTCGTCTGCGTCCAGGTTGATGCTGGTGGTGCCCGCGAGGGCCGAGTTGTCGCCGCGGCCCGTGGCGTCGCCGTTCTCGTCTTCCATCCCCAGGCCGATCTGTTCCGTCATCTTGCCGGCGCCGGCGATCTTGACCGCGTTGATGACGCGGCTCACTTCCTTGGTGCTGGTGTAGATGCCCTGGATGCGGACGGGCTTCGGGGTCGCGGCGTTCATGTAGAGCATGTCGCCCTGGCCGAGGAGATCTTCGGCGCCGATGCTATCGAGGATTGTGCGCGAGTCCACGGCGCTCACCACGCGGAACGCCATGCGCGTGGGAATGTTGGCTTTGATGAGACCGGTGATCACGTCCACGCTGGGCCGCTGCGTGGCGATGATCAGGTGCATGCCCACGGCGCGGGCCATCTGGGCGATGCGGGCGACCATCGTTTCAGTGTCTTTGCGGAACTGGCGCATCATGAGGTCGGCGAGCTCGTCGATCACCACCACGATGCGGGGGAGGCGGTTCATCTCCTCCGTCTGCTTCTCGTTGAATTCGTCCAGGTTACGCGCGCCCTGTTCCGAGAACCGGTGCAGGCGCCGTCCCATTTCGGCCACCGCCCAGCGGAGCGCCTGCAGCGCCTTTTCGGCTTCGGTGATGACGGGTGTGAGCAGGTGCGGGATGCCGTCGTAGGGCATCAGCTCCACGCGTTTGGGGTCGATCAGGATCAGCTTCATCTCGTGCGGCGCGTTCTGGTACAGCAGCGAAGTGAGGAACGTGTTCATGCATACCGATTTGCCCGAACCCGTGGCGCCTGCAATGAGCAGGTGCGGCATCGATTCGAGGCTGGCCACCACCGCTTCGCCCGAGACGTCGCGGCCGAGCGGGAGCGTCAGAGACGATTCGCTCTGCACGAACGTGGGGCTCTCGAGGATTTCGCGCAGGTGCACGATGCTTCGCTTGATGTTGGGCATTTCGATACCCACGAGCGCCTTGCCCGGGATGGGCGCCTCGATGCGCAGGCTCTGGGCCGCCAGCGCCAGCGCGAGGTCGTCCTTCAGGCTGCCGATCTTGCTCAGCTTCACGCCTTCGGACGGCTGCAGCGTGAACTGCGTGACGGTGGGGCCGGGGCGCGCGTCTTTCATGGTCACTTCGATGCCGAATTCCATGAGCTTCTCCTCGATCTGCCTGGCCTGTTTCTTGAGCTCTTCATCATCCACGTGCAGGACGCTCTGGCTTTCATCAAGCAGGTCGAAAGCCGGGAAGGTCCACTCTTCATAGCGCGTGTCTTTCATTTCAATATCCTCCTTGGCTTTGGCTTTGGCGGCCTCTTTCATCTTCTGCTGCGCCTTGGCCTTCAGTACGCTCTGTGCGAAGAGCGGGCGCACGATGTTGAGCTCCGGGGCTTCGTCGTCTTTTTCAACAAGGTCGGAACCGTCCGCCTCGTCTTTCTCCCAGCCTTCCTCTCCTTCTTCATCGACCACGACGGGTTGCCTGCGCGTTGCCCGCCCGGGTCGTTCCTCCGCGACTGCGACCGGCGCCCTGAGCCAGCGGATCATGGCCCCCACGTCAGGCTCGAAGGTGATGAGCAGGCCGATAAGGAGTGCCGTCGAGAGCACCGTGTAGCCCACGGGGAGGCTGAAGAACGCAAAGAAGGGAAGGCTCATGAGAAAGCCGATCATGCCGCCGCCCTGCGGTGCGCCGTTGGCGATTTGATCAAAGGGTACGCTCAGGTGCATCAGCCCCAGGAAGGCGCAGAGGGCGAGGCCTAGGCCCACCGATCGTGTGGTGCGCAGTTTACTTGTGTACGTGAGCAGGTGGAGGATGCCCGACAGCACGAGGAAGCCCGGGACGATCATGCCATACGACCCGAACAGGCCCGTGATCAGATTGTTCATCACATCGCCGGCTCTGCCTCCCGATCCGCTCAAAATGAGCATCATGATGATGCCGGCACACACCTGCACTATGCCGCTGATGGTCGAGCGGGTGGATGTTTTGAGATCGAGACCGATGGGGGGCGAGAGCTGGCGCTTCGCCTTTTTGCGTCGCTTGGGCATCGGCGATCAGTATGCCTCAGTGGCCGGCGGTTGTCATTCTTTGATTTTGGCCTGCCCAAGCCGTTGCAAAGTGCCCTGCCGAAACCAGTGTGGAACCGACCCGTTTTCGGACAGATCGCGCTTCCCAGATGCAGGTCTGCACTTGCCTGAGCAGATGCAGACGTCTCCTCTGCGTTTGCAGGGCGCTGTAATGCTCGTTCCATTTTGCATTCCACGTCTCCTCGAACCGGGCCAGTCGTATCGCATCGCCTCCCACAGCCGACAGGATGGCATTCATCCAAGCCGCGAGTCCGTCGATCGTTTTGGACGAGTTCTTGTCTGCCGCCACCTGCTCTTCGAGAAAATCTTCCGTCCGCGCGTCTGCATCGATGATGTTCATATTGAGTGACGGA
Organism: uncultured Candidatus Peribacteria bacterium; assembly: GCA_964436765.1. Taxonomy (GTDB): domain Bacteria; phylum Patescibacteriota; class Gracilibacteria; order Peribacterales; family Peribacteraceae; genus CAYTEH01. Next base: position 12,128 of record CAYTEH010000015.1, read on the forward strand.
ATGAGCATATCGATCGTGCTGCGAACCTCGTGCAGGATTCCCAGCTCTTCCGCTGCAATAATCTCCATTGTCAGATCGTCTCGCAGCGCTTCCGTATCCGTCACGAAGCCGCCCTCTTCCTTGTCTGTATGCCGGTCGGCGATCTGCTCCCACCGTTCAAGCGTCCGGCAGGCCGGTTGCCTAAGGGTCTTGTACATGGTGCGTCTATAACACACTGACGCGCGCCCGGCGAAACTTTCGGTCCCGCATGCCCCTTTTCGCGCGTCGAGATGCAACAATCTCCCGTCTTCCGCTGGCCGCTCGGCAGCGGCTTGTCTATGATGGCGGCATGAACATGGTGCTCCTCGGCAGCCGCGGCTATCTCGGCCAGCAGTTTTTGCAACTCTATCCGGACGCCGGCACTCCGACGGTCGACATTGGCGACCAGGCGGCGGTCCGGAACATGCTGGATCAGCTGAAGCCGGAGATCGTCATCAATTGCGCGGGCAAGACGGGGCGGCCCAACGTCGACTGGTGCGAAGACCATAAGGAGGAGACGCTGAATGCAAATGTGACAGGCGCCCTCATCCTGCTTGAGGAATGCATCAAGCGCGGCATCTATCTGGTTCATATGAGTTCCGGGTGCATTTATACGGGGGATAACGGGGGACGGGGATTCACCGAGGACGACCCGCCCAACTTTTTCGGCAGTTTTTATTCGAGGACGAAAGCGTGGAGCGATCAGGTGATGAAAGACTTCCCCGTCCTCACCCTCCGCTTGCGCATGCCCTTCGACGGATCGCTCAGCGACAGAAACCTGCTGATGAAATTGCGAAAATACGGCAGAGTGCTCGATGTTCCGAATTCATTCACCTACCTGCCGGACTTTTTGCGTGTCGCAGGCTCGTTGATCCGGCGGCGGGCAACCGGACTCTACAATGTCACCAATCCCGGTGCTCTGTCGCCCTACGATGCGGTGATGCTCTACAAGGAGATCGTCGATCCGCAGCATGCATTCGAGAGGCTCACACTCGGAGAGCTGTCGGACGTCGTGAAGGCAGGACGGAGCAACTGCATCCTGTCGACGGAGAAGCTCGCACACGAGGGAATGACGCTGCTGCCTGCGGAAGCGGCGCTGCGTGAGGCATTGATGAGCATTGCAAAGGAGCTCCGGAAATAATACAAAAAGGAACCCAAAAGGGTCCCTTTTGAATTGTCCTGTGGATCGATTACTCGGCGATGCCTGCGCTCATGTTTGTGCCTGCCTCAACGGTGCCTTCGACCATGGCGCCCTCGGACGATGCGTCACTGGAGGAAGCCTCCATGGCGACGGACGATGATGCTTCCATCATGGCGCCCTCGGAGGACGTCTGTTCCATGGCGGCGGAGCTGGTGTTGGCGCCCGTGTCGGTCTCGGTTGCAACGCTGCCCGTGCAAGCGGCGAGGAGGAGAGCGGTACCCGCGAGGGCGATCAAGCTGATCTTTTTCATATGATGTTGAGGAGGAAAAAAATGGAAGCGGAGAATAACGCAGCCATTTGCGAAGACAAAGGGGACTCTATTGATAAAATTCCCGAATATTATTAAATATACTAAAATTGAGTGCAGGGCGAATGGCTGTTCACAGTGCGCGGGGTGGGCCCTGCTTCTCGCTGTCGATCAGCGCGATGAGCGCCAGGTTCGCGCAGCGCCTGCCGATTTCTTTGCAGAGCACAGCGATATCTTCCTGTTCTTCCGTCGAGTCCTTCAGCGAGATGGAGATTCGATTCTTGGTTCCGAGAACCGGCTGAACCCTGTTCCAGCCCCTGGTGAATTCGCTCGCAATATACTGCGACACCGCATACGGGTCTGATCCGTCCGTGATTTCGTACTCAAGCCAACGCGACATATGTATACACAATCACATATGTATTTCTTGTTGTCCACTTTTTGTCGTATGAAGTTTTTTGCCAAAGAAGCCTTGTGGCGGGGTTGACTGCGACGGGCTCCGGCCTTATGATTAGACACTCTAATCATTAGAGTATGATGCGTCATCGCGATCCCGTCGATTCCCTCATCGGCAGCACACTCGATATCGCCCGTGCCATGCGTCATCGCGTTTTCTGCGGCACGAAGGACGGGCTGCATCCCGGTCAGTTGCATGCAATGCTCCTTATTGACGAGCAGCCGGGTATGACGATGAAGGAACTCGCGGGCCTGCTCCACATCACGTCACCATCGGCGACGTCGCTCATTAACCGCGTCGTTCGTCTGGGGCTGGTGCAACGCAGGCATGATGCCAGCAATCGAAAGCTGGTGCGCTTGCGCCTGAGTGCGAAGGGGGCGGATCTTCTGAAGCGCAAGCACGATGAGCGCAACAAGGCTCTCAAGAGTCTCTTTTGCGTTCTCACGCCCGCCGAGCAGGCACACCTCTCTTCCATCCATCAGAAGCTCGTTGCCCATATCCATTCTCATTTCAATCCGTAATCAATTCTCCCCTTCGTTATGCAGATCATCCCCGGTTTTGTTCGCAGGCATAAAAAGAAGTCGATCGCAGGAGCGGTCGTCGTGGTCCTTCTCGGATTCCTGGTTTTGCGCATGGCTTCCCCCAAGCAGCCAGAGTACGTCACGGATACGTCCAAGCAGGGTGATATCCGCCAGACGGTCGAAGCGGTGGGTACGGTGATTTCCGAACGCGACCTCGAGCTCCGCTTTGCAAGTGCTGGCATCGTTCAGGCTGTGCTCGTCAAAGAGGGAGATGCCGTCCGTGCGGGACAGCGGCTCGCGCAGCTCAGGTCAGGTAACCTGGGCGCCTCGGTGGCATCGCAGCAGGCTTCGCTCCAGTCGGCGCTCGCCGATCTCCGGGCCATGGAGGAGGGAACGCGTCCCGAAGATATTGCGGTGGCGGAAGCGGATGTCGCCTCACGGCGGGCATCGCTTCAGGTGGCCACATCCACGCTCGAAAGTGCAGAAACGAACCTGAGGACCGCCATTGCCCAGCTTGAAAAGCTGGAGCAGGAGGCGAGTGTGAGTCTCTCCGGCCAGGTGACGACCGCCGTCACGTCCGCCGAGCTTCAGTTCGTCACGATCGAAAGCTCGCTGGCAGTGATCGACGACATTCTCGGCAGCGTCGAGGTTCAGGATGCGATCCTCCGTGATCGCCCGGGTGCCGACAATGAAGTGCGTGCGCGCAAGCTGAGCGCCATCGACGCCATCAACGCCGCGCGCCGGGACGTCTTGAAGGCGACCGAGTATGATTCCGCCCTTGTGGCACTCGACACGTCGCGTCAGGCCGCTGTGAAGGCGTCATCCGCCATGGACCTTCTCTTCAGCGTCATCGGGTCATTGCAGGAAACCAGCTATTTCACGAACACGGATCGCGAGGGGCACAAGACCACGATCTCCACCCAGCGTTCGAAAATCCAGGACGCCGCCGGAACGATCGCAAGTGCCCGAAGCACCCTCCAGAATGCATCGGCCGGGTACGATACGAAGATCAGTTCTCAGGAGTCGAGTATCGCAAGCCTGGAAGGCACCCGTGACCGCGCGAAGACGGATATCCTCACGTACGAGGCGTCCATTCGCACCGCCGAAGCCCAGCTTGCGCTCAAGCGCGCCGGGTCCCGCCCGAGCGACCTCGACGCCGCGCGCGCCCGCGTGCGCGCCGCTCAGGCGAACGTGGCTCGCGCCGCTGCCGATTATGCGGATACCATTCTCACAGCACCCATCAGCGGCGTCATCTCGCATGTGAACATCAAGGCGGGCGAATCGTTGCCGGCGGACGCAGCCGTGACCATGGTGGGCGATTCTCCGTTCCGCATCGAGATGTTCGTCTCCGAAATCGACGTGCCGAAGCTCGCACTCACACAGTCGGGTTCAATCGAGCTCGATGCGTTCCGGGGCGTCAACATGAAGCTCCATTTGAGCGAGGTCGATACCACGCCCACCATCAAGGACGGCGTGAGCAAATACGGCGTGAAGCTCGATTTCGTGTATCCCCACAACGAAGTGAAGATCGGCATGACGGGCGATGCCGTGATCGTGACGGGTGAACGGGCGAACGTGGTATCGGTGCCGCGCAGGGCGGTATTGGAGCGCGACGACGGTACCTACTATGTCCGGACCCTTCTCGGCAAGACCGTCACCGAGAAAGACGTGCAGATCGGCATGGAAGGCGAAGCCGGGGACGTCGAGATCACCTCCGGCCTCGAGGCGGGCGAAATCGTCATCGTTCTCGAGAAAAAATAAGGTCGAAGATCGAAGTTCCAACGTTCTCCTCTTCTCATGACTCCATCCGCCACACCGCTGATTGAAACGAAAAACCTCTCCAAGTCGTACTTTAACGACACGGTGGAGACGCCCGTGCTGTTCGATATCAACCTGACGATCCAGAAGGGCGAGTTCGTCGCCATCATGGGGCCGTCGGGTTCCGGCAAGTCCACTCTCATGCATATCCTCGGGTTTTTGGACGGCCATACGAAAGGCGAGTACTTGTTCCAGGGTCGCCAGACGGAAGCGATGGACGACGATGCGCTCGCGCGCATCCGTGCAACGCGCGTCAGTTTCGTCTTCCAGGCGTTCAACCTGCTCCCGCGCACGACCGTCGCGCAGAATGTGATGCTGCCGCTCCTGTATCATCCGACGATCAGGGCCTCGGAGAGGGACAGCCGTACTCTGAAAGCGATTCAGACCGTTGGCCTCACCGAGCGGAAGGATTACCTCAGCAGCCAGCTCTCGGGCGGGCAGAAGCAGCGGGTTGCCATCGCCCGGGCGCTCGTGACCAACCCTGACGTCATCTTCGCCGACGAGCCCACGGGCAACCTCGATTCCGCCTCCGGCATCGCGGTGATGGAGGCGCTGCAGACGCTGCATGAGGAAGGCCACACCATCATCCTCGTGACCCACGAGCGGACCACCGCCGAGCACGCCGAACGCATCATCCACATCAAGGACGGGAGGATCGTCTCGGACTCCCGCGACTTCAAACGGGTCCTGGCCGGCAGGTCTGCCCACCTCAAATGAACCCAGTAAAGACGGGCCAATGGCCCGTCTCTACGTTTCCGTACGAATCGATCTCCACCTATGCATATCGCCGACACCATGAGGCAATCGATCCGCGGCGTCACGGTCAACCTGACGCGTTCGCTCCTCACCATGCTCGGCATCATCGTGGGGATCGCGTCCGTGGTCCTGATGAGCTCGGTGGGCGAGAGCATGAAGGGGGTGATTCTCGGCCAGATTTCCAGCCTGGGGGCCAAAAGCATGGTGATCTTCCCGGGCCAGCAGGAAGGAGGGCCGAATGCTGTCTCGACCGGGTACGACAGTCTCACGTTCGATGATTTCAACGCGCTCAAGAACCTCGGCACCATCGCGAACCTCGCGCCGGTCATTTTCCTGCCGGGTCAGACCTCGTACGGCCGTGAGGAAGCGTCGCCGACGGTGCTGGGCGTCACCCCGGAATTCTTCGGGAACCAGAGCATTACCGCCGAGACCGGCCGCATCATCGACCGCTCCGACGATGAGGGGGCGAAGGCGGTGGCACTGCTAGGTCCGGATGTGGCGGAGAAACTGTTCGGCTCCGGCGATCCCATCGGAAAGCGCATCAAGATCGGCGAGAACCACTTTACGGTCATCGGCGTCGCGAAGGCGCTCGGGTCGCAGTTTTTCCAGAATGCCGACGATCGTATTTACGTGCCGTTTTCGGTGAGCCGCAACGTCACGGGGCAGAAGTACCTGAGCTACATGACGATGCTGTCGACGGGAAACCTGGACGTGGCGCTCGAGGACGTGACGTCATTCCTCCGCCAGCGGCACGACATCGATAATCCCGAGAATGATCCGACCAAGGACGACTTCATTGTTCGTACCGCGGCACAGGCGAATGACATTCTGAGCGGCGTTTCTATGGGTCTGACGTTCTTCATTACCACCGTCGCCGCCATTTCGCTCGTCGTGGGCGGCATCGGCATCATGAACATCATGCTCGTCTCGGTCACCGAACGCACCCGCGAGATCGGTCTGCGCAAAGCCATCGGCGCCAAGCGGCGCGATATTCTCCTGCAGTTCCTTGCCGAGTCGGTCATCCTGACGTTCGTCGGCGGTGTCATCGGGCTCCTCATCGGGATCGGGCTCGCGTACGTAGTCGCGTTCTTCGTGAACGGGTTGCTGTCGACGTACGTCTTCGCGGTCTCCACCGGCGCGGCAGCTGCATCGCTCTTCATGGCTGCGCTCACGGGCCTCGTGTTCGGCATTTCGCCCGCCCGCGCCGCCGCCAATCTTTCCCCCATGGAAGCACTTCGCTACGAATAATCATGCGCATCCAGGATACCGTCCAGACGTCGGCCCGCGGCATCACCGTCAACAAGACGCGGTCGGCCCTCACCATGCTCGGCATCGTCATCGGCGTCGCGTCGGTGGTGCTGATGGTCTCGATCGGACGCAGTTTCCAGGGGTACATCATGGATCTGATCGCCTCGATCGGCACCAATACCATGGACGTGTTTCCCAAGGGTCTTGAGCAGTTCGGGGGGAGCCTCGACAGCCTCACGTACGAGGACTACGAGGCCATCAAACGTCTTTCGACCGTGGAGAACGTGACGCCCGTGATCATCGTCGCGAAAACCGTCACCTACGGCAGGGAAGAGAAGAACCCGCTTGTGTTCGGCACCCACAAAGAGTTCTTCGCGAATTACAGCCTGAAGCTCGCCGACGGGCGTCTGCTCGAGCAGAGCGACGAAGACGGGGCCAAATCGGTCGCCGTCATCTCCAATCAGACGGCCATCGATCTCTTCGGCAACCAGAACCCGCTCGGGAAAAAAGTGAAAGTGGGCGAGCAGTCCTTCACCATCGTCGGGTTGCTCCAGCCGCAGGAGTCGCTGCTGATGTCCGATCTCGATAAGCCGCTGTACCTGCCGTTCTCCAGCGCCAAGGCGCTCACGGGGCAGAAGTACCTGAGCTACATCAACCTGAAGACGAAGGGGAACCAGGAGATCGCGCAGCAGGATGTAGAGCTGCTGCTCCGCCAGCGCCATCGCATCGACAACCCGGAAGGGGACAGCGCCAAAGACGATTTCGCCGCGCGCGGCGCCGAGCAGGTGAGCAGCATCGTAAACTCGGTGACGCTCGGTCTCACGGTCTTCCTCTCGCTCATCGCTGGCATCTCGCTCCTCGTCGGCGGCATCGGCATCATGAACATCATGCTCGTCTCGGTCACCGAGCGCACCCGCGAGATCGGACTCCGCAAAGCGGTGGGTGCCAAGCGTCGCGATATCCTGCTCCAGTTCCTGCTCGAGGCCGTCTCGCTCACCCTCACCGGCGGCATCGCGGGCATCCTCATCGGCGGCACGCTTGCGTGGATCCTCGTCTCGCTCGCGTCCGCGTTCCTGGGCCCCATGCCGTTTTCGCTTTCGATCCCGTCGATCCTCCTCGCAGTGGGGATGGCGGTGGGAACCGGGTTGCTGTTTGGCATCTACCCGGCTAGAAAAGCAGCGAGCCTCAGTCCCATGGAGGCGTTGAGGTTTGAATGACATGACCGCAAGCCGCAAGTATGCTTTGTGTATGCGCTTTATCTTTTCCACGTGGATGCTGGGTTTGTTACTCTCCGTGCCCGCGACACCGGCATTCGCTCTGCAGCCGCCCCCCACTGAAAGGGAAACGAATGTGAGTGAACATTTTAAAAACCTGCATGCGCTTGAAAAGGAATGCACGTTCAACGCCAAAGACATCGTAAAGCCGATTTCGTTAAGCTTCGAGGACTACAAGAAAATTATGTATGAGCTCGGGCCATCGGTATCGGAGTCCACTCCGTACGGCCTTGGACGTTCCGTGGAACTCCAAATAGAGGCCGCCGGAGATCCCGATGCCACATTTACGCCTGGATGGGTGATCCGATCGGCCTCGGGAGGGTCCCAGGGGAGAACGGGAATAGGCCTGCTTCGGCGTAAGAATTCCATAGAAGTCATGCACGTCGTTCCCGGGTCTCCGGCTGAGAAGTCAGGGATAAGACCAGGCGATACTATTTTGGCTGTGAACGGGAAAGACGTGAGCGGATTTTCCGAACTCCACGTGGAAACGCTACTGAAAGGAAAAACAAATGAATCCCTTTCTATAGACATTGGAAGGAATGGACGAAAACGTTCTGTGTTCGTTACCCGTAAGCCCGTCAGTTTGTATGAAGTTGAGATGACGTGGAAAGAAAAGACATTGAATATCAAAAGCAGAAAATTAGGATCCTCGACGGTGGCCGATCTTCGGAATTACCTGATTGCTGCGGGGGTCGAAAAAGCGGACGGTATTATTCTAGATCTTCGGGACAATTCGGGCGGCCTGGAAAAAGCGATGGAAACAACAGCCGGGTTATTCCTGCCGCGCGATTCGGTGTACGCCCGTTATCGCTACATAGACGGATATACGTGTGTCCGCCGAACCAGCCTGGAACCTGTGGTGCCTGCCGACATGCCGTTGGTAGTTATAGTCAACAGGTCGACCATGGCGGGAGCCGAATTCATGGCCGCTGCATTGCAAAAAAGGCCTCATACAATCGTCCTTGGCGATAATACGCTGGGACTCACACGTCTGGAAGAAGTGGTGACCTATGGCGACGCGTCCATTCTGCGGGTTCGGGTTGCGACCATACTTACCGCTGAGGGGCGTGACATCACGGGGGGCGGTGTACGCCCCGGAGTCCGGGTGGCTTCCAAAAAATCGAGAGGAGACAGCCAGCTGGCACGAGCCCTTGCTGAGGTGAAAAAGCTGCGGCAATAAGAGAATTTCGCCGCATAAAAAAAATTCCCCTGGTCTTACGGCAGAGGACTTTCCAAGCGGCGCTGTATACTGCATTCCGCTTGCATGAGTACTATCGCGTATTGAAGTGGAAAAAGCAAGGTCATACACCCAAAAAGTCATGATTTTTGGGTGAGTCACAAAACAGCGTTTCAGGGCATTTGTCCTATACTCCGGTTCATGAACACAGCGCCTGTCCTGCACGTCATCATCGCCTTCGGCGCGGGGCTGGATGCCGGTGTCATCCGTGCGATGCAATCACGGGGGGATGCCGACCGGTCCGGGAGCATCGGGTTCTCGACGCGGTTACGGGCACTTGCGGCCGCGGCCGTGTACCAGCGGACGAAAAACGCGCTCATCGTTTTCAGCGGCGGCATCACCGCCGACGGCGACTGGATTTCCGAAGCCGAGGCCATGCGCGGGTGCGTCCTGAAAGAACGAACATTCCCCGTGCCCGCCGCGGACATCATGTGCGAGGCGATGGCCAAGGACACGGTCACGAACGTCCGCAGGACGGCGGCGCTTCTGAAGACGCTTCCGCTCGCACCCGATGCCGATGTGATCCTCATTGCCGGTCGCAGGCAGATGGAGAGCGCCGTTGCGTACTTCCGCGCGCACGGGATACGTGTAAGACCCATGCTGCTGCGCGAGGCGCTCGGGGCGCACGCGAAAGAGTTCGATATTCCCGGCACGGTGGATGCGCCGCTCAAGCCGCACGAGAAAAGACGGGAAAGGATCTTGAAAGTCGTGCGCCTGATCGACCGGCGGGGGGCGCTCCTTTCGGCTTTCCTGCGCTGGAAGAGACGGTGAATGATTTGATGTAGTGCTGGGCCGGACTGGACTCCCTTCGGCCCGGCTCAGGGTACACTTCTCGCCCAGTCCTTCTGCTTTTGAATCATCAGCATGTAATCCAGGCTTGATTGAGCATTGTGTCTTCCTTGATGGTGGGCCGGACTGGTCGTAAAACTTGTTCCATAAAGTCCTTCTATTAACTCTTTTTTTTAGTGTCTTTCATTCCATCAGTTACGAGAAGAAACAGCCCTGTGGGTTTGAATATAACTTTGGTGACAGGATTCTCCTTCTTGCCAGCACAAACCTGAATTTCCTCAAACAATGCAGGGACAAACTGTTTTAAATGCTGTCTCAGCTTCATTGTATCTTGATAATCCTGTCCTTCCGCAACAGCCCCACGCATCGACTTGAATCCCTTGGCTTTGTCGGGAAGCAATGGGAGTTTTGGCTTGGCAAGAAATATGTGCTTGAAAAGCATTTGGATTAGCCCCTGCTTGGCGGCCAAATCCTGCATTTCCTGAAAGGCCAAAGACAAATCTGAAAGTACGCTGCGTAATTCCAAAAAATCGTAATATTTCACAATTGCTGGTCCGCGTTTTTTATCCGTCTGGCTTTCTTCGTCTATACATTTCTTCAACTTCTCCACCATCTCCTGAACTTGCCAACTGTAATCGTCTGCCTGCATCTCCTCCAATACCTTTAGCCTTTTGGCGTGTTTTGTATTCAATTGACCACTACGTTTCGCTTCGCGGATAGCTGCTGCGCTTAGCTTCACAATATCCCGCAGTTCAGATTCAATGCTTTCAATGTTTTTTAGCTTAATTGCCTTCAATAATTCAATAATCTGCATCTCCACATCATCAGCATGAACGGACGGCACCTTGGTAATTCCTTTCTTGTTTCCCTCTGAAAGGTAACGCCGCACCTCTGTACCGTCGCCACGAATCTCCGTATGGCCGTACATCTTGTCCCCCGTTTCAGCGTGCCGAAGCATTCCCTGAAAGAGAAACACACGCTTTTGCCTGCTTGTCTTTTTGTCGCGGGCGGCACCGCCATGAGTGTGTTGCCTGATTATTTCCTGCACTTGGTTGAAGTCATCCACCTCTATCAATTCTCCCAATTGGGCTGGCTGGTTTCTGGCATTAAGAGTTTGCAGCGATTTGTTTTCTCCTGAGTTCTGAATCCCCATGTATGTCTTATTGGTTAGAATTTTGCGTATTAAGTCGTTGGTAAATTTCCCCGACAAGACACTGCGCTTGATATGCGGAGTGCCATCTTCCCTGCGGGTGGTTTCTTTCTTCACGACTGGTCTACTATAGTTTTTATCTACGTTGAGATGACGGGCAAGAGAGGTGAATCCGAAACGCTGGGTTAGGTAGAGTTTAAAAATTTCCTTAACAATTTTCGCTTCATCTGGCTTATAGCGAACATATTTCTTGTCTGGGTCGCACCATTCCAAGCCATAGCAAATTGGGCCTGTGTATTGACCTCTGTCACGTTTCTTGTGGATTCCCTGTGTCACGCGAGTCTGAATCTCCCGGCGTTCGAGTTCCGCATTCGTCCTTGCGTTCATTCGCTGTGACCAAATCCAGTTTGGGATTCCCTTATCAACGTACTCTCGCGGGTTACTATCAATTCTTGTATCAATAACAAAAATGTTATGGTCATCTTCCAACTCTTTTTCAAAATTTAAACACTCATGTACGCCCCTGAAGAAACGTGATACTTCCTCGATGACGATGAACCGAATGTCGTTAGTCTTGGCAAAATTCAACATTTTTAAAAAATTAGGCCGTTGCTTTGTGCTTCCACCGCTACCCCAGTCTGAAAATGTCTGAATCAATTTGAATCCATGAAAATCACAGTAACTCACTATTCTTTCCTGCTGAACTTCTGGACGATAGCCATGTATTCCCTGTTCCTCCGTACTCTCGCGGATATAGGCCACAACTCTGTAGTCCTGATTTTCATGTGCTTTTTTCTTATCGTTTTTCATACGAGGACATAAATACGATTCCCTTCTTCGTGGAACCCATTAGGCGCGGCGAGGTCAGTTATTTTCTCGCGCCGCTTTGTATTGCCTTCGAGATGCGAATAATACGTGTGGAACCAGTCGGCTATTTCAAATGACTTATCTGCCGCTTCTTCCATGTCGTACTGCACACCGGCTATAACGTGGAATGGCCGTGTCTTGGGTGTGGGACTTTTGGACATTTGCACTTTTAGTATAGTTTCATGTGGTTTCCTTCAAAAGAGTTTTTGTTTCCTGCCTCTATTGCACAGGGGCTTTTGCCTCTTTTTCCGCCGCCTTCTTCTTGAAGTAATCCATGCAGACGGCCTTAACCTCGTCCAACATTCCCGACTTCTCAATCATTTCAAACTGCGCGTTCGTCAGGTCTTTGCGCTTACTCTTGGCAATCCCAAGGCGCACATTCACTTCCCTGCCGACCTTCATGCGTATCCAAATCATGTCCGTGTACATGGGATTGAAGTGCCTTCCTTTATTCTTAAACCCAAGGACGCTAACGATGTCGGTGGCGATGCTTTTCTCGCGTTCGTTGAGAAGATTTTTCGCGGCCTTTCGTTCATCCACGGGCTTTGTCCGCAGTTTTGCTTTGACCGTCACGCTGTCGAACTGAAGCCCAAGGTCTTTCAGCAGCGTCTTCTTCCCTTCCTCTGAAAGCCCGCCGATGGCCTGCTTTAGCTGTTCGATTTTCTGGTCTTCCTGAACGTATTTCGACTCAAAATCCATCAATTCGCCGCCCATCTCTCTGATATGCACCTCTTGGTTGGGCGTACCCGTCTCCCCGCCTTCCTCTGGCACAAAAGTCATGTCGCCGTTGGGATTCTTCTTGGATTCGTCTTCCAGCAAATTTTTCAAGAACTCCTGGTCTTCGTGGTCGAACAAGCGGAATTCTTCAAATCGCTTATTCTGATTCAACCCAAGATGCGACACGACGAAACAGTGGTCGGCGGGTTCGTTGCGGCGGATAACCCTGCCGACGAACTGCATGTAGGGGTTGAGACTCTTGTACGGCCTGAAAATGGCAGCCACGCCGAGATGCGGGTGGTCAAAGCCCTCCCCAAGCATTCCCACGTTGATGATGACGTCAATTTTCCCTTGGTCCAAAGCGGCAAGCACTTGGTCATTCTTCTTGGTGTCCTCGCCGTCCGAACTGACCATGCCGACCTTCAATCCCAACGCTTCGAACGCGGGCTTCACGAATTCCCGCGCGTGCCTGATACTAATGGCCGATGCGATAATCTGATGGGTGGTGGTCGGAAATTTTGACCGAAGAACCTGTAATTTCTCGTACGCCTTTTTCGCAATCGAAGAACAGCAGTCGGGGGACATGGCGATGCCGCGCCTGAACCACGCGTCCTCTTTCAGTTCCAAAATCTGTTCAAGCGAATACGTCCTGCCCGCTTCGTCCGCGAACGAGAGTTGAATCTGTTCGGGCGTCACGTTGGAGACATGGATGTTGCGGATAATTTTGTCCGCGATGGCCTGATAGAAGTGGTAGGTGTAGACGTTGAGGCCGTCCACCCTCTGGCCATCGGAACGGAAAGGCGTGGCCGTGAGGCCGACGATTTTTGTCCCGTCGAAGAAGCGGATGATTTCTTGATACGTTTCCGCGCTTTGATGGTGGGCTTCGTCAATGACAATCAAATCAATGGCCTCTTTTTTGTCTTTAAACCATTTCTCCACGTCGTGAAGCTGCTGATAGTTGGCGACGATGATTTGGTGGTCGTCAATATCTCCTTTGTTAATCGTCCCATCAAGGCGCAGGACGAAAAGCTGAAGGTCTGCGAGTTCGGCGGGCGAGATGATGCCAAATCTCGCGTATGAACTTTGCGGGTTGTGGATGATGTCCAAATCTTCTTCCATGTCTTTGGACAATTTCACATTCGGGACGAGGATAAGCACTTTCCCTTTTGACAGCCCAAATCCCATTGCCGCGATGAGGGCGGACTTGCCCGCGCCCGTGGGAAGCTGGACGAGGATATGGCGTTCAGAATTGGGTTTCGCAAAGTGCGCGTGAATCGCCGCATGCGCCTCCTGCTGGCATTTTCTCAGGCCGAGTGTGGATATGGGATGTTCAAAGGGATTCATGCGAGGCGAAAGCGGACGAGGACATGATATGGGACTTTTGCACTTTTGGCACCAGATTTTACATTACGCCCCATTGTCGTCGGATGGCATAACCGTAAATGCTGAAATAACGCCCCTGGCTGCTGTGTTCAGCATTTTTACGTCCCTACATAGTCGAAACGAAGCAGGACTTGTGTAGCAGCTTCTAAGGGCTTTCCGATTTCTGCCAAGACCCAACCTGTGTAGAATTCGTCCATGCGCGGCTATCTCGACCACAACGGCATCTCTACTAACTTTGTCGCGCAGCATGGCGTTATTTCGCTGGGCAGAACCTCGGAAGGCCTTACCCTCGTTACTGAAGGAGAGGTATCTGAACAACGAAGAAGACTATTGGAATTTATGTCAGGAACATCCGTAAAACTGGAAAGCCTAGACCAGCACCCTGAACTAAGGCAGACCTTCACGGAGACAATAGCTGCTTGCCGCCAGACTATGGCCGAACAACCCACAACTTTCTCAGAGTCCGCAGAGGAGTATCTGGAACGGATGGAACAGGCAGAACGTAACTAGCCCACCATCTTTACTCCGTTGAGTCGTCGAGGGGTTTCTCTTCTTTCTGATGGTAAAGCGTCTTTGCGTCAGTGTCAGGCACTTCCATGTGAACTACGGACGGGGCAGTTGTATTTCTTCCCTCGATGGAATCAATCAGGAAATCCCGCACCTCGTCCCGTAGGTCTTCAAAACGCCAGTCACCTAATGCCGAATCTACTTCCAACATCCTTCTCCGATGCAATTCCCACAAGGGATTACCCCGCATCGCTTCATCCAATGCTTTGCGCTGTTCTAGAGACATAGGAGATTTGGGAATTGTCTTCTTCAAGACCTTTGGCTGCAAGCAAAGATTGGTTAATAATTTCGTTCAATATCCTTCTTCGATGCTTTTACAGGTTTACCACCCATCTCCGCAAATCGTCCCATAAGCCGTTTCAATTCATCTATAGCAAGACTGAGTTGCCTAACCTTTGCTGGGACAACGCCCAGTAGATGAACTCTCGCTTTCAGTTGTGCCATTGCCCTATCGTCCAAAGCAGGAATTAAATCCCTCACTCTCGTCCACTCCACGTCACTGATTGGCTTCGTATATTTTTCTGAAACGCCTGTTTTTTCCTCTACAGTTGTCGTAGGTACATAGTCGTCGCAAGTGCCGCGTAAAATATCGAAAATAATCTGCTTTTGTGCCACAATCTCTGGTTCAATTTCCCAAAGAATCTGGTTATTAATTCGATGTTGTGCCTCCTCTGCTTTAGCAGCTTCTTGTTTCAGCAAGATAGCAAGCGGCCTTTCTTCTTCAACATAATCTTCAAGTTGGCGGCTTCTAACTGGATGCTGCAATTTTCTTACGGCTTTCGCTTCTTTTTGGCGGACATTCTCCCTCGTGATTTTGAAGATTTGTCCGACTTCTTCCAAAGTATAGGTATAGCCATCACCAAGCCCATAGCGCAACTTCACAATTTCGCGTTCACGATATGTCAGTGTACGCAAAACTCTATCGAATCTCTCTCCTAGTTCCTGAGATTCGGCTTCAGTGTGCTGATGTCCTTCTGGATAACTCGGTGATGGAACTGTGTCGTGTAATGGTACTTCCCCTTCTTCATCCACGGACAAAAGTTTTCTGGGATTGGGAACCATTTCATCAAGACTTACAGTTGTATTCACTTCGTTGTCGCGTTGGATTTCTTCAAAACGACGACGCAAATCCTGCTGAAACCGTGCCGAGAACCTACTCCAGCCCTGAATGCCTCCCGCCTGAACAGTTGCAATCAAAGAAAAAAGTGTATCGAACGCCGCGTCTGCCAACGTTTCTTCGTCCATATTAGTATCTCCGAAAACCTGAGGTGCGATTCGTAGTTGGGTTCTGGCAATCCACGGCTGTAGCACTTCCATAAACGTGAATGCGGCTTCTTTATTTCCTCCTGCAATGTCAAGAATAAGCTGATTCACTCTCTGAAAACCCAACGCCGTGAAGTGTCTGGAAGACGTTTCGTAATCCTCTCTATAAAGCTGACCATTTTGCGCCCTGCGTCTTTCTGCAAGGTCAATCAGAGAAGCACCATAGGTGACATCATAGTTGGCCGTCGTGCCGCCTCCGCCTGTGGCCGTAGTGCGTCTGCGTCCACCTGTGCCGTTGGTGTGTCCAATTTCCACAGCAACACCCTCCTCTCTGCCACGGTTTCCCTGAAAATCGAGGAAGGTAAGGGATGGGTGGTCTGCATCTTGCGTGTTGATGATGAAGGCCATCTCCTTATTTGCAAGCCAGCGCAACGAACGCATCCCTGCTTGTCCCACGCCGACGTATGTTTGCCGTGGAACGCTATCTATAACTACCGACGTGATGGGGCTATCAAATGACTGCTGCAAGACGGATGTAGCGACTAGCACTAACACTTTCCTTTCGTGGTATCGGGCAACCAATTCATTTCTGGCGTTCAACTGCATGGGTGAATGGGTTTCGCTGCCGCCGCTATGGATGGGTGCTGCAATTTGTTCCACCTTGTCGGGGTCTATTCCTTTGGCGCGTAAAGCTGCCCGAAATTCCTCGTTATTCTGAAGGGCTTCTGAAAGCATGTCATTGAACGCTTGGGCGAGGTCATGAACGTGGTCAATACTCGCACCAAACACAATGGTCGGTTCGCCTGCGAGAGTGAATTCCTTCTCGCCCACTTTAATTCTCGCATTCAGGTACATGTCTGGGAAAATTCTATTTCGATTAGGCACGTCAATAGCGCGGGCTACCTCCGCACTTTCTTCTTGGTCGGGCGACGAAAGTTCCAGTCCTGTCGTCACGTCGGTTGTAATCAGCATATTCCTGAAGTCACTTATCTCCTTTCTCTCTATAGCGGTTGCCAAACTCAATTCATGAATTTTTTGGCCGAAGACATGCGCCACTTCCTTGCCTTCGTAATAACGTGGCGTAGCCGTCAGGGCGACATTAATGGCGTGGCTGAAACGTGCGAGTAGTTGCTGGGCATTCGCCGTCAGGTACTTGTGTCCTTCATCCCACAACACCAAATCATAATCGGCGGGGTCTATAGTGATTTTCTGTCCGTTGTTTGAGGGTGTTACTGAAGGCGAAGTTTCTTCACTTTCCTGCGCCTGTTCAAAACTTTGTGCCTCGGCCTCGGCAGTCGCACCAAGAATGCACCGAAGAAGAGAAGCATAGGTAATGAACGTCAGTCTTCCGATGCGTTTTTCTACTTGATACACAGTACCAACATCGAGGTCAGGGCATAATTCACGCGCCTTTTGTGCAAAATCTTCGACGGCCTGCTGGGATGGCACGACGAACAGGGTGTTTCTCTCATGCCTGTGCATTGCATGTGCGGCCACTATGCCCTCCCGTGTTTTGCCTGTGCCTCCTGGCTGGACGATATGGCCGAGATTTACGCCTTCTGCGACGCTATTCCGCGTAGCCGTTAGTGCTTCCACTTGGGAGAGGCGTAATGCCTCGTTTCCTGCACCGAATCTCACCTCGCCGCTTCCGTTAGGCATAAGTATTTCATCGAGAGATTGCACAACTTCCCGTCCTGCATCCCGCACGGCTGTCTCTGAAGGCACTTCTACGATAGGTATTTGCCCAGCCGTTGCGGTTTCAGGAGTATTCATTTATGGTAATACTTATATACTTTTTTTCGATTTAGTCAATAATTTGACCTCCAAATCTGGCTGCAAACGGCAGTTGCTGTCATTTTTGGTAATTTCATTGTCCTGAAAACGTGCAGGTGGCCACGCAGTCCTCGTCTCTCTCCCCAAGCGTCACGCGGCATTGCCAGTGCTGACGGACAGTCGCGCCAAAGGCGTTTTCGGCATCCACGTAGCTTATTACCGCATAATTCTGACCCCACTTCGATATATCGGGAGTCCAAGAAAATGAAGCTGTGCTGGGAGATTTCAGCATGTCTCTAATTTGCACCTCCGCACAGGCGCGGGCGGTATCACGGTTTGCCCCTTCCCTTGCCTCTGGACTCAGTGGGTTTGTTTGTCCTGAAGGTGCTGTCACTACTGGAGTTTTGTCGGTAATAGATGAAGGTGATTGAAGGCGCATAATAACGAAGAAACCTACCCACAGGCTGATAGCGATTATGGCCACCTGCACAGTCGTTACTGGTTTTTTAGTTTTCTCCATACAAAAAGGATGAAGCGGATAAAACCGCCAACCATCCCATAAGGGATAACCCTGGAGGCAGGCAACCCACTTTCCCGTACCTGACGGCACGTTCTGTGGCTGCACAGGGTTACCCCTTGTGACACAGAAGTGCCGTAAATAACAGGTACTAAAGAAATCGGGAAAAGTAGGTTGCCCCCGCATTTTATAACAATCTGCCCCTAGACCCTAGAGGTGATTATGCTTTCTGAAGAAAGTCTGATTCAGTAACTCATTTTCTCGATGCCCTCCTCCAATTGTTCGACAGTATGCTGAAGATACACGCTGGTTATATCGAGGCTTGAATGCCCCATAAGCTGACTTAGCGTCTGGATAGCTGCTGGATTTGCCCGAAGGTAATTCATAGCAAACGTGTGACGAAATTGATGGGCATGAACCGTCGGCATTCCAGCAATTGCCCCGTATTTTTTAATGAGGTAATGGACACCCATAGTCGTCAATGCGCCCCGCTGCCCCCTGAAAAGCAACCCCGTCGGTTTTTCCTTCTCTATATATTCGGCCAGCAGCTTACGGATGTTCAGGTGCAGGGGAACGTGCCTTTCCTTCCCTCCTTTGCCTCTGCGAACAGTCACCAGTCCCTTTCTCTCTGAAAGCTGTACGTCGTCCACGGTTAGATTCATCACCTCAGAGACCCGTAGACCAGCGCCCAACATGAATTCTATAACCAGCCTGTCGCGCAGATTGCCCCGGACTTCGACTTCTTTTAGGAACTTTCGTGTCTCATGCGGTGTGAGACTCTTTGGGGCGAGTTGGACGGATGAAAGCTGTTTCACCTTCTTAGCAGGATTCTTCTCTAATGCGCCCTCCTCGACAGCGGCTTCTAGGAATAATCGAACGGACACCAGACGCCGATTAATAGTTTTCACGGCAAGTCCCTTTCTGCGGCAGTCGTCCCTGTATAGCCCTATGTCCCCCTCCGTCACGCGCTGGAACGTGAATATTTCTCCAGTTGTCTCCATCAGCCACGTGAAGAAATGAAGCAAGTCTGACTTGATGGCGGCGCGAGTGCGGGGGCTATAATCCCGACCGAGAAGTGTGTGCGCGACACGAAACACGTCCTCTGAAAGAGACCGTGAAAAGTTATTTGTTGAGATTTCGATGGGATAGGTCGGGGTGATTGCTGTTGATTCCATATTTTAGAAGGGGTGAGGAAGTAAGAGTCAAAACATAATTTATGTTATTCAGACTGTGTTGGTTTGCGGTGAAGTGAACGAACGTACACATATAATTCATCATAGGTTTGGACGGGGGCGTCTGCGGTAGAAGCGTTTGTGTCTGGCGACGAGAGTGTTCAAGTACCGTCGCGCTTCCTCGGCTGCCCTTTGTTTCCTCACCGCGCCCTCTACGTTTCCGCTTCTGTTATATAGATTGGATTCGTATAAAAGCTGTTGGCGTTTCTCGTTAACGTCCCTTATCTGCTGAAGAAGCTGTGACTCCTGAGGCGAACGGGGCTGATGTGTATCTAACCCAAAATCTTCCTGCCCTTTGGCGGAAGGAGTATCCATTACCCCATTATTATATATGAAATAACTTTTTATTATCAAGCACTTTTCCTCTATATGAAGCCAAAATTACCATTTTTACTTAGGCTTTATTCAATACGCTGAAAGCGTGCCAAGCGGCTTTATTACGCCGTCGCTGCTTTTGGAAACCGCACTCATGCATTCTCGCCATCGGAATTTTAGACAGATTCCAGCCTCGATTATCAACCATCTTCTGCATCATCATGAACATGGTTTTTAACGCTTTCATGTATTCAAACGGCTGCCACTCACGTTGGGTGAAGTACACATGAATTGCCGCCTTCTCTATCAACTTTTCCATCCGTGCGAAATCTGCCTCGCGCAAGCCTGCTTGATAGGAACGAATTTCTGAAAGGGACATTCCCTGCATCCCGGTATCTCCAAAGTGCTGCGCGATTGTGCGTTCAATACTCCTCACGCTTCCGAGTTTCCCCCATTGCATCTGGTCGCTAAGTGAATTTACTTGCTGAAGAATACTGTCTTTGGTCAGGCCAGCGATATATGCGGCAACAATAAATTCTTTGCGTTCCTGAATCTTTTCCAGCGATACACTGGCTGAACGGCCTACGTTGCAAGATGGAGTGAGTGCGGCTGTTTGCATACACCGACAATAAATGTGAACCTCATGGCTTACAACCTGATGACCCTATCGCGAATAACGACATTAACGAAGACTGACCTCATGTGTGCATTATGTCCGAGTAATCCGACCTAAAAAGATTTTATGTCTGGCATCACCCAAATTTGAAATGGGTTATTTCCCATGACAGCCCATCTTACTCGCTTCGTCGGAGACGCATTCTGATAGGCCGTGGCAAGGTTTTTTTCATCTGAAGAGACGTAGAGGCTTGGCCAAATTTCAAACGCGTTATAGGGCTAATTTTGGCTTCTGTTAGAGAGTTTTGCACTTTTGCACTTTTGGAAAAGTGAACAATTTATCAGTAAGTAATTATATATTTATAACATGTTTATATATTTCATCTAACAAGCCATTCTCTAATATACAGTTAAAAATGCTTCTCTTGTTTATGCCTCAAGCCAAACTTCAATTTATTTCGTAACTTTTGTTTTTTTAACAAGCTGAGTTGCCCATGTAAATTACTTTTTTTGAAACGCTTTTCGCAGTCTTTTAAAAAGATATCAACGTAGAAACAATCGGTGTGCCATTCGTCCCTTATGGGTTGTGCATTTTTCGTGAGTCTTTTAATCAGAGAACCAAGAGAGTTGACTGTCTGAATAGGACTAAGGAACTTTCGACCTCTGCCTTTTATAACTCCCCTTGTAACTTCTAATTTCAACGACCCTCCTTTTTGGGTGTACGCCTTTATTTCTACTGGTGCTTTATCCCACATAACTACCTCATGATAATAAACCTTGTATTTGCCCTTCTGATGAAGATAGGGCGGCATCCTTCCTTTCGCTTTTGGTAATTTCTCTGCCTCCTGAATAATTGCTTCTTTAAGTGAACGCGGAAAATACGCAAATAATTCGAGTTTCGTCAGCATTCCTTTTTTGGAACCAAAACTATATTTGTGAACACAGTATCCGTTCGGCTTTTTAACATGCGGCAGTACTGAAACATAACCGCCCGTCTTTTTGGGGATAAGCCATTCCTCAGGGCGTGCCATAAGTAGTGCGGGATGTTGTTTTCTGATTTTTCAACTTCTCACCAGACTCCAAAACAATTTTCACAGCACGCGCAAAAGCCTCCTCTGAAGCCTTCTCATCTGGAGAGAAAGAAACCGTAACGCGAAACTGCCTCTGCTTTTTTCGTCTTGGCATGGTGGTTGACAGCATTAAAAATTTATTGTGGTGGGCCGGGAAGGGTTCGAACCTTCGAAGGCGTAAGCCACCAGATTTACAGTCTGGCCCGTTTGACCACTTCGGTACCGACCCACAATAGAATTACAGCGTTTTGTGCTGTCTTAACGATGGAGAGAATGAACAGATTGCGACGATGGATAGCGATACCTTAATTCGTAGACTTCCCTTCGAATGTCATCACGACGCGCCACTTTATCGAACCAGTGTGGAGAGGACTCGAACCAGTGAAGGCGTAAGCCAGCAGATTTACAGTCTGCCCCGTTTGAC
>CAYTEH010000016.1:0-5654 GCA_964436765.1 uncultured Candidatus Peribacteria bacterium
TCCACTTTCGCCTCGTCCGGAATCCTGTCTTCGGGGAGAGCTATCTGATGCACGATCTGGATTCCGTACCGTTCCATCCATTCCTTTTTGTGCGGACTCTCCGAAAACCAATGGTGAATCGTCCGTGCGTTGAGCCAGTGAAACGGATCGGCCTTGGCCCAGTGCATGCGTGCATCTTCGCCCCCGGCGACCTCCTCGGTGCATTCGAAATAGCGGTCTGCACGGTCACCGCCCTGTTGCGTTTCGCGTTTGTTGTAGACGAGGTGCTTGATGACGGATCCGTGATTGCGCCCTTCTTCGGGGTTCATCACGAGGATGCCCACGCCGCCAGCCTGCGCAAGTTTGATAAGTTCCTCGATGGCATACTGCTTGGATTCAGCGCATGTGCACCGCCGCGCCCCGTTATCGCCGTCACGGCAGTAATCGTGGCTGCGGGCACCCACTTCCGTTCTGGGGTCCGATAGCTTCGTCAGGTCGCCGAACACGTGCACGTTCGGTCCGTCGATGGGTGGCAGCAGCAGGTCGATGTCCGCCCGCAGCAACTCGGGCGGCATCTTTGCCCGCTCTACCAGCTGCAGGCGGAAATCTTCCATGTTCATGCCGAGCCGTTTCGCGACGCCGGGCATGTACCACACCGGATCAATGTTGATGTCGGTCACCTCATACGTCCCGTTTTTGCGAAGGATGGTGTCATCGGCATGCAGCTTGCCCTTGTGCAACTGCTGCTCGATTCCCAGATGCTTGAATCGGCTGCGCGTGATGGCGATGGTCGGAAGCACCGTACCGTTCTGCATGTACCCGAATTCACCGAGAGTCAGGTACCCCCACGGGTCGAATGTCACGATTGCATCCGGATCCAGCCAGGATGGGTTGGGCGGCACCTGGACCACCGGTTTCGTGTGTTGGAGGTTGGGCGTGTGCCGCGGATCGACGGTGCCATGACCCCCCGGGCGCACGTCATGCAGAATTTTTGCGATGGCGCGCTGAAACCCGTACGCTCCCCGGTCCAGCCCCACGGCATTGCCATCCAGATGATGGTCATCCAGAGGAATAACAGGACCTCGTTCAACAGCGGTAGCGGCACCCCAGTGGATCTTGGTATCGGGGGACATATGGCATGAAAATAAATACTTTTTACGTAGTGTCAAATTTATTGACGGAAGTAGATTTATATATAGTGTTCTTCATGTGAAAAATTTACCGCACTACGTTGGTTTAACCGGGGCCCAGACTCCCGAGGAGGCGGAAAAAACTCTGGAGATCTTTCATCGTCACGGCTTCAAGCCCGGCGCTCCGCACGACAACATGGTGGGAGTGCTCGTGAGCCCCGCAACCATCGACAACGGCGAGCCGATGCACTCGAGCAAGCCCTGGAGACAGGTGCAGGATTTTCGCACGCTTGTCGAGACCCTGCTGCGGGTCGAGGGCAGGGGTGTGCCCATGATCCACATGGAGCTGCACAAGCAGTGGCCGGGGACACCGGGAGATGCGGAGAGTGCCATCAGATTGCTTGCTGCGCTGCAGGCGCACGGAACCGATCCCGCCATCCAGCTTAATGGCGTATTGGATCCTGATTCCGTCAAAAAAATTCATGAGTACACCGGGGCACCCATCGTGCTGCAGCTCCGCAAGGAAATAATGCAGCAAGGGGAGAAGGCGGTCCTCAGATACGTGGAAGAAATCCATCACCATATCACCAAGGTCCTGATGGATTCGAGCGCCGGTACCGGCGAAGAGTTTGATCCGGCCACGGTGGTGCGGTGGCAACGGTTGTTCGGCAAACACTTCACCGGTGCGCCGTTCACATACGGGTATGCGGGCGGCTTGGACAAGGACAATACGCGTCAAAAAATCTGGGCGCTGCGCACACAACTGGGCAATGCGGATTTTTCGGTCGATATCGAAAGCAAGGCGCGGCGGGCGACCGGGAATGCACAGGTGCCGGATGTGCTCGATACGGTTCCTGGTGGGGAGCTGGAAGGATACGTTGAAGGAAGTGCACGTGGCTTCGCGCGGTCCATGTGACCGGTCGATCGTCCCATATGATTGACCGGTAGGGCGCGAGTCTGAAACACTGACCTCCTTTTTTTGCAGTGTCATGCACATTGTCGACCACCTCCGCTTCGGCCCCGATAACGGCGAGATCCGCGCCAGCAAGAAGTACAACGGGGCGCCCGAAGTGACGGGCATCATCCGCGCGCGCCTCACCGACCGCGAGGCCGGGGTATTCCGGGACGCGCTGCACGATCATCAGAACGGAGGCGCCGAATACGCCCCGCCGGTCTTCACGGGCAAGAGCGGCTCCACGCACGGGGGCCTGCACGTGGATCCCGACTGGACCGCGGCTCGCATCGAAGGCAACGAACACATCGTCATTCCGGCGAGCGTGATCTCGCTCCGGCCCGAGAACTGGCTCCGGGGCTACCTGCAGGCAATGACAGGAGACACGAGGATGTCCGTGGGCCGCGCGCTCTGCTATCGCCATGACGAGGTGCTGACGGCGGACGAACTGCAGCGCGAGATCGCAAGCGAGCGGAGCATACGGTTCCCGCAGCCCTTTGAGCTGACCGATGACATGGGCAGGGGAGTGCTGCGCGCGCCGCTCAACCCCGGCGAGGAATTCGTTCTGGATGCGTTCTCGCTGACCGACGCGCACATCCGCGACATCATCCGCCACGGCCGCACCTCGCTGGAGGTGATCCAGTACCTGCGCACGCGCGATACCCGTACCGCGGTGCCCCCGGGGCGCACCCACACCGGCACGCTCGGGTTCTCCACCATCGAACATCCACTGCTCATCCGGCCCGACCTGGGAGACGCGTCCGTGGAGTTCCTGTCCGCCCCCTACTACGATCCGATGCGCTCCACCGGACGCGGCCCCGGCACGTACGGCAGGCGGCCGGTTTCCATGATCAACAACACGGATGTCCCCGTCCGGACGGAGTCCGTCAGCGTGCCGCTCGTGGCCCTCAGGCCGCCGGCGGGCAGGATCCCGCGTTCCGTGGGGCTGCGCTCCGAGACCGCGAGCAACCGGATCCATGAGGACGGCATGAAGTTCACAGATGTCGTGCCTGTCAATCCCGTGGATCTGCACCGGTGGTTCGCGGGAATCACGTCGCATCCGGATGACGGTGGCCAGTCGGCGATGATTGTATCGCGCAACGGCGCCACGCCTGTGCCGTGGGCCGCCACGTATCCGCTCTATAAAAAGCGCATCAACGACGCCGTGGAGGATGTGCGTACTGCTGATCCTGATTTCGAGAAGATCTGCCGCTCGATTCCGCTTACAAGTGCAACGGGCCGAACATTCATCGGGCATCACCTGCCATCCAGTTCCCATCTGGAGGCGCTCTCGCGCGACGGCATCAAAGTGTTCATGTTCCGGGGCATGGCCATGGATAAACAGGTATTCGACGACCGGCCCGATTCCCGCCCGCTCAATAATTTTTACATGACCAACACCGTGCATCAGAAGCTGATGGAGCTGGAGAGGCAGGGGTGCCAGTTCATCTGGTGGCCTGTGAGCGCAAGCGGTGATGAGCGTCCGCGTGAGTTTTACAAAGGCCTTTTCGTTCTGCCTGAGGAGAAAGACCGGTACGACCGGTTCAGGAATGGCGGCACTGGCATTGCCATGTTTGGCTCGGGGATTCCCGGGATGGAGAATGCCGTCCGCGGTGATATCAGCCGGTTCGGCGAGGGGCTTAAAAAAGACCTGAGCTCGTTCGGCGAAATCGGCATCCTCGAGGGCGGAGGGCCCGGGCTGATGCAGGCTGCGCGGGACATGGCGAAAGAACAGGACTTCTTCAATATCAGCTTCGGCGTGGATTTCGAGAAGATCGACGAGACCCCCAACTTCGATTCGCAGGCGGTGGTGCATTTCGCCACCGACCAGATCGAGTACCGGCAGACGCTGTTCGAGATGATGCAGCTGATCCCGGTTTTCAACATAGGCGGGAAGGGGACATGGTACGAGCAGGTGCTCAGTTTCCTCAACCAGGGCCTCGAACGTTACGTTCCCACGCCTCTCATTTGCATCAATAAAGACGGGTTCTGGGAAGGGACCATGGCGCAGATCGCGGCCATGACGGATACCACCCGTTTCGTAAAACCCCCAACGAAGCCCTGGCAACGGCACATGGTTTCCGCAGTGGACACGTACGAGGAGGCGAGGAGGATCATCACCTCGTTCGTGAACGATCCGGCGAAGTCATGGGCCGCCGCAGGCATTACCCCCGTGCATATCCGCGACTCGCTCAGGCGGCACGAAAGCACGGCCCGCGATATGCACCTGACGATCCCGCAGTATCTGCTCGAGGCGAGCGAGCGGTATGGTCGTCTCTGACACCTTCAATGCCCTCTGAAAACAGTCCATTACCCGGCCCCGATGCGGATGCAGCCGCACCGATCTTCGATCGTTTTGGTATCCCCGACGATCTCCTGCAGCGCACACTCTCGCTGACCCAACAGTTCGGGCCCGAGCTCCTGACGGCTGTGCTGGGGTACATGAGCATCTATCTCATCAACAAGGGCAGCAGCCGGTACGGTGATCTGAAAGAAGGCATGGGGCAGGCGGAAGAGCAGTCAATCAGGAAGGAGGCGTCTGAACAGATCGCACTCGGTTCTGCCGGCATGGCCGCCACGGCCTTTGCTGCCGGCAATCCGTTGTTCGCGTATCCGGAGGTCGTTGCGGTCATTGCTTCCCTTAAGCCGTACCTGGAAAACAGATACCCTGCCGTAGCGCGGGTGTCGGAGGCCGCGCGCCTGGATATCCTGGTGAAGATGGCCGCGGTCGGCGTTGGAGGATATGTGACATTCGAACATGCCGATACGGTTCTGAAGGCATTGCCGCCGCTCAGCCTGAGCGCTCTCTCCGTCGCTTTTTCCGGACATCTGCGGCAGGAGGTCTATCGCGTGCTGACGCTTGCGGGCGGCTCGGGCCTGGTCGTCGGTTCCACTGCGTCGGCCTATGAATCGATCAAGGCAGAGAATGCAGTGGGTGCCATCATGAGCATCGCTTTTTTCGCATTGAATGCACTCTTCACCCGTAACGAATGGAAAGAAGTGCAGAGGATGGGAGGCGTACTAACCGTGGTTGCCGGGGCATGCGATGCCGTCTGGCAAAAAGTCAGAGGCCTGACCGGGCGGGGAGCGGAAGGGCAATAAAAAACCGCACCCGATTGGCGCGGCTTTTTCAGTCAGGTTTGTTCAGACATTCGTCTGCTTCACTTTCATCTTCTTCTCGACTTTCTTCGTCTGATTCTTGACCGCGGTCGTGGCTTTCTTGCCGCTCTTCGCCATCATCGTCTGGAGCTTCTTCTGCGCCTCGTTGAATTTGTCGCTGGCGAAGGTCTTCGCCTTCTTGAAGTTCTTCTGCACGTCGTCGCTCTCGGCGAACGTCTTCACTTCTTTCGCGATCTTCTTGCCGTCCTTGGCCATGTGAGCGCCCAGGGCCTTTGCAGCCGTCTCGGCGTCTTTGGCGTTCGTGAGCTCGTGGCGGAGCTTGTCGTTGCTCAGGATGTACCCGGCCAGCGCGCCGCCGAGGGTGCCGAGGAGGAGGGAGACTTTTTTCATGAGATGAGGGGTAAGTGAAAAGATTCTACGAGCCTGTGCCGCCCGATGCAAAGAATATGACGTGCAAACGGCCGTGTACTTAC
>CAYTEH010000016.1:5754-24838 GCA_964436765.1 uncultured Candidatus Peribacteria bacterium
CGAGCCTGTGCCGCCCGATGCAAAGAATATGACGTGCAAACGGCCGTGTACTTACGGGAGGTTGTCGTGCGCGCGCAGCATCTCGAGTTGCGACTCGGTCAGCATCGCGCGCAGGTCCGCGTCGGACGCCTCGCGCACGCCGCTCAGGGACCCAAATTCTTTCAGTAGCTTCCTCTTCGTTTCCTCCCCGATGCCCGGCATCTCATCGAGTGCCGAGGCCTTCATCGCCGTCTTCGCGCGCATCTCGCGGTGGCGGTTGCTGAAGCGGTGCGCTTCGTCCCGGAGCCTCATCAGCAAGAACTTGGCGGGGGAGTCACTTGGGAAATTTGTCGGGGACGACTCGCCGGGCTTGAAGACTTCTTCTTCGCGCTTCGCGAGGCCGATCACCGGGATATCGATGTTGAAGTTTTTGAGCACGCTCACGGCCGTCGAGAGCTGGCCTTTGCCGCCGTCGATGACGATGAGGTCAGGCCGCGACGTCAGCGATTTGTCGATCTTGTTCTGGTGCGCTTCCCACATCATGACCCCCTCCCCCCGGCCCCCTTCCCCGTCACTCTCCGCTTCCGGGCGGATCGTTCCGGTAGAGGGGGAGAGTGCTTTCGGCGGCGTGATCACATAACGGAAGCCAATCCGCGCATACTGGTCTTCCAATTGCATATTGATGCGTACATATACTTTCCCTTTTTTCACGCCACGCAGGATTTTGCGCACGATGAACTGCGCGAGGGTCGACTCCTGCATGTCCTCCCGCACCCAGAGCGACGTTAGCTCGGTGATGTTCGGAGGCCGCTTCAGAAGACGCCCGAGACCGACAATATCGCTGTCTTGCCGCGCGCAGATGAAGTCTTTGTAGCTGTCTTTGACTCCAGTCATACGTTCGATCACTTCCTGTTCCTTTTTCACCGCTTTCCCGAACGTGATGCCGTGCTCATTCCACTTTTTCTCCTCCGCCGGCAGGTCTTCCGTCAGTCTCCGTATTCGCCGCGTCAGCACTTCCTTGATCGACCGGTAGTCATCGACATCGCCGCGCTTGAGGCTCCTGATGGTGAAAGAACGGTACTGATCATTGGCCGCTTTGCCGTTCTGCATCACCACCATCGAGCCGACGGTTTCCGTTCCACCGAGGTGGCTGATGTCGTAGCCTTCGATGCGCTTGGGCAGCGCGGGGAGTTCAAGGATGTCTGTGAGCTGCTCCAGCGCGTCTTTGGTATTGCGCTGCTCGGCTTCCCATTTCGCTTCCATCTGCCGCGCTTTCTCCAGCGCGTTCTTCTCGGCCAGCTGGACGACATGTGATTTGCGGCCGCGCTCGGGTACGAGGAGTTTCACGGCTCCGCGGCGGCGCTCTTTGAGCAGGTCGTGCAGCACGGATGTGTCGTCGATGTCCGCGGGGAGCATCACGACGGGCGGCACTTCCTGCCCGTCGTCGTAGAACTGCGGGAGGAACTGCTCGAGGACCGACGCGACGGACTCGGCCTGGCCCTGCAGGGCGAAGTGGGATTCGTTGATCAAACGTCCCTCGCGGCGGTGGAGGATCACCACGTGCGCGCGGCTGCTCAGGACCGCGACGCCGACGATGTCACTGTCTTCACCCGAGGCATCGGTTGCAAGCTGCTCGTCGGGCTTGCCTTCGAGGACCTGCAGGTAATTGCGGAACTTCGCGGCCTTCTCGAACTGCTTGTTCTGCGCCGCAGCCTGCATTTTCTCCCGGAGGGCATGCTTCACGGGCTCCTCGTTTCCTTTAAAAAAACTGATGAGTGCGTCGATGCGCTTTCCATAGTGCTCTTTGCTCATCATCCCCGTGCAGAGGCCGTTGCAGCGTCCAATTTGATGCTCCAGACACGGCCGGAGCTTCGACCGGGCGGCATCGGAATCATCGCGGTTGAGCAGATCGAGCGACTGTTTGCATGCGCGGTATCCGAGCGCTTCGTGCAGTAAATCGAGTGTCTCGCGCACATAGAAGCTGTTCATGAACGGGCCGAAGTATTTGGCGCCGTCCTGCGCGAAGCGCCGGATGGTTTCCACGCGCGGATACGGCTCGTCGAGGCTGATGCGCACGAAGAGGTAATTCTTGTCGTCCTTCATCAAGACGTTATATTTCGGGCGGAGCTGCTTGATGAGGTTCGTCTCGAGCAGCAGTGCCTCCAGTTCGGTGTTTGTCACCGTCACGTCCACGTCCGCGATCTGCGTCAAAAAGGACTGCTTCCACGGACCGTCGGCTTTTTTGTTCTTCTGCACGTAGGATGCCAGTCGCTTCCGCAGGT
This sequence comes from uncultured Candidatus Peribacteria bacterium, assembly GCA_964436765.1. GTDB lineage: Bacteria > Patescibacteriota > Gracilibacteria > Peribacterales > Peribacteraceae > CAYTEH01. The sequence continues at coordinate 8,016 of CAYTEH010000016.1, forward strand.
TCTTGGCCTTGCCCACGTAGAGCACGGTGCCCGTGTCATCCAGCCAGCGGTAAATGCCCGGGCCGGTGGGGGACTGGGCGACGCGCTTGCGCAGCTGCTCCAGGTGCGGATTTGCATCCGACGTGAGCGGCTTCTTCACCGTCGTTGCTGTTTTGCGGCCACGGGAGACCATGGGTGCATGATACCCGATGCAAGCCGGATGCGGCCCCAATTGACATTCGTACCCGATTCCGTAGGATTTCATCGATTTCCGGGCGGTTTTCCCGTGCGGAAGACTATCTCCTCCTTCCTTTTGTATGAACCAACTCTCTCTCGAGCTCTTCGCCCCGGCAGTGGCGATCCTCGGTCTTTTGTACAGTCTTGTCTTCTGGAACGCGGTGAAGCGGGCCGATAGCGGCACGCCCGCCATGCAGAAAGTCGCAGGCGCCATCTCGACGGGCGCACGCGCGTTCGTACGACGCCAGTACAAGACCATCGCGATCCTCTCACTCGTCGTGGGTCTGGGCATGATCCTGATCTACGGCCTCACGGGCGCGGCCGGCTCCGGCCACGGCGCGGAGGTCGCCTCCAGCGGCTGGACGTTCGGTTTCGAGATCGGCGGTGCGTTCCTCCTGGGCGCGCTCTTCTCGGGACTCTCGGGCGTGGTAAGCATGATCGTCGCCACCAAGGCGAACCTCAAGACGGCGGCGGCCTCGAAGCACGGCCTCAATGCCGCGCTCCAGATGTCGCTCCGCGGCGGCACCGTCTCGGCCATCGTCATCACCGCTCTTTCGCTCCTCGGTATCTCGGCCCTGTACCTCGGGTACCGCTGGATGGGCATGGATCCCCAGGCCATCCCGGGCCTCATCGTTGGTTACGGCTTCGGAGCCTCGTTCGTGGCGCTGTTCGCGCAGCTCGGCGGAGGCATCTACACGAAGGCGGCGGACGTGGGTGCGGACCTTGTCGGAAAAATCGAAGCGGGCATCCCGGAGGATGATCCCCGGAACCCCGCCGTCGTTGCCGACCTCGTCGGCGATAACGTGGGTGACTGCGCGGGCCGCGGCGCGGATCTGTTCGAAAGCATCTCCGCCGAGAACATCGGTGCGATGGTGCTGGGAGCGGTCCTGTACCCGACCTTCGGCGTGAAAGGCATCCTCTTCCCGCTCGTGTTCCGCGCGCTGGGGCTCGTCGCCTCCATCATCGGCGTGTACTCGGTGAAGGGAAAGACGGGCGAAGCTCCCATGAAGACGATGACGCGCGGGTTCTGGGTCACAGCCGTCATCACGACGTTCGCGCTCCTTGCGTGCTGCTACCTGATGCTCAATACCACCGTTACGGCGCAATTGGCTGACGGCAGCGTCGTCTCGGGCGCCACGTACCACTGGTTCTTCCTCTCCGGCCTCACAGGCATCCTGACTTCGGTGGCGTTCGTCTACATCACCGATTACTACACGGGCAAGCAGCACCGTCCCGTCCAGGCGATCGCGGACGCATCGAAAACAGGTCACGCCACCAACATCATCTCGGGTGTGGCGATCGGTATGGAATCGACCTTCCTCACCGTCATCTCGGTGTGTGCGGCGCTCTTCCTCTCCCACTGGTTCGGCGAGATGTCGGGCGTGGAGGACGGCGGCATCTACGGCACGGCCGTCGCTACCATGGGCATGCTGGCCGTCGTCGGCTACGTGCTCTCGATGGACATGTTCGGCCCCATCACCGATAACGCGGGCGGTATCGTCGAAATGAGCAAGGCTCCCGAGGAGATGCGCGTGGTCACCGACGAGCTCGACTCCGCGGGCAACACGACCAAGGCCCTCACGAAGGGCTACGCGGTGGGTTCTGCCGCCCTGGCCGCCTTCCTGCTCTTCTCCGCTTACATGGAGGAGGCGAAGCTCACGGTGGTGAACCTTGCGAACGTCAACGTCTTCATCGGCGGGTTCCTGGGCGCGATGATCGTGTTCTTCTTCACCTCGCTCGCCATCCGCGCGGTCGGCAAGTCGGCCGGAGTGATCGTGGAGGAAGTGCGCCGCCAGTTCCGCGAGAAGAAGGGGATCATGGCCGGCACGGAGGATCCCGATTACGCCGCATGCGTGGACATCGCCACGAAGTCGGCGCTGCATGAAATGATTCTGCCCGGCGTCGTCGCCGTGCTCTCGCCCATCCTCATCGGCGTGGTGTTCCGCGCCGAGGCGGTGGCGGGGATGCTCATGATCGGCACCATCGCTGGCGTCCTCATGGCTGCGTTCCTCAACAACGCAGGCGGTGCGTGGGACAACGCGAAGAAGTACATCGAGCAGGGCGCACACGGCGGCAAGCGCAGCCCGGCCCACCAGGCGGCCGTGACGGGCGACACCGTCGGCGATCCGTTCAAGGACACCGCGGGCCCCTCGCTCCACGTGCTCATCAAACTGCTCTCGACGCTCACGCTCGCGCTCGCAGCGCTCTTCATGTAATTCTTTTCCTTTTCGATCATGGTTCAGGAATCATCACAGCATCTGGACGCATCGAAGACGCTCGATGACGACGTGCGACTGGCCAATCGTCGCGAGCAACTGGATTTGTTCATGCGCAATGCTCTCTCGAACAGCACGCAGAACGTCACCGCACTGTTGAACCAATTTGATAGCGAGGATGCAGTGATGACTCAATAAATGATTGCAGAAAGCCGCGGACGGGGCGACCCTCCGCGGTTTTTTTGATCATTCGCGGGCGTTCGTCTACCGTGCGCGCGATGGAGCACCAGAGTCCCTCCCATGACGATAGTTCCGGCCTAGCGGACCCGGAAAGCGCGTATGAGTTTGCCGAGCAGTTCAGGGGCATCGACCGGGGGCCGTGGGTTGGGAGGCTCATGGGGATCAGGAACGGGGTGTACAAGCTGATCACCGTGACAGGAGCGCTTGCGTTGATGGGATTCGGTACGGCTTTGGCGGAACCCATACCGGACGACGTTCGCCTCGACGGGCCAGTGCTCAAGCCGCGGCGATAAGCGGTCATTGTCCCGCCGCTTCCCCCTTCGCCCGCTCCACCGCCTTGTTGGCTTCAATGCTGTCCGACCGCTGCTGTGCTTTGGTCTGACCCTCTTTCTTTTGCTCTGCCGTCAGGCTTTTCTCCAGCTTTTCGATGGATTCGATCGCCTTGGAGTGCCCGTACGTCCTGGCCACGAGCAGCCACACGTATCCTTCCATGGGATCCTGCTTCACGCCTTCGCCGCGGATGTACATGATTCCGAGGTTGTACTGCGCTTCGGGCATTCCTTTTTGCGCCGACTGCGTGAAACCCTCCAATGCTTTGGCGAAATCCTGCGGCGTGCCCAGTCCCTGGTAGGAGAGCAGACCCAGCTGGTAGGGCGCCCGTACGTTGCCGCCCTCTGCGGCCATGGTGAACCACCGGCGTGCCGCGACGTAATCGATGTCGGTCCCTTCGCCCCGCAGATACATCATGCCTGCGTTATATTGCGAGCGGCCGTCGCCCACGCGTCCCGCGCCCTCGAAAAGCTGCAGCGCCTTCGTGTAATCCTGCCGCACGCCCTGTCCGTCGTGGTACATGGCACCCAGCCGGAAGGCGGCGTCGCGGTCGCCGGCTTTGATCTTCTCCACCAATTCGTCGGGCGATTCGTCCTGGAAGCCGCCTTCTGTGGATTCTGTATCGACGACGGGAGTCGTTGCGGGCGTCTTCGCGCAGCCGGCGAGGAGCAGAGTGCCCAGGAGGAGGGAGGGGAGAAGGGGTTTTTGCATAGGTGGGGAGTGTAGCTGTTTGGTATCCTCGACGCATCTACCCCATCGACCTCCTCATCGCGTTTCTGGTCCTGCTGACCGCTGCCCTGGCGGTGACGATGATTTTGAATCTGGTCGTGCTGCGCGTGCCATACATTCCCACGTCTCCTGCGGTTGCGCGGGAAATGGTCCGCTTCGCTGGCCTCACGGGCACTGAAACCATCATGGACCTGGGGGCGGGGGATGGCCGGGTGCTGATCGAAGCGCTTCATATCCATCCACGGCTCACTGCCATCGGCATCGAGTACGTGCCCACCGTGTGGATGATCGGGAAGCTGCTCATTCGCTGGCACAAGGTGCCGGCCGAGCTTCGGCTCGGCGATGCGCTCAAGGCGGACGTGAGTAAGGCCGATGTCATCTTCCTGTACATGAGCCCGAACCTGATGAAAAAGCTCCAGAAGAAGTTCGATGCCGAACTTCCGAAAGGCACGCCTGTCATTTCGCACACGTTCCGGTTCGAGGGGCGGGAGCCTGCGGCCGAGACAGCGGTGGGGAAGGAGAAGATTAGGAAGTATATTTGGTAGGACAGAGGTCTCTGTTTGCTGTTTTTGTGTGCCTCATCCCCGGCCCCTCTCCTCGCGGGGAGAAGGGAGATATTTTTTTCTGTAGTTGTTTCTCGGATTGCATAGATATTCCCGACGACTTGAGCGATTTTCAGAAGAGTTCCAGGCAAGTCTTTCAATACTTTTTCATTCGAGAAACGTATGACAGCGAATCCTCGGTTTTGCAGATAATATTCGCGTTTGCGGTCATATTTCTGTCGCCATCGGTGAATACCACCGTCGATTTCGATCACGAGCATCGCTTCGATCGAACAAAAATCGACTATAAAAGGACCAATTGGCATTTGTCTCCTAAATTTCACCCCGGCACATTGTCGGGCACGGATGACTTTCCATAATTCCCACTCAGCAGGTGTCTGTCGCCCGCGCAGTTTTCGCGCAAACTTCATTTTCTCATATCTTGTCGCCGTTATTTTTGAAGCAAGTTCGTACATTGCATGCATACAAAACAATCAACATTCCTCTCCTTCAGGAGAGGCTAGGTGAGTTTTCTGGGGGCTTTGCCTCCACCCGCTTCACCCGCTCCCTCCGCCACGCCAGCAGCGCGATCAGCCCATAGGAAACGACCAGAAACAGCGCTCCTGCCTTGGGAGCGTTTACCGATGCGAACGGCACCGCTGCCAGCACCCGGGTCGCAAGCACGATGCCCGTGAGGCACAGGTACGCGGGCAGTGCGACGAGACGCCCGAGCAGCGGCGAGAGGAGGCTGGCCCCAAGCGAGAGCGTCCCGAAGAGCATCGCCCATGGTACCAGCGGCGGAGCGAACAGGTTCGAGACGGGCGCGATCAGCGACAGGCGCCCGAACATCCGGAGCATCCAGGGGACGGTTGCCACCTGCGCGGCGATGGTCTGGTGCAGGGTATCGCGGATACCGAAGGTCTCGGGGAAGATCCGTACGGGTTTTTCCAGAAGCGGGACCACTTCCGTGATGCCGAGGAACGCCAGGAAGGACAGTTGAAATCCCGCATCGAACCAGAGCTGCTTGGGGTTCCAGCAGAGCATCAGGAACACCGTCCAGAGGATGGTGAGGCGTGTGGTCTGCTGGCGTCCCAGCTGCGTGGCGAACAGGCCCAGCATCCCCATGATGGCCGCGCGCACCACCGAGGCGCTTGCGCCCGTGAAGAGCGTGAAGAGGCCGATGAGCGTCACAGAGGGGACAAAGCGCCACCGGAGCGGTAGCCAAAAGAGCAGCATCGAGAGCACGGTGATCACCATCGTGATGTTGAAACCCGAAATCGCGATCAAATGCGTTAGGCCCGTCACCTTGAACTGCTCACTCAGGTCCTCGGGCAGCGAGCCGCGCGAGCCGGTCAAAAGGCCGATGAGGAGTGATGCATGCGGCTCCGGATAGAGTTCGGTGATGCGGTTCTCGACGTTGATTTTGAGTGCGTAGAGCCAGCGCAGGATCGCCCAGCCTTCATTGCGCCCCTCAGGCGTCAGTGACGCGCGGTAGATCACCGCGTAGGTTCCGTACCGGCTCAGGTACTGGTCGTAGTGGAAGTCATCGATCACCCCCGGGCGGTCCAGGTTCCCGCGCACGGTCACGATATCGCCGTAACGGTAGGGCTTGCGTGTGCGGTCGGTGACGAGGATCTGGCCACGCACCGGCAGGCTTCCCGATCCCGCTTTGATGGACTGTGCCTCGACTGTATATTTCGTCGATTCCGCCCTCCGATCCGGCGCATCGGCGATCATGCCGGTGATCACGACTCCCGAGCCCGTGGCGTACCAGTCGATCGTCCTGGAGGAGGGGACATGGGTGGAGCGGGAGACGGAATAGAACGCGAACGTGATACCGAGAGAGATTGCGATCAAGAACGCTCCCATCCGACGCGTCTTTGGGAGCAAGGATCCAACGATGCCGAAGAGTCCGACGGTACCGAGGAGCTGCCAGATGAGGATCGGGTACGAGGCTTGCTGATACCATTGCAATACGAAGATGGTCAGCAGGAAGGCAAGGAGGAACGCGTATGACAGGTGGGACCGGCGCATAGCGGGTTATGATCCGGCCCCGACCGAATCACCGGAAGACGATCAGGAGGTGATTTTTTGGTGGTTCCCTGTTTTTCCGCTCTATGAAAACATCTTTGGCGTTCTATGCCGTGGTGGAACGTCATCGCGTTTGTAGGGGTCGTTCGCGAACCACTACAAACGGTTATGTACACGAGCCAGCTCGATCCATTCCTCCACCTTCAGCGTCTCCGGCCGCCGCTTCGGATCAATCCCTGTTTTCTGAAGCAGATCCATCCCGTTGGGCAGCTTCCCAATGGAATTACTCAGCATTTTGCGCTTCTGCCCGAAGCCGATTTTGGTCAGTGTGAAGATTCTCTCGACGGTCTCGGCGTCCGCGAGCGGCTTGGGGTGCGAGACGATATGGAGCACGGCCGATTGCACCGCGGGGGGCGGCAGGAACGCCGACGGGGGAACGCGACACACGATCTTCGGCGAGCCGAAGAGCGCGACCACGATCGTCAGGATGCCCGCGTTCTCCGTGTCACAGATCTTCTCCGCCACCTCGCGCTGGATCAGGATCGTCATCGTCGTCGGCCGCACGCGGGATTCGATGAATGCGTGCCGGAGCAGGGGCGATGTGATGTGGTAGGGGATGTTCGCGACGATTTTGTACGGCTGGGTCGGCAGGGGGAACTGGAGCGCGTTGCCCTGCGCGATCCGGAGCTTGGGCCGGAGTGATGGCTCCGAGACGGCGAATGCCGTCAGTAGCGGGATCATGCGCGCATCCAGCTCCACGGCCGTCACGTGTGCCGCATCCTGCAGCAGCTCCCGCGTCAGCACCCCGATGCCCGGGCCGATCTCCACCACCTCATCGGTATCCTCGATCGCTGCGGCGTCCATGATCTGGTCCAGGATCTCCTGGTCGATCAAAAAATGCTGCCCGAGGTCGGTATTGAGGCGGATGCCGCGTGAGTGGAGGAATTGGCGGACCGTCGATTGGAGATCATCCATGCCGTTATTGTAGAGACGCGCCAGTGGCGCGTCTGTACAAAATATGCCAATGGCGCGCTTATATAATCGATCGGATCCGGTCCGCCAATTCCGGAATCCGCTTGAGCGGGATGCCCGCGATGTTGATGCGCCCGTCGCGGGTCATAAAGACGGAGTGTTCACGCTCGAGCGTATCGATCTGCGCGGGCAGGAGCGGCAGCATGGCGAACATGCCGTGGCCGTCGACTGCCCTGCGCATCTCCGGCGGCAGGTTTGCGTGCAGCGTCTGGCGCTTCCGCGTGAGCATCTCGCGCGCCTGGGCGAGGTCATGCAGCCATTCGTCCCTGTACGTCGATTGCACGCGCTGCACGATCGTCTGGCCGAATGTGGACGCCGCCGAATGGATGCCGCGCGTGAGCAGCGCCCAGTGGTTCTCGACGTGCTCTTTCGTGAGTTCATCGGCTACCACCGCAGAAGCCAGTCCCACCCGCTCGCCGTAGATGCAGTGGTTTTTGGAGGCCGACCAGGCGATGAGCGTGGTCACGCCGCTCTGTGCGAACATCCGCGCCACGCCGGCGTCTTCCTCCGGAGTGCCTTTGAACCCCTGGTATGCCAAATCGAGCACCGCCGCCGCGCCGTACTGCGTGCAGAGGTCGATCACGTCCCTCCATTGATCGGTCGTGAAATCTTTCCCCGTCGGGTTATGGCAATCGGCTTGGAGCAGCAGGGCCTTCGGCCCATGGAGGTGCCGGAGCGCGTGTTCGATGCCTTCCACCGTCGGCTGACCGCTCAGGAAATAGGGGACATCGATCGTACGCAGGCCCGCCACTTTGCACAGGCGATGATGGTTTGCGTAGGCCGGTACCTGCACGATCACCGTCGTCCCTTCGTCCATCAGTTTGACCATCCGCAAGCAGAGCGACACCGCGCCGGTGCCGCCCACTGCGGCGATGGACGCCGTCGGCGGAGCATTGGTTCCGAAAAGGAGGTCATGTACCGCATTGCGGAACCCGGGCAAACCGAGCAGGTGCGGGTAGCCGTACGATCGTTCCAGGATATCGTCGCCGATGTCGCGGATCGCTTTGCGGACGCTCGGGAACATCGCCACTGCCCCTTCTTCGTTCATGAACACCCCGATGCTGCCGTCGATCGCCAGCGCACCCGCCTGCTTCGCTTTTTCCGCAATCGCGTAGATTGCATCGGGCGTCGCGGAGGGGAGGGAGCGGAAGGAGAGGGGGGACATGAATCAAGTATACGGGAAAGTTCTTCGTTGTTAGTTTCTCGTTTTTCATTGCGATCATTACTGCCAAAACTAAGAACTAAAAACCAGTAAACTAATAACAAATCCCCAATAACGCTCACTCTTTCTTGACAGGAAAGAACTTGTCTCTAGAATTCTGCCGCTCATGTCACGTCGGACCTTTAGCTACGGCGCCTGGTTTACCTCCTTTAGTGCGGGGACGGCGTTCGTGTGTCTGAGCTGAAACTCTCTTGATTCCAGACAATACGCCCTCCCCCAGCCGGTGGAGGTGTTTTTGTATCTATCCCTTTTTACCCCCTTTTCCAATCACCATCATGTCCAATCTCCGTACACGCAGTGCCTATCATGCCGTTCACACGCTCGAAGATCGCCCGAAGACACCCCTGACCGTCGAAGCTCCGACAGTCGACGTCGTGAAAGCAATGAACGAAATCATTAATCGCAACCTGCGTACGTATTTGAATTCCACGTACGACGAGGCTGCGGCGATCGCAGGTCATGAACTTAAGCTGCCGCTGGCCGATGTCCTGCGTATCGCGGGAGCGAAGAACATGCAGGCGCTCGGCGCCGTCGGCGAAGACACGACCGCGAAAATCCAGGCAGCGCTTGCAGGGCTGGATCAAGACCTCGTTCCCGCCATTGGCGACTGATCATGATCCTCCGCACGCTGCAGACGCAGGCCGTTCTTGCCTATCGCTCGTATCGTGCAGAGACGGGTCAGTGGCGAAAGCCATGATCTCTCTCCCAGTCGTATTTGTTAGATTTTCCCCCTATTACTCATGGCACTTGAATTCAAAGATCATCTTCCGGACCTTGGACGAGTCCTCGACAGCTACCCTCCGTTGCCTGCTGCTCACATGCAGCAGTCCCGTCGGGCGGTTCAGGCGATTCTTGCAGGCGAAGACCCCCGGATGCTCGTGATACAGGGTCCATGCTCGTACTACCCGATTGAAGCTGGCCTGAAGCATGCACAAGCAATGCAGCAGCTTCAGGACGAGCTGAAAGACGAAGTTCAACTGGTGGAGCGTGTGTACATCCAGAAGCCCAGGACGCGAGGCGGATGGGCCGGGATCCAGATTCAGCCAGACCCCAACGGTCCGATCGATGCTGGCCGGGGTATCTGGGTCTCCCGCGCGGCCATGAAGGACGCGGCCAGGGAACTGCCTATCGGCGATGAAATTCTTTTCCCCGAAAACGGCAAGTACTTCAACGACCTGCTCTCGTACGGCGCCATCGGCGCGCGGAACGTCGAAAGCATGTACCACCGCTGGGTCGCCTCGGGCATGGACTTCCCCGTCGGCATGAAAAATTCCCGCAGTGGCAATGTCGCGAGCGCGGTCGACGCGATTGCGGTGGCGCAGCAGCCGAACATGCTCACGATGCACGATGCGTTATGGCAGACCTCGGGCAACCCGTATGCGCACCTGGTGCTGCGCGGAGGCCAGAGCGGCACTAACTACGACGAGCAATCCGTGTACAACGCGAACCGGATGCTCACGGACGCCAAAGTACAGAACCCGGCCATTGTCATCGATGCGAGCCATGACAACGCCGTCGAGCTCGGATCCACGAAGAAGACCCCCGAGCGTCAGATCGCCGTTGCGCGCCAGGTTGTCCGTGACAAATTCTGGAATCCCGGCGTGTTTGGCAACGTACGGGGTCTGATGCTCGAAAGTTTCCTCAAGCAGGGGAATCAGCCTGTGAGCGAGACGATGGATATGGACGGTCTCTCGATCACCGATCCGTGCATCGGTCTGGAGCAAAGCAAGGAGCTGCTCTACGAGATCGCCGATGCAGTCCGCAAGAGTAGGAAAGTTCACGTCTGACCGGAAGAATGCCGGCGTGCGCACGCCGGCATTTTTTGTGTCCGAAAAATTCCCTTGCATCCGAAAAACTCCTGCGTAGAATCCGAGGCTCCGATGAGTCTTTCATCCCTTTCCCGCACGGCCGCTCACACGTACTGCTGCATTAAGCAGGCCGTCGTCGTACGTAGTGCGCGGGAAGGGTACAGGTCGTAAACAGTCGTCAGTCGAGTACCCAACCTTTCCCGCCAGCAGCCGGAAAGGTCGTTTTTCTGTTTGTTCATTTACATCACCAATCCCTACAGCCGGGTGGCCTGCCGATTCTGTGGTCGGCACACCTCCCTGTTGGAGCAGTACAATTCGTGGAAGGGCCACCTACGGTGTCCCTCCCACGGGCCCACCCTTCCCTACGAAGGGCGCTCAGCGGCGGGGCCCACGAGACCCGCCGCTTCGCGATTTCTTTAATCTCGTAACGCATCCAGGAGGTCAGTCATGCCGTCTCTTTCCGAACGAAAAGCGTATGTGTACAACGGCCCGCGCCCCGATCCGCAACAGCGTCTCGAGCGTTGGATCCGGAAAAAGGTCGCGCCACCCGCCCACATCGTCAAGCGGCCTCTCGAGTACCGCCTCCCGAAAAAAGTCCAGGAGGCACACAGCTACCCCGCGCCTGAAGTGTGGCTCACCGAATCCGGTGAGCTGCGCCTCGGCGATCCATTGACGGCGACGTCATCGGGAACATCAACAACAAGTAGGATCCACTGCTCCGCTCAATAGGGAACCGGGACTACACCAGACGTGGTGTAGTCCTTTTTTCAGATCGCCTGCAAGGGTGCTATTGAGAGCGCCAGCGTCTTCTGCTTCCCCATGTCGAAGTGCACCGTCACCACGTCGCCGCGCCGGGTCACGATGGTGCCCGCGCCGAAGGCCGGGTGCTGCACGCGCGTGCCGGGGGTGAAGTGCTCAGTATCAGCCGAATCCTGATTGGTGTCGTCCGCGAACGAGACGTCCTGGTTGAATTCGGCATTGAGGCCGTCCTGGTGCTGGCGGTAGGGTTCGATTTTTGATCGTGCGCTGCTCATCGCGCCTGCTTTCACCCGTCCGCTCTCGCTGGCCCACGCGAACGCACTCAGGAGTTCGTCGCTGCGGCGTTCCGTCACCGCCTCGGGCAGGTCGTCCAAAAAGCGGCTGGGGGCGTTGGCGTGCGTTTCGCCGTAGAGCGTGCGGCTGCGGGCGCAGAAGATGCGCAAGTGCGTCCGCGCGCGCGTCATCCCCACGTACATCAGGCGGCGTTCTTCCTCGATCTGCTCTTTGTCGAACGCCGCATTGGAGTGGGGGAAGATGCCCTCCTCGCAACCCGCGATCATCACGTGCTCGAACTCCAGCCCTTTGCACAGGTGCAGCGTCATCAGGGTGAGTGCATCGTCCTTGATGTCCGACAGCTTATCGACCTCCGAGACCAGCGCCGCTTCCTCCAAAAAGCTCGTGAGCGAGGTCATGGGGTCCAGGTGATCGTACTTGTGCATCACCGTCAGCAGTTCCTGCACGTTGCCCCAGCGGTCCTCGCCTTCCTCCGTGCCGTCCTTCAGCCACTTTTCCATCTCGATTTCCTCGAGCAGGTGCATCGTGAGTTGCGAGACAGTTTCGCTCTCGGCTCGGCGGCGGTAGCGTTCCAGGATGTCGGTGAATTTTCCGATGCGTCCGCGCGTTCCTTCGTTCAGGTCGGGGATCATATCGATGCTCTTGAGCGTATCCCACAGGCTCAGCTGGTTGACCGATGCGAACTGCTGCATGTGCCCCAGCGTTGTCTGGCCGATCTTGCGTGCGGGGACGTTGATGATGCGGAGCAGCGAAACGGTGTCGCTGGGGTTCATGATTGCGTGCAGGTAGGCGAGCACGTCCTTCACTTCCCTGCGCATGTAGAACTTCACTCCGCCGATGATGCGGTAGGGGATGCCACCGCGCATGCAGGCTTCTTCCAGCAGGCGCGATTGCGCGTTCGTCCGGTAGAGGATCACCTGGTCGTTGAGGTTTAGGCCGCCGGCGCGAAGTTCCTGCGCTGCCTTCACGGCCTCCTCCGATTCTTTCCGTTCGTCCCGTACTTCCTGGACGATCACGCGTGGTCCTTCCTTGATCTCGGTCCACATCGTCTTCTCGGGGCGGTCGGGGTTCTGGGCGATCACGGCGTTCGCGGCTGTCAGCACCAGCTGCGTGGAGCGGTAGTTCTGTTCCAGCTTGATGCGGAGCGCGTCGGGGTACTCCTTCTCGAATTCCAGAATGTTACGCACGTCCGCGCCGCGGAAGGCGTAGATGCTCTGGTCGGGGTCGCCGATCACGCACAGGTTCCGGTACTTCTGCGCGAGCATCGACATCACCAGGTACTGCGCGTGGTTCGTGTCCTGGTACTCGTCCACGTGCAGGTAGCGCCAGGTTTCCTGGTAGCGGTTGAGCACCTCCGGCACCTCGCGGAACAGACGTACAGTTTCGAGCAGCAGATCGTCGAAATCGAGCGCGTTGGCCTGCTTCAGTCCGTCGGCGTACTTCGCGTACGCGCTTATCACCCGGTGCATACGCTCGGTGGTGGCTTGCGCCAGGGCTTCCTTGGGGCTCAATGCCTCGCTCTTGAAGCGTCCTACGTACCCGAGCACGGCCCGGGGCTTCAGTTCCTTTTCGTCGATATTCATGTCGCGCAAAATCTGCTTCATCAGCTTCTCCTGATCATCCGTATCGTAAATGACGAACCGCTTGTCGCGGCCCAGGTGCTCGATGTCGCGGCGCAGGATGCGGGCGCAGACGGAGTGGAACGTGCCCATGACCGGCAATCGCGACGGCGATTGGCGGTCACCCTGAGCGAAGTCGAAGGGTCCCGTTCCTTCGCTGATTTTCAGCATTCGCTGGATGCGTTCTTTCATTTCCTTCGCCGCCTTGTTCGTGAAGGTGACGGCGAGGATCTGCCATGGCTCGATGCCGTTCTGCATCATGAAGGCGATGCGGTGCGTGAGCGCGCGCGTCTTCCCGCTGCCGGCCCCGGCGAGGATCAGGGCAGGACCCTGCATATGTTCCACGGCCTGCCGCTGGGGTTCGTTGAGGCCGTCGAAGATGGGGTCATGTGCAGGCTGCATGGGGCGTCGGGATGATACCTCAGGCGTCGACGAACACACGGGTGTTTTTTCTGCTTTCGGCGATTGTGTTCAGGATGCGCCGCACTGCTTCGCGTTCGAGCGACCCGGTGTCCGTATCCGGGTCTTTCGTCTCGAGCGTCAGGAACGTTCCGGCCACCATCGCTTTCACGAAGACGCTGATACGGCGGATACCATTTGCTTTCCGTTCCTCGGTTGTGTCGATATGCACGTAATCGATGTTGTTCAGGCCCCATTCCGGGGTCACCTCGAAGGCGTTCATACGGCGGTGGGTGTGACGCAAGGAGGGCGTCTGTGATGTGGCGGTACGGGGTTCGTCCGGCGTATGCGCGATAGCGTCGTCGGTGCATTCGTCCGGAGGACACTCGATGATGGCAGTCGTTTCCATGGGAAGAGGGGGAAGAAAACAAACGTGTTGCGGCGAAGCGGGATCGCGCGAAGCCGAAAAAACCACCCTGTGCGAGGTGGTGGGATGATCCGGCAACACCTCGCGTCAGCTCGTGAGAACGACGACGAGGACGAGGCCGGAGGCGATGCGCGGGTGCGTCACAACGCGATTACAGTAATCCCGTGAACAGAAATGTCAATTTTTTGGTCACAGGATCTCGAGCGCGTACTCCGGCTCAGTTAATCCCTTGTTTTGCATCAGCGAATGCAGAGTGCGTTTTGCTGACGATCGGTTTCCATTCACAAGGTCGACGGCTTCGTTGAAGATTCCGTCGTCTTCTGTATTTATTTTCATGAACGACAATGAGTTGCTGTTCTCGGTGAAGCACTTATGACAGGCAGTGCAGGCTTTGCAGTGCGCCAGAATATCTGCGAATGTTGTCCCTGCCTCCTCGTAGGATTTCTCCGGCGCTCTCTCGACGAGCATTGCGACGAGCTGGTCCGTGAAATGCCCTTGCGCATCGAACAAATCGCTTCGCGTCAGTGGCGTTTCAAAGGCCTTCTGATGGTCGGGGGCCATGGCGGGGGATTATAGTAAAGTATCGGCCAATAAGTTCTGCGCTTCTTCCAGATCCTTTTTGCGCACGGGTGCTTTGGGTGAGATCAATTGTTGCGCCTCTTCGATCTGGTTCGTGAGTTTGCTCACGATCTTTTTCAGTTCGCCCGCGGCAATCGACGCTTTGGCGTTCATGGGGGCTTTTTTCATTGCTACTTCCTCGCTCAGGGCCGGGTCTACCTTCTGCGCTTTCTGCAGCAGGTCCGTGCCCATCTTGGTGAGGATGAGGTCGGCGGCATTGCGCAGGTTGATATGGAAATCGAGCTCGGCGATGAGCTGCACGATGTTCTCGCGTTGCTCCGGGTCCATCTGCTCGGCGAACTCGTACATACTGATGCGCTTGAGCGAGGCGAGGATGGGTGCCACCGCCTCGGGACCGATCACGTACAGGTTGTAGCCGTCCACCACGTGATGATGGGTACGCAGTTCCTGGAGCGCGCTCGTGGGCACCACCAGGAAGATCGATTTGTAGATCTGGTCGTTGCCCTTCACCTTCTCCACGGTCGATTTGATCTGCGAGGTGATGTAGGCCTGCATGCTCTTGGCCTTGCTGACCTTCGCATCGAAGATCACGTACTGTCCGAGGAAATCGATCATGAAGTCGGGCTTCAGAGAGCCATCGAAGCCCTCGGGCAGGTTCGTGTTCGTGTAGCCGGTGAAACTGAACGCCGGTTGCTTGCAGAGGTCTGTAAGGGTTGCGATCACGCTCATCTCGTGGTTCGCCCAGAGCCTGTCGCGCTCCTCTTCCAGGTGCCGGAGCCGCTCTTCATCTTCGCGGATGACGCGCTTCTGTTCGTCCTCGAAGCGCCTCTGCGCGTTCGAGAGCTGCGTCGTCTGCTGCTCGATCTCCTTCGCGCGCCTCTTTTCATCGGTCTCAAACTGCGTCACGCGCTTGCGGAGGTCATCGCGGTCCTGCATCACGTTCTTCAGGTCGCCCTTGAGGGCTTCGAGCTGCACGAACATCGTTTTGTTCTTGCCCACGAGCTCGTTCTTCTCCGATTGCGCGTGCTCCAGGTCGTTCTTCACTTTCCCCACTTCCTGCGTCAGCTGCTTCACGTCTGCCGCCAGCGCGGCATTCTCCTTCTGCAACTCGGTCAGGCCGGTTGCGTCGGACTTGGCTGTCATTTTCCACGCCACAAAGCCGCAGACGCCAAGAATTGCCGCAAGGAGGACGTAGACGAGGGTCATGAGGCGAAGATGGAAAAACAAAGAAGGAGAATTAAAACGATGGTACCCGCGCCCCGGAAACCGTCACGCCTTTTTCCTTGAATCGGTCGAAAAGTATGGTGTATTCCCGTACACCTACCACTTGTTTTGGCTCTAGGATCAGCCATTCTCCGGGCCATACCCTTGATTTTCCGCTGTGGATACATAGAATAAGTGTCCGTCCGCGCGCCAACCAGGGATTCCCTCAAGGAAGCGCGGCAAGAACTTCTTTATTCATGTCCCCCGGAACTATGGCCATCAAGAGAAGCAAGAAGAAGACCCTCATCACGAAGCATCGCACGCATGCGAAGGATACGGGTTCACCGCAGGTCCAGATCGCCATCCTCACGGCGGCTATCGCACTGCTCACGGAGCACCTGAAGGATCACAAGAAAGACAACTCCGCCCGCAAAGGTCTGCTCGGCAAAGTCGCCCAGCGCCGCAAGCTCCTCACCTACCTCCGCATGAACAAGCCGGAGCAATACCAGGAGGTGTTGGAGAAGCACAAATTGAAGAAGTAAGAAGGATGAAGATCGAAGGTCGAAATTGCTACGTTTTGGGTGCCTTTTTTAGAACGTTGGCAATGATTGCTCCCAAAATTTTGGTCAGCTCATCGGCTTCCTGAATGAGTAGCAGCCGCTGAGCGTCGAGAGCAGCATTTTGTTCCGTATCCAAAAGACGCAACCAATACCGGCTTTCCCATGCTTCCTTTTTTGCAATCTTGGCTCGCATGATGAAATCACCCCGGCCCAGGTTCTGGTTGGCTTCAATATAGTTGGCCCCCACGGCGCTTGAGGATCTAGCCAGTTGTTTGCAGTACTCCTTGTTGGGAATCGAATACGGAATCGTTTTCAAAAATATTCGTACTCTTTCTGCAAAATGAAAGGCACGTTCTTCCAAGTCGTATGTTCGGGATTGCACTGCTTCAGTCATATTTACAGTGTGACGGTGTATCCATGTTCAGCCAGTAGCGTTTGCATGCGATTGGAAAGAGACAGTACGGATTTTTATCTTCTTCTGGCCATGAACGGACGTTCTATGTGCTCATGGAACAACCATTTTGGTCTTCGTCCTTCGACCTTCAAATTTCCGCTATACTGCGTCCGTGCCCCGCGACCCCCGCCACTACCGCGAACTCTACGAACTGTTCGCGTCT
>CAYTEH010000016.1:24938-30314 GCA_964436765.1 uncultured Candidatus Peribacteria bacterium
GTCCGTGCCCCGCGACCCCCGCCACTACCGCGAACTCTACGAACTGTTCGCGTCTGTTGAGGACGAGAACGAAGCCGAGATGTTGCTGCAGGACATCCTGACTCCGCAGGAGCTGGAGTCGGTGGCCGAGCGGTGGCAGCTGGTGCAGGCGCTGGAGGCAGGCATACCGCAACGGGAGATCGCCAAGAAGCTCGACGTGAGCATCAGCAAGATCACGCGCGGGTCACGGATGCTCCAGTACGGAGAGGGGGGATTCGGGCATTTCCTGGGGAAGATGAAGAAAAAAGATTGAAGATCAGAGAATGAAATGCGAGGTCGATCTTGCGCTATCAATTTTTCTCTTGTTTTTGCATGTGCGAGGTGTAATGATGTAACGGTACAAAGCTACATTCATGGCTCTCAACGTTCAGGTCTCCATCGACGGCACGCACACGACCTTCGAATCGGGCGCGGACAGCCTGATGTCCGATCTTCACGTGCTCTTTACCACGGCGTCCGTCTCGAATGACATCGCGGCAAGGATCATGCGTGCGATCACCGCGGCACGCGGACAAAGTGTGACGTGCGAGGAAGCAGGCGTGAGCGTCAGCATCACGGTGCCGCCGGCCCCCGCACGGCCGGTATCGGGCGCGGCGGGTTCCCCCGGAGGCTGGGGGGGAGGCGTGTTCGGGACGAACGGGGGAGCGGGCTGGGGAGGCTGAGCGTGAGCATGGCGCCCTGTCGATCGATCCGGTCCGTAGAGCGCTCTGCTCATTCGGGCGGGGCGCGGATTCGGGGTGTTCCCGAGTTCCGGGGCACGTCGCTCGCGAGCGACGTGCCAGGGCTACGGTCTTTGCATCATCGAGAGGAGATCCCGTGTTTCATTTTCAATGCCAGGGCGGCGCGATGCGTATCGAGCGGCGGAACGACCGGTTCCTGCTCCGGAACAAGCGTTTCCGCATCCTGCTCACGCCGCAGGACATCGGCACCGTCTTCGTGACGGTCTGTCTCGCCGGGGACGCCGCGTGGCACGTTTCCCTGCCGGCGACGACCGTGCAGATCTACGACAGGAGCGTGCCCGATCTGTTCCGCGACGAGCGTAACAGCTGGAAGCCGTTCTACTACGCTTGCCCCATCCGCTTTTCCGGGCGTGCGGAGCATGTGCGCGAACTGCAGCGCCTGCTGCTCCACGGCTTGGGGCTCGAGCTTGTTCCGCGATCCCTCACCGCGTGGGAACTGGACTGATGATCCGCAAAGCCACGGCCCCGCCCCATTCTCTTTGTAGGATTGGGCTTCTTTTTTTGCCCGAAAATTGGGAATTTTCCTTGACGAAGCGGATGTCCAAAATAAAATGTGAATGAATTCCCCGCCGTCGGTCTCTGCGCCGGCACCTGGTGGGGTTTTCGTTATGAAATCATTTTTCCACGGGGAAGATGGAAAGCAGGTATTTTCTCCCCGAGGAGAGTTCTTGTTTTACGATTACATTGAATTGCACGCCTTCCTTGCTTACGCCTCTAAATTGATGATGAACAATGCCAGGCGCATCTGTATTGATAAAAGCTGCGGGGTGGTGTGATTTCTTCAGTAATTCAAGAGCGCATGGGAGGTACTTCAGACGTCGCGCGCGATCATGGACTGATTTCTGGTTCATATGTATCCAAAAATAATCAAAGAAGACTTTGCCTTTTCTGAAGTACGCCGATCGCACGTACGGCCGCCGCTTCGTTTTCTTCTGCAGTGCGCGAAAGATCTTTCTGGCCTGCGGCATGATATCGGCGTACCTGTGCCCCGAGAGGGGACTGCAGGCACACCGATAGATGCCGATTGTCCGGTACGGGCGCTTACTGCCCTTGTTCATGGTGCCGGCAGCAGTCCTCGCAGAGGATGTCGTCATGCCTGTCTTGTTCCTTGTCACAAGGGAAATCCATCTGGTCGCAGGGCGCACAGAATTTCCTCTCTTTGTCTTTGGCTTCGCGCGACGCGATATGCATGCGAAGAATGTCTGCTTCGACTTCCAATTGGAGCAATCGCTCCTCCATGTCTTTCCTGCTTGTGCGGTAATGCATAAAAATGGGGTAGAAATAAAGGACTCAGCTTCCTTCTCTGTCTTGAAGGGAAAAAGGGGGCTGCGGCGCGATTGTTTTGGTCGGTTGTTCCTTTTTGGCTTTGGGTAAACATTATCGGACGTTCTGTCATGCCATGGAACGCCCTGATTTCGTGCGCAAGCAAGCCCGCCATTCCAATGGAACAGCGGGCGTGCCGTGGGCGAAGGAGTGCTACTTTTTCGGGACGCTTTTGAAGTAGATTGGGATGCCCGAGGGCACCTCGACCTTGACTCCATAGACGATGGTTCCTTCGCGCTTGAGCGTGACAGTCTTCTCAAGCGCGCCGGCTGTGAGGTAGATGCGCCGGCCGTCAATGACAATCCGGCCATCTTCCTGCTTTGCGTTCAGCTCTTTTTCCACGTCGGGCTTCAGTCCGACGATGTGGACGACGGTCCGTTTTGTGGACCACCCGTCCTCGATGACGAGGATGTAAGGCGGCTCCGTCGCCTTTTCTGTTTTCTTACCATCCTTGGCGTCCTGGCCGTGCAATTGCACGGCCAGGAGTGCGGCCAGCGTCATGCCGGCCACGAAAGCAATGCCCAAACGGAACATGCAGAACTCCTTCTTACCCCCACGGCATGACACTTCTGTTCGCGATACACCCGCAAAGCAGACATGCCACTTCATGGGGAACGATGACAAAAATGTCGAGGATGGGGGTCGATGCTGTGAGAAGGAGCAGTCGGAAAGATTTATATTATGCAATATTATTTATAATTAAGCAATATATGCAAAACGGCCAATATCACTTCTTTTTTCAGGAAAAAGCCTGTACACTGCTAGCAGTTCTTTCCCGCCAATCGATTTTCTCCCTGTTCCCTGGGTTTACGTTTCAGTGCCACCTTCTTGGCATTGAAATGTGAATCCACCTGAACGCGGGAGCTTGTAGACGCGGGAAGGGCGCATCCTTTCCCCAATTTTTTATGTTAAATGCTCAAAAGGAGTACAGCCTCGAACTTGGCGATAAAAAGTTCACAGTCAAAACCGGTGCCATCGCCACGCAGGCGAACGCATCGGTGATCGCCCAGATCGGCGATACGGTTGCCATGGGCAACTGCACCGTCAGCGCCAAGGAACGCGCGGGTGTCGATTTCCTGCCGCTCCAGGTCGTGTACCAGGAGAAGTTCTACGCCGGCGGCAAGATCGGCGGATCGCGCTTCCGCAAGCGCGAAGGTCGCCCCAGCGACGATTACGTGCTGCTTGCGCGCGTCATTGACCGCGGATTGCGTCCGATGTTCCCGAAGCACTGCCACCGCGATATCCAGGTGTTCGCCACGGTCCTCAGCTACGACTTCGAGAACGAGCACGACATCGTGGCCGCCAACGCCGCGAACCTGAGCGTCGCCATTTCCGATTGTCCGTGTGACGGTCCGCTCGGGACCGTCCGCGTCGGCATCATCGGCGGCGAGCTCGTGCTCAATCCTTCCATGGAGGCCAGAGCCAAGTGCGACCTCGACATGTTCGTGACCGCATCGCTCGATAAAGTCGTGATGATCGAGGCGGGTGCCAACCAGGTGCCCGAAGCCGAGATCATCCGCGCCATCGAATTCGGCAAGAAGTGGGCCCAGAAGCTCGCCCGGTTCTTCGCGGATATCCAGAAGGAGATCGGCAAGCCCAAGTTCGAGATCGCCGAGCCGTTCTTCCACCAGGAAGCGTACGACATGCTCAAGGCCTGGGCGCTGCCCGAGGTCACCAAAGCCGTCAAAACGCACCTGGCCAAGAACGTGCGTCGCGGTATGTTCAACAAGATGATGGAGGAGTCGAAGACGATGCTCGAGGAAAAGTACGCCTCCCTGCCCGAAGAGGAGCTGGAGACGCTTGTGGCGAACGGCCCCGTCTTTGTCGACAAGATCATCAAGGCCGAGGTCCGCCGCCTGGTCCTCGAGGAAGGCATCCGCATGAGCAGCCGCAAGGTTGACCAGATCCGTGATCTCTCTGCCACGGTCGATATTCTCCCCAGCCGCGTCCATGGTTCCGCGCTGTTCGAGCGCGGCGAGACGCAGGGCCTTACCACCTGCACATTGGGCGCCCCCGGCGACCAGCAGATCGTGGAAGGCATGACGGGCGAGCACAAGCTTCGGTACATGCACCACTACAACTTCCCGCCATTCTCCGTCGGCGAGACCAGCAACCGTCTCTTCGTCGGCAACCGCGAAGTAGGCCACGGCAACCTCGCGCAGCGGGGCCTGGAGCCGGTGCTCCCGACCCAGGAGGAATACCCCTACACCATCCGCACCGTCACCGAGATCCTCGGCAGCAACGGATCCAGCTCCATGGCCGCCACGTGCGGTTCCACCCTCGCGCTCATGGCGGCGGGCGTGCCCATCAAGGCACCCGTCTCGGCCATCGCGCTCGGGCTTATGAGCGATGAATCGAAGAACAAGTACGTCGTGCTCACCGACCTCCAGGACGAAGAGGACTTCGGCGGCGACATGGACTTCAAAGTCACCGGTACCGAGAAGGGCGTCACGGCCATCCAGATGGATATCAAGATCAAGGGTCTGCCCGATTCCGTCTTCGTCGAGGCGCTCGAGAAGGCCAAGCTCGGCCGCGCGCACGTCCTCAAAGTGATGCTTGCAGCCATCCCCGAGCCCAGGAAGGAAATGAGCCCGTACGCGCCCCGCATCGAGACCATCCAGATCGATCCCGAGGACATCCGCCTCGTCATCGGCAAGGGCGGCGAAACCATCCAGAAGATCACCGGCGAACTCGGCGTCGAAATCGACATCGAGGACAGCGGTCTCGTATTCGTCACCTCCGTCAATGGAGAGGCGATGGAGAAGGCCAAGGCCTGGATCAAGGCCATCGTCGAGAAGCCCGAGGTGGGCAAGGTCTACAAGGGCAAAGTCGTCCGCATCATCGACGGCACCGGCGCAATCGTCGAATTCCTGCCCGGCAAAGACGCGATGATCCACATCAGCGAGCTCGCGTGGGGCCGCACCAACATGGTCGAAGACGTGCTCAAGATGGGCCAGGAAGTGGAAGCCAAGGTCATCGAGTACGATGCGCAGGAAGGCAAGACGCGCATGTCCCTGAAGCAGATGACGCCTCCGCCGGAAGGCTGGGTGGCGCCTCCGCCCCGCACGGGTGGCTTCGGAGGCCCGCGTCGCGGCCCCGGTGGCGGCGGCTTCAACCGCGGACCGAGGAGATAGGCGTTCTGCCATCTCATAGAACTGAATTCATGGCTCTGTCACGAGCAAAAATCCCTCTCCTTCCGAAAAACGGTCGCGGGAGGGATTTTCGATACGAATGCTTTGTCGTAGCGTTCCATCATGCGTGATTTCTGGGTCTA
>CAYTEH010000017.1:0-29033 GCA_964436765.1 uncultured Candidatus Peribacteria bacterium
TCAAAAAAGGGCCCCGTGAGGCCCTTTTCTGTTTCCTTCCTTTCTCTCTGGGTTACTGGGCGGCCGAACTCTGCTCGTCATCGCGCATCTTCATCATGAACCCGGGGCGGGCGGGAAGCTCGATCCCCTTCTCTGTCGCAATCTCCTCGATCGTCTTGCCGCTGTCGAATGCGGCACGGAGTTCTTCCTCCGTCATGCCGAGTGTTTCGGCGAGTTTCTCCGGACCGGGTCCGCGCATGTGCCCGTGTCCACGCCCGCGGCCCCTGCCGACGTGCATCATCATGCCCATCTCTTTCAGACCGGGATGAGCGGCCATGTACGCCTCCATGGCGGCACGCATGTCTTCATGCGCCTTCTGCACGGCCTCCTGGCGTTCCGTCTCGTCGGTGATGGACGCGGCGGCGGCCAGAGCCGCGCGGTGCGTCTGGGTGGCGGCCTTCCGGGAAGCGATCAGATCATCGATGTTCGCAAGGAACGCGTCGTCGCGTGCGATCATCTGCTGGATGTCCTCCTGGGTGAAGGTGCGCTGCTCGCGCATCATGAACGGCGGGTGAGACGGAACGGCGCCCGTGGAGGATGCAGAGCCCCCGGTGACCTGGGCGAACGCGGGGATCGCCAGGGCGACCGCGAGGCCGGACGCCGCGCCTGTGATGAATTTCTTGTTCATGGTGTATGGGGTAAAAAAGAAGTAAAAGTCGCGACAAGGCACACTCTACGGACGGCGCGTTAAGATATGGTTAAAGGTGCTGGTTCCATAATTTCTCGGCTGCTTGAATGCCACAAAAATGGCCATATATAGGGGAAAACAGGATTTATTGACATAACTCATAAATAATATATTTTGTCATTATGACCAATCGATATCTGTCCGGCGACGGCAAGACCGAAATGCTGATTGATGGAAGCAAAGCATCCATCATGAAGGCCGGAACCACGGAGGTTCTTGCGACAGTGGAGCTGCGCGGTGAGGTTGTGGCCGCGGCCATCTCCAATAACCGCCGGTATGTTGCTGCGGCGCTTCAAGTCATGCTCGGGACCGACATCTACCAATACAAGCAAGGTAGTGATGGCCGGTGGGATATGGGCATGCTGGAGAGAGGACTCAAAAAGGAACCTGCGTCACTGACCTGGGAAGAGGGTGATGATCCGCGCTACCCGCCGGTTGAATTGAAGGTGACGGAAAAAGATGGCGCGACACGCGTAATCCAGCAGAAATAACTGCCGTCTGGAAAGCAAAACCGCGCATCTGTACACTTCACTTTAATTTCCCCCATTTTTTCATGCAACCCGCAGTTCCCGTCAACCCGCTCGCGATCCTGCTGTGCGTGATCGCATCCGTCGTCATCGGTTCCCTCTGGTACGGCCCCTTCTTCGGCAAGCAATGGATGAAGATCGTCGGCATCGAGATGCCCAAGACCATGACCCCGAAAGTCAAAAAAATGATGATGAAGAGCTACGGAATCCAGATCGTGGGCTCCATCGTGATGGCCTTCGTCATGGCCCACTCGATGGTGTTCGCCATGGCCTACCTCGGCATCACGGGCGTCAGCGCCGGTCTGCAGGGAGGCTTCTGGAACTGGCTCGGCTTCGTGGCCCCCGTGCTGCTGGGCCCCGTCATTTGGGAGGGCAAGCCCTGGAAGCTCTGGTTCATCAATGCGGGGTACCATCTCGTGAACCTGTGCGTCATGGGCGTGATCATCGCGGTGATGTGAACGCTGCAAGCAACAGAAAAGAGCGCTCCGCGACGGGCGCTCTTTTTTCGTTTAGTGCGGGCAGTTGAGCGCCTTGCGCCAGCCGGCGTCCGTCGCTTCTTTCTCGGTGCAGAACATGCGCTCGCCGGGGGCGTCGATCTTGGTCTGGCCGTAATTGGGGCAACCGGGCACGTGATATATTTTTTCCTTCTTCGCAGACACGTTCCCCTTGATGACGCACGCGGCCTGGGACGCAGACTTGGATGACGGCTTCTTCCGGCACGTGCCGCTCTGGAGCACGTATCCGGTTTTGCATGCGGGCGCGGCGGCGGCAGCGAGAGGCAGCGCGCCGAGCGACGTGATGATCAGGGAGAGGGCAAGGAGTTTGGTCTTCATACGCGGCGTCGTCGAACACAGATACGAACATGATGATACAGAGCTGCAGATGTCAGGCAAACCGCACTTTCGCCGTCACGCCCGTGCTCAGTTCCCTGCCCTCGGCCGACCGGAGGATGAGCTCATCGGCCGTGACGGTGAACGATGCGTTGAGCTTCATGGTGTGCAGAATGCCGGTGAGGAGCCGGTGGAAGCTGTCGGCGGTATCGTGCTGCGCGTACCCGTTGAGCAGCAGAAAACAGGGACGATCACTCAGGAGCGCCGCACAGTGTTCCAGCAGGGGCGCAAGGTCGCGTTCGACCCTCCATGTTTTCCCCGTGGGCGCATGCCCGTACGCGGGCGGGTCGAGCAGGATCGCATCGTAGGTGTTCCCGCGCCGCCGTTCGCGCGCGGCGAACGTGAGGGCGTCATCGAGAATCCATCGCACTGCATCGCCCGGCAGATGATTCTGCTTCGCATTTTCTTTCGCCCATGCGATCGCGGGTTTCGACGCATCTACGTGCGTCACCTTGTGACCGTCCTTCGCGAGCGCCACGGTGGCACCGCCGGTGTACGCGAACAGGTTGAGAACGGAGAGAGCGCGGCCCGACGCCTTCGCCTGCGCACGCATCCACTGCCAATTCTGGACCTGTTCCGGGAACACGCCCGTGTGCTTGTACGGCGCGAGCCGGACGATCAATTGCAGATCGTCGAACGTGACCAGCCACTGCTCCGGCATGGGTGTCACCCTGAGCGTAGTCGAAGGGCGCCACTCCCCTTTCCCCTTCTCGCCGTCATAGATCGCATCGGGGGCGTCCCAGGTCGCCGTGGGCGATTCCGAACCGAACGCCGTGGGATCGGGACGGACGAGCCGGTACGGGCCCCATTGCTCCAGGCGCCTGCCCTGGCAGAAGTCGATGAGAGAGTAGGAATCCTGAATCATGAACACAGTGTAGAGGATGCGGAATGTCATGGTGAGGCGCCCGGACATCGATGGTTCAAACTTCCTCACCATGACAATAGGGCCTCGAACCGTGCTATTCTGCTTCCACATGCGATCATTGAATACCTATGACGTCGCCGTGATCGGCGGCGGACCGGCGGGCATGATGGCCGCGGGCCGTGCGGCCGAGCGGGGCTTGCGCGTGATCCTCATCGAAAAAAACCCGGGTCTCGGCGAAAAACTGCTCATCACCGGCGGCGGGCGCTGCAACATCCTCAACGCCGAGTTCGACGCGCGCAGACTCACCGAAAAGTACGGCAAGAAAGGAAAAACCCTCTTCTCGGTGTTCTCGCAGTTCGACGCCCAGACGGCGTGGGATTTTTTCGAGGCCCGCGGACTCGCGCTGAAGGTGGAAGCGGAGAAGCGCGCGTTCCCCGTGACGGACAATGCCGCCGACGTGCATCGCGTGATGGTCGGCTATATGACGGAGCACGGCGTGACCGTGATGACGGGCAACCCGGTGAAAAAGCTCGAGGCGGCCGCCGGACGCATCACGAAGATCGTCTGTGCCAAGGGAAGCGTGACGGCGACGCACGTGATCCTCGCCGTCGGCGGGAAATCGCACCCCGAAACCGGTTCCACCGGCGACGGTTTTCCATGGCTCCGGGACCTCGGCCACACGGTCGTCGAACCCGATCCGGCGCTGGTGCCCGTCACGCTTGCGGACCCGTGGGTGAAGAAGGTCGCGGGCATCAGCCTGAAAAGCGCGAAGCTCACCGTGATGCAGGACGGGAAACAACACGACGCGCGCGCCGGCAAAATGATCTTCACGCACACGGGAATCAGCGGCCCGCTGGTGCTGAACATGAGCAAGGGAATAGGGCAGCTGCTCAAGCAGGGAGAAGTGACACTCGCGCTGGACCTCTTCCCGTCGCAGGATGCCGGCTCGCTCGACCGCACGCTGCAATCGCTCTTTGAGGCCGGACGAAACAGGATGATCAGAAATTCCGTCGGCGACATTGTGCAGCCGCGGCTGGGGCAGGCGCTGCTTGCGATGACATCCATCGATACGTCGAAGCCGCTCAATCAGCTGAGCCGCGACGAGCGGATGGCGTTCGTGCGGCTGCTGAAGCACGTACCGATGACCGTGAAAGGCCTGCTCGGCCCCGAGGATGCGATCGTCACGGGCGGCGGCGTGGCCTTGAAAGAAGTGGAGTTCAAGACGATGAACTCCAAACTGGTCAGCAACCTCTCGTTCGCCGGCGATATCCTCGATTTCGACCGGCCGTCGGGCGGCTTCAGCCTGCAGATCTGCTGGACGACCGGCTACGTGGCGGGCGATGCGGCGCTGCGCCGGCCGTCACGTATTGCGATTAGAAAAATAAGGAAGTCAACACTATTGATGTCATAAAAGAGGGACCGCAAACGTCTATATAGGTGAGACTTTTTTTTCCCTTCTACCGACCATGACCTACCCCCCCTCTTTTTTCCAGCTGCGGAAAGCGACGAGCATCATTGCGACGGTCGCGCTCCTCTCGCTGCAGTCGGCACCATTGCTGCTCGCACAGAGCAATCAGGACATGGTTATAGACACCTCCGCAAGCACGACGACCAACATGGTGATCAATGCGACATCGGGCAATACCACTGTGATCGAACAAACGGGGGCGGGAAATGCGGAGGCAAACGTGACCGGCGTGAGCGTCACGAACGTCGAGAGCGTCATTGATGCACTCTCCGAAAACATGCTTGATGCCGTGCAGGAGTCGGACGGGTCCAATCAGGTCAACCAAAACATGAATGTGGCAGCCGACGCCGATACGGACGTGGGCAGCGTCATCAACGCCGATTCGGGCAACGATACGGCCATCATCCAAACGGGCGGCGGCAACGCCGACGCAAACGTGGACGTCACGAGCATCACCGATGTCATCAGCGATATCACCGCCGATTCCATCAACGATATCGATCTGATGCAGCAGGCAGGCGGAGGCGGAGGTGGTGGGGGCCAGGTGAACCAGAACATCGACGTGGAAGCTGATGCCGATACGGACGTGCATGCGGTCATCAATGCCGATTCGGGCAATAATACCCTCATCATCCAGACCGGCAGTGGCAACCAGGTTGCCAACGTCGATGCCGACGCCGTCACAAACGTCCATGTATGCATCGATGCCTCGGCAGTGAACAACATCACCATCGTGCAATCAAACAACGGATCGGCCGATCTGGACGCCGATAACGATGCGACTCCCGGCACCGACTGCGTCGCGCAGGGGCCCGGGGGAGGCAGCAGCTCCTCGGGTGGCGGCGGTGGCGGAGGTAACTCCAGCTCGTCGAGCTCCGGCGGGGGTGGCGGAGGCGGCTCCAGTTCGTCAAGTTCCGGCGGGGGTGGCGGAGGCGGCAATTCCAGTTCGTCGAGCTCCGGCGGCTCCAGCAGCAGCGGCCAGGGCGGAGGAGGCAATTCCAGCAGTTCAAGTTCCGGCGGCGGCGGTCCGGCGAGCTCCTCCTCGTCATCGTCCACCAGCGTCCTTGGTGATCAGGGCGGTGGTGGTGGCGGAGGAGGTGGTGGTGGCGGAGGTGGCGGAGGTGGCGGCGGAGGAGGTGGCACCGGTCCCGGCGGAAGCGGCCAGAATCCAGATAACGTGACGGGCGGTGGCACGGGACCCGGCGGAGGTGGCGGAGGCGGAGGCCCGGGTGGTGGTGGCAGCGGCGGCACGCCTCCCCCCTCCCAGGGTGGCGGCACGCCCGAGACTCCCGTTCCGCCGCCGTCCTTCGGCGGAGGCCCGGTGATCCCCGAGCAGCTCCCGAACGCAGGCGCCGGCGATGCGTCCGCCTTCCCGTTCCTGACGCTCGCACACTTCCCCGAAACGGAGGAGCGGCGCAGGGAAAGGGAAGAAGAGTAACCTTCGTACACAGCATATGGACGATCACATGCTTCCTGAGCGGCGCAGATGGGCAGAGTATCTCTGGCCCGTCTGCGTCGTGTGTATCGGGATCCTCGGACCGCACCTGATCCCGCATGTGCCTCCGTCCGCGCCCGCCGTGACGGTGGCCGAAACATCGTCCTCGTCGTCCGCGGCAGCGGTACCGGTGCGGCTGCGCATCG
This sequence comes from uncultured Candidatus Peribacteria bacterium, assembly GCA_964436765.1. Classification (GTDB taxonomy): domain Bacteria; phylum Patescibacteriota; class Gracilibacteria; order Peribacterales; family Peribacteraceae; genus CAYTEH01. Next base: position 6,119 of record CAYTEH010000017.1, read on the forward strand.
CACGGCTGGAGATAGACGCGCCGATACTCCCCGTCGGCCTGACGGCCGCTCGCGCGATGGACATCCCCCGTGCGGCCAGCGACGTGGGCTGGTACATCTTCAGCGCCCGCCCGGGCGAGCAGGGCAATGCGGTGCTCGCGGGGCACCTGGACGCGGTGGGCGGCAAAACGGGGGTGTTCTGGAACCTGAAAAATCTGAAGCAGGGCGACGTGGTGGACGTGATCCATGAAGACGGCACCGTGACGAACTTCCGGGTCCGCGGCGCGGAGGTGTACCCGTACAACGATGCACCCATGGAGAAAATCTTCGGCACGTCCTCGGGCAGCTCACTCAACCTGATCACGTGCACAGGCACGTGGAACGGCACGGTCTATTCCAACCGCCTCGTCGTCTTCACCGACAAAACCGATACACCTGTCATCTCGCAACGCTGACGGCCCCGTGTCCTCCTGCGATGGACAAACACCCCGGAATCACGGCGGACGCATTGACGGAACCGGAAAGGGGGCTCCGGATCACCGAATAATCCCCGGAAAATCCGTAAGGGTGTCTGGACAGGAATACCGGCCCGCAAAATACTTGCTCCCCCGGATGCGCATACGCCCCTTCCTGCCGGCAACACTGGTCGTGACGGCTTTGCTGTGGCAGACGCCGGCCTTTGCGGCCACGCAGCCCGCCGTCTCCGTGGTACGCCTCAAGGCCATCATGAGCCAGATGGTCAGGCGTCACGGCCGCACTGCGGCTCTTTCATCCAGCAGACGCACCGGCGCGAGCACGTCCGCCACGCAATCGATACCCCGCGCCGCCAACAAGCTGCGCTCGGAGCTGGCTGCCGAGCGCGCACGCCTGCGCGCCTTGCGAGTGCAGCACCATCTCTCGCCCCCTGCATCCCCTCTCCCATCGTCTTCCTCGTCCTCCTCGGCAGCGCCCCTCGCCCCTGCACTCACCGTGTCACCGAGAATCCCCACGGTCTATCAGCGTCCGGACGCTCCCCGGGTGCAGGTTTCGGCGCGGGTGGAGGAGATCCGCGCCCAGATCCTCAGCCTGGTGAACATCGAACGCGCGAACGCCGGCCTGGCGCCCCTGGCAGAGAGCGAATACCTCGATGCGTCGGCGCAGCAATATGCCATGGCAATGGCGCAAAACGACTTTTTCTCGCACACCGGCCCGGACGGAAGCTCCTCCACCGACCGCATCCGTCTCACGGGATACCTCGCGCCGCCCTGTGACTGCGACTGGACATTCTGGACGGGCGAGAACCTCGGAAAAGGACAGCGGACAGCCGACGATGTCATGCGCGACTGGATGAATTCGCCAGGACACCGCGCGAATATTATGAACGCGAATTACACCGACATCGGGATCGGATACGCGGACGGGTACTGGGTGCAGCACTTCGGCAGCGTGCAAAGGCACTGAAAATATATGACAGACCCGGAACCCGGCGCGTACACTGAAACGCGCTTGTTCCCACGCGTCTCATGCCATATTCCATGCTCGGCTTTTCGCTCATCGGCCCGCTCCATGCACTCGGTGTACTTGCGCTCCTTTTGGGCATCGTCCTCCTCATTGCCTGGGCGGTGCGCACGTTCTCTCCCACAGACCTGAAAACCTGTGGTATCTGGCTTGTAGCCGGGGGACTCGTGCTCTGCGTCCTGACGGTGCTGACAGGCGCCACGATGCGACACAATGCATGGGAAGGGAAAATAGACGGCCGGATGATGGGACGGATGGAGCAGATGATGCAGGACGATATGATGGACGACATGACCATGGACGAGATGCTCATGGAATTGGACGATCTCTCGGGCGACGACTTCGACATCGCATTCCTCGATATGATGATCCCCCATCATGAGGGAGCGATTGAAATGGCGAAAGCCGCGAAGACATCTGCAAAGCACCCGGAGATCAAAGCCATGGCCGATGCCATCATCGCGACGCAGCAGAAAGAGATCGACCAGATGAAGCAGTGGATGAAGGAGTGGGGGTATGAGTGAACGTCATGGCGACGTCCCAGGTGCCCCGGCTGGCCCAGCCGAAACATCGATCATGACGGTCTTCCGGAGGTTCCCGCCCGCGGCTTCGATCACAAAACGTCCCGGCTTTGGTGTCCACTCCGCGCGGAAATCGGGTGCAACCGCATCTTTGTACGGCACGCCGTTGATGAACCACGTGACCGTGCGGATATCGTCGCTCGCCTGGGCTTCGAAGATGACCGCTTCATGTGCATCGGGCACGAGCGGATCCAGCAGGAACGCGTCGCCCGCCTGCGGCTGCGAGATGGCGAGCCACGACCCTTCGCGCGATTCATGAGTCTGACTATCCCCTGCTCCGCCACAAAGAGGCGACGTATCCGTCGGCGGCTGCGGCCAGCCGTGCTCGCGCGCCCACTGCCGCGTTTCGGGCGGGAACACTGCGAATGTTTTGTGTGTGACATATTTCGGATCACATGCCGGTGACGCGAGCAGTCCGTTGCGCGCATCGACGGTGAACGACCGATACATGTCGTCTTTTTCCCGCGGCTTCGTCCCTGCTGCAAAGTACTCGGTGATGGTGTGCGGGCATTCGGGCGTGGGCAGTTTTCCGGAGAGCATGCAGATCGTTTCTCGCGTGATTCCCGTGGGCATCAGGAACGGGCGCGGCGGGTAGAGGCCCGTCGCCGCGAGCATCACGTCGTGGAAAATGGGCCCGGCTCCGGTGACGCCCGAGGTCCCCTGCATGGGCGCGTTGTCGGCATTGCCCACCCACACGCCGACGATGACGTCCGGGGTGTAGCCGACCGTCCAGTTGTCGCGCGAGTTGCGGGTGGTGCCCGTTTTTGCCGCGACAGGAAACGAAAAAGCCAGGGAGCTATCGGGCCCGAACTCCTTCATGCGCGCGGCGTTGTCGCTGAGAATATCCGAGATCAGCCACGCCGATTGTTCACTCAGAATGCGATGACCCGGCAAGATGGGATCGCCTGGTGACGTGCGGAGCGTGAGCGTGCGGCCGGCACGTGGAAAGATCGCGTACGCGGTCGCGAGATCGATGAGGGACACTTCCGGATCACCGAGCGTGAGCGCGAGCCCGTAGTACTCGGGCGTCTGCGTGAGCGAGGTGATGCCCGCGTCGCGCAGGAACCCGAGCAGAACCGGGACGCCGACGCGTTGCAGAACTTTCACCGCGGCGATGTTGTACGAGTTGGCGAGCGCCTCGCGGTAGCGGACGAGGCCGTGAAACCCGAAATCATAATTGCGCGGCGTGTACGGGTTCCCGTCGCCGGTCAAAAACTGCGCCTCGGTATCGGAGACTGTCGTCGCGGGGGTGTCGCCCCGCTCGAGCGCGAGGGCGTACGTGAAGGGCTTGAGTGCGGAGCCCGGCTGGCGCGGCGAGACCGCGACATTCACAGCGCCCTCATTCTCACGATCGAAATAATCCGCCGACCCCACCATCGCGAGCACGTCGCCTTTGTGCGCATCGAGCACGACCACCGCGCTCGATGTGACGTTCTTGTCGGCCAGATCCTTCAGTTTCTGCTCCACGATGCGTTCGACCTGCCGCTGCAGATCGAGATCGAGCGTCGTGTGCACGCGCGATGCCCCGGTAAAAAGATCAGGACGTGTTTCCTGCATCCAGAAGACAAAATGCGGGGCTTCGATGCTCACCGTGTCCGTCCCCAGTTCGATCGGTTCCGTGAGCGCGTGCTGGTATTGATCGTCGGTGATCGCCTGCGTCTCCTGCATCGCGGCAAGCACGAGTGCGCGGCGTTTTTTGGCCGCCTCCGGATGCAGGAACGGATCGAGCGCGGAGGGAGACTGCAAGACGCCCGCGAGCAGCGCCGACTCGGCGACCGAAAGCTCGTGCGGCGATTTTCCAAAATATGTTTTCGCCGCCGCGGCGAACCCGTACGCCTGGTGACCGTAGTAGGAAGTATTGAGATATGACTCGAGGATCTCATCTTTGCTCAGCTGCCCATCGAGCTTCATCGCCAGGAACGCCTCCCATGCTTTATAGAGGAACGACCGGCGACGCGGCTGGAGCCTGTTCCGGACAAGTTGCTGCGAAATGGTGCTGCCGCCGGAAATGATCTGGCCTTCGCTGACGTTCTGATACGCCGCGCGCGCAATCGCTTTGAAGCTGATGCCGCCGTGCTTGTAAAAATCGCGGTCTTCGATCGCGAGGACGGCGTCGATGAAAGGACGCGGCATCTCCGCGAGTGCCAGGAACTGATGGGATCCTGATTCTTCCGGACGGACTTCGTAGAGCAACTTGCCGTTCCGGTCGAGGATCTGCACGGCCTGTTCGGCTGCCGGATGCGCAAAAAACCGCGGCAGCGGCAGAATCACCGTAAGCGCGATGAGCACGAAGGGGATGAGCCAGAGGTGGGATGTGCGGAGTGTCATGAGAAGCAAAAGGTGTCATGGTGAGCCCTTCGACAAGCTCAGGACAAGCTCCGACGAACCATGACACCCGCTTGTCATCCCGAGCGAAGACGAGGGAGACAAGCGGGGCATTATTCAGATTACTGACCGTCCTTCACCGTCATCCACCCGCCGCTGCTCTGGCCGAAGATTTCGGGGAAGTACATCTGCCAGATTCTGGCCGGGCGCTCGTGGTAGCGGCCTGGGGTGGTGGCGCGCATCAGATACTGGATCTGATAGACGCCCGCGGGCAGGTAATCGGCGAACGCGAACATCTGATCATTGCGCAGTTCCTTATGACCAAAATACCAGTCGCCGCTCTTCCAGTAATCGGGGCTCCAGTAACTGGGGCCTTCCGTCTGGAGCAGGTTCTGCTGCGCCGTCTGGAGCGACGTGTCGATCAGTTCCATGCCGGCGGGGAGCGGGCTTTCGACTGCGACAAAGTGACGTTCCTCGGGCACCGTGATCGTGAGCGTCACCTGGTAGATGTTGCCGACGGTGACGACTTTCTTCTGGCCCGCGATGGGTTCGATATCGCGACGGATGCTCATCCCCTCCTCCGCGGGCGGGATGGAATCGGCGGGCGTGTAGAAGTACGAGAGCAGGAGGTCGTAGTAGAGACGACCGTCGCCCGCGACCTGCAGCTGCACGTCGTTGTCTTTGCCGCGCAGGAGCTCATCGAGCGCCATCGTCACCGTCTTGCGCTGGAGCACCTCGGCCTTGCCCACCTTCCAGTTGATCTTCTCCTTGCCGTTCACGCGCGCACCGGCGGTGAAGTCGGCGTCGAGCTCATCGGTGGATTTCAGGTAGTCGACGAGCGCAAGCAGCGACTGCACGGTGGACTGCGTCGTGTCCCAGTGGCCGTCTTCGCGGCGGCTGAGGAGTGCGCGCACGACGTTCGGGATCAGCGCGTGAGCGGGATCGATGCGGATCATCGCCTGGAGCACGGTGGCGGTGGTGCGGTCGTTCGTGTTCATCATCATCCAGTAATTGTATTCATCCGCCTCCTCGAAGTGCGTGCCGCGGCCGTCGACGCGTGCGTGGTTCATGATCTCGGCCAAGATGTCGGCGGCGCGGCCGGACCCCGCGGACTTGTACGCCATCGCCAGCTGGGCCTGCGCGAACAAGGGCAGCTCCTTGCGCTGATCATAGATGTTCGAAAGCAGACTCTGCTGCGGTCGGCCCGTCTCGGAGAGCACGAACACGATGTACGTGCGGGTCGTGAGGTCGAGCGCGTCCTCGGGACGCGTGCTCCGGAGGATGCCGTTCAGGTACTCCTGCGCGCGCTGCATCACGCCGGGATCAACCGTGTGCTTCGCCTGCTGCGCCAGGTACATGCCGTGGAGGATGTAGGCCGTGAGCGAGGCGTACCCGCGGCTGCTGTCCTGCCAGTAACCAAAGCTGCCATCGGGACGCTGGAACGTGTAGAGCTTCTCGAACCCTTTGGTGACGATGTCTTTCAGTTCTTTCGGATCGACGATGCGGAACGCCTCGAAGCCCTGGAGCTGGCTCAAAGCCACGCTCGGGAGGAAGCTGCTCATCACCTGCTCGGCGCAGCCGTACGGATACTTGGCGAGATACTCGAGACCCTTCGGCAGGTACGTGGCGATGCTCGGGGCCACCGTGAGCGTCAGTTCGCCCTTGGACGCGTCCGCGGCCGTCGGGGCATGGACTTTCTCGATCGTGCCGCCCTTGGCGACGATGCCGTTCGTGGCCGCCGATTGCGGCGTGCCGAAGGCGTACACGGGCACCGTTTCCTCGATTTCGTCGCGGTACTTGCCCGCTTCCGCGGTGAAGTTCAGTGTGAGCGCCTCGACGGGATTGATCGTGACGGAGAAAAGCAGCTTCTTCTGCTCACCGGGCTTCAGCGTCACTTTTTGGGTCGCGCTCTTCGCCGTGAAGCCGCTGCCTTTGAGCGTGACCGTGAATGATTGGGCGTCATCAAGGAAGTTATGCACCACCGCGCCAAGCGTGATCTCGTCGCCCACGACCGCGAACCGCGGGCGCACCGGGCGTACGATCACGTGCTTGGTCTCGATGAAGGTTTTCGCCACCGACCCGAACGTGCTCGCCTTCGTGTGGGCGATCGCGAGGATCTGCCAGGTGGTGAGGTTATCGGGCAGTTTGAAGCTGACGCTCGCGTTGCCCGCGGCGTCGGTGACGATGGCGGGGTTCCAGTACGCGGTATCTTTGAAGTCCCCGCGCTTGCGCGTTTCGGGGTCGCCTCCGCCTCCCCCCTTGGAACCGGGCTTGTAGCGTTCCACGAGGTACGTGAGCAGCTGCGCGGTGTTCACACCGAGGCCGCGGTCCATGTAGAAGTACGAGACGAGATCCGGCACCGAGAAACCCGTCAGCGCGAGCAGGCTCATATCGACTGTCCCGAGCGAGACTTCCGCCGCAACGGGTTTTCCGTCGGCATCGAGCGTCTTCAGGTTCACCGTCACGGTTTCGCCGGGCGCGTACTTCTCTTTGTCGGTGGTCACGCTCACGTCGACTTTCTTGGAAGCGGCATCCACGCCCAACCGGACGTAGCCCAGGCGGAACGCCGGCGCGCCGGTATCGAGACCGTTCTCATCGAACGTTTCGCCCTGGCGGGGCTTGATGATCATCACGGAGACGTATGCGTTCGGGATCATGGTCTTGTCGATCGCGACCTCGATTGGCAACGCGTTGCTCTCCACATCTACCACCCACTTCTTGATGATCTGTTCGCGCTCGACCGTCACGAGCGCCTTCACGCCCTTGCCCTGGAACGGGGATTTCACCAGCAGCTTCGCCGTGTCGCCGGGCTTGTACGTGGGCTTGTCGGCCACGATCTCGAGCCGGTCGGTGTTGCTGCGGGGCCAGTTCACGTAACTGTCGGACCAGGCGTAGAGCCCGGTGCCGGCAACCGATTCGCGGCCGCTGCCGTCTTTCGTGCTCGCGATCACGTGATACTCGCCTCCTTTATTGACCAGGAGCGATGCGACCGCCTTGCCCTTTTCATCGGTCGTGACGCTCACCTCGCGCTCGAACGTGTCTTTCGGTTCGTTGTCGTAGTAGTACTCGCCGTCCACTCCTTTCTTCCGGATGGTGTTCCAGACGCGGGAATAGAGCTTCAGTGTGACCGATTTTCCCGGCTGCGGCTTGCCGTCGGGCTTGAGGGTAATGAGGCTGAACGACGCCTTCGACCCGGGCGTCACGACGTAGTTGTCGTTCCGAACGCCCACGTAGGTATCGGACTTGTGGATGATGACGGACGTACGGCCGCTCACCACCTGGTTATTGAGGTCCAGCACATCGGCTTCGATGCTGAGCACCTGGCTCACCGGCTTCTCGGCGATGCCGGAGGGGACCGTGATGTGCAGCCGTCCGCCGTCATTGAGCGTCCCCTCCCCGGTGGAGATGCCGGTGGTGACGCTTGCGCAAAATTGCGCATAGCACGGCTCGTAATCGTTGAAGGAATACCAACCATCCTCATAGGAATAATTATTGAAGAAGTACTCGGTGAGGTCGGTACGCCACTGCACTTTCGCGCCGGCCATGGGGGCGCCGAAGTAATAATCGCCCGCGATGTCTGCTTCTATCTTCTCACCGTCAAAATAATTGTCGCGCGGGGAACCGACCGTCACCAGATACTCCGGCTTGCGGTACGCGAGCACCTGGAACGAGCTGCCCATGTAGTTGTTGCCGATGTCGCCGTCGGGCGTCACCTGCGCGTTCATGTAGTAATACCCCAGGGCTGCCGCCGGATCGAGCGGGAAGGACCCCGAGAAGCTGCCGAACGCAGTGAACGGGAGAGTGGTGCGGTACACCTGGTTGCCGTTGCTGTCGGTGACGTTCACCGTCACCTGCCTGTCCTTGCCCGGCAGCGCGTTCTGTCCTTCCCAGTCGCGCAGGCGCACGATGCCCTTGAAGTGCACGCTGTCGCCGGCACTGTAGAGGGGGCGCTCGGTGTAGAGGTAGGAATCCACCATGAGCGGCGCGGCACCCACGTAACGGAAGTTCGTGTAGTACGAGAAATTGTTCTGCTGGATGCCCTCGTTCCACGTACTGCCCACGAGCGCTTTGTCGCCGTTCTTTTCGGCCGTGACCCAGAACGACGGGTAGGTGCTGTTGCGCGCATCGGCGAACGCGGCCAGGTTGAGCGCGGAACTGAAGAAGCCTTCCTTGTCGGTGGTGCCGGTGAGGTGCGAGGTACCCGCGCTGTCGACGAACGTGACGGCCGCGCCCTGCACGGGGTTGCCCGTCTGCATGTCGGTGACCCATACCATCGCGCGGTCACCCGAGTACTTGAGGGTGATGGCCATGTTCGTGAGCGCGAAATACTGGCGATCGATGATGGGCTTCTTGGTTTGCGCGTTCACGTACTCCGGCGCCGTCACGTCCATCACGTAGAGCCCGGCGCCGAGCGACTGGCCAAAGGCTTTGGACGGATCGAACGGGATCGCCTCCCAGAGATCGGGCTTCGCGGTGGGCTTGATCACGGTCGTCTGGAGACCGGGAAGGCCGTCGAGCGTCGGGTGCGGGCCATCGTACTGGCCGTCGCCGTAGTAGTAGGGCGACTGGCTCCGGAGCCGGAGGAAATCGGGCAGGGAGAGCGCGGCGAAGCGCACGTCGACCCTGCTCGCATTCACCTGGTTCACGTAGTACACCGGCGGCTTGTCCTTCTCGAAAATCCCGAACTCACCCTTCGAGTGGATGAAGACTTTGGGCGACACCGGCGGAGTCGTGAAACTGAAGGTAAAGGGCTTCTGGAGCGTCTGGCCAAACGTGTCTTTCAGTCCCGTCCCGACCGTGACGGTATATTTCGTGCGCGGCTTCAGCGCCGGATAGCCGTCGATGGCTGTGCCGTCCCAGCCGGGCACGGTCCAGATCTCTTTCTCCTTGCCGTCTCCGGTTTTTTCTTTGGCGACCGGCGGGTCGATGGTCACGGCCTTCAGCACCGAACCGGAATCGACCGGGTTGCTCAGGCGGATATGGATGCCGCCGTTCTCGTACGTGCCCTCCAGGACGGTGACGGGGCCGACCGTTTTGAAATTCGCGATCGTGCCGCTCATGCTCCCGAGCTCCCCCACCGTGCCCCGCACGCCGGGCTTCACGTACAGCGCGTACGTCGACTGGAACTCCAGCGGCTTCTGGGGCGTGAACATGACGGATGTCTTGTCCTGGACGGTCTTGCCGTCCTCATCCTGGCGCGTGCCGTACGCCCAGCCCGCGAGCGCCACCTGCGCGCCGTTCGGCATCACGTTGCCCTTCACCGGGCCCGTGGTCTTGATGAGGAATGTGTGTTCGCGGACGCTCGCCTGGTCGATGTCTTCATTGAAGTGCACGCTCAGCTCGGTCGTGGGTCCGGCCAACTGGTACTCGTCGTACGGGAAGGTGGAGGTGACGAGCGGGCGTACCGTCTCGAAGCTCCAGCTGAAATCCTCTTCCGTTTTGTCGCCGATGACGGTGCCGATGCCTGCGGGCACGTTCACCGTGTAGGTGGTATTCGCCGTGAGCGGCTTCGCGGGGATGAACTCGATCGCGACCGTGCTCAGCCAGCGCCACCGCCCGGCCGTCTGCGGCGTGATGGTCACTGGCCACTGCTCGATCTTCTGTTCGGCCGGATCGCCCTGCACCTGCGTGAGCGGCACCATGGCACGGTCGAACACGAGCGTGATCTTGGAATCGGCGCGGACCTCGGTGGAATGGGGACCAGGAACCTGCGCCACCAGCTTCGGCGGACCGGCCACGGTAAAGATGAAATCGAGCGTCTGATTGAGAGGATCGCCCTTCGCCGTTACGGCCTCGCCCGGCAGATAGAATGCGTACGTCGCGCCCGCTTTGAGCGGCGCCGACGGATGCAGCACGAGCGTATTGCCATCCCAGGCCCAGGTCCCCTCGATATTTTCCGGTTTCTGCAGCTGCGCCTCGACGCTCGCGTGGTCCATGAGCTCGGGGAAGCTGAAGTGCAGATCGGAATTCGCGCTCACTTTTTGGCGGAGTGCGAACTGCGCGCTGCTCTCGGGACCGAGGACGAACCAGATCGTCGCCGCGACCGCGACGACCGCCAAAACGCCCGCGACGATGGCCGCGCGCCTGCTTGTGAGGAAGGAAACCGGCATGGGATAAGGGGGGATGTAGCGGATACTACTCCTTTTTTTGCCAGCAGTAAGGATCCTGGACGCTCCGCGTCTACTATGTGTCACCTTTGTAGCTTCTACCACCATTGCCATGAAAACCTTCCTCAAATTTTTTTGATCATCTGCGCCATCTTCGGCGGCGGCTGGGGCATTTTCTACCTCCTCTTCAAGGCCCTGACCTAAGCAGGATCATGGTGACAGCACAAAAGCCGCCCCGTGATGGAGCGGCTGTCGTTGTGTCGCGATTACTGCGCCGGCGTCGTGGGCGGCGGATCGGTGACCGCGGGGGTGCTCACGTCGATCTTCATCGAACCACCCGTGTTGCTGCCGGCATTTGGAAACACCCTGAGGGCGTAGAGCGTCAGTCCCCCGATGAGGACGACGGCGACAATGGCAACGAAAAGCGTGACGGCGGAAGTTTCTGCGCCGGAATCGGAGTGATGGATATCGCGTTCAATGACAGTGGTCATAGGAAGGATGTGGGAAAAAATACAAGAGTATTACCAGTTGGGCAGGCTCTTTAAACGGCTGATTTCGGTGACGCGATCGGCCCGCTGCTGGGCCGTTTCGCCTGGCGCGGGATCGTCCTGTTTCACCGGCTCGGTGTTGCGGGATACCGCGTCATCCGCGTTCTTTTTGTCATCTGCCATAGAGAGGAGTGGGAAAGAAACAAAAGGGACACGGGGTCCGCATGTAGGACACCTGCCCCCCGTCCTTCTTACACGGCGAAACCGCGATGATTGCACCGGCGCTAGATCTGCTCAGGGCAGGAAAATGAACGGCACCTGGAGCCGCTTCACGTCCTGCAGGCGGTAATCGAGCATTTTCGTTCCCACGAACACGATGGACACCTGATCATTCTCGCGCAGCAGCTGCTCAATGTTGTTCTGCAGCAATCCCGGGCGGCCGACGAACGAGAACGTCATTTCCTTCCGCCCCTCGCCTGCGAGCCGCGCATTGACGTCTGCGAAGAGCTCCCGCGCCTTCGCCTCGGTCGCTTTCAGGAATGCCTCCGAATATTTCGCTTCGGGACAGTGGAGCAGCAAGATGCCCGGAACGGCATGTTTCTCGGCCCACTCGACCACCGCGTCCATGCGGGAAATGTACGAATCTCCGCGCGAACAGAGCACTGCGATGAGCCCTTTTTGCCTGCTGGCCGGGAACGGCGGCGTGTCGATGGCGATGCCCAGGAGGCGCGCCACGAGCGGCGTCAGCGGCGGCTGCACAAGCAGCGTCAGCAGGATCACCCACAACCCGACGGCAACCACCGTTTCGGCGCCCGGGATCCCCGACACCTTCAGACCCACGAGGAGCACGGCGGGAATCACGCCTGTTTCGCGCACGAACGACAGGAAGAGCAGCTCGCGCACGTTCATCGTGTGGCGGCCCCGCATGAAGGGCGCCAGCGACACAAAGACCGCAACCGGGCGAAGGATGAACATGAACACGCATCCCATCGCGATCCCCAATCCCGCGACCCCGAGCAGATCCCCGATATTCACGGTGGCACCGAGAAGCATGAAGATCAGGGGTTTCATGAAGCCTTCGATGGTGTGAGCAAAATAGTGCTCGACGTGCTGGAAATGTTCTTCCAGGTGGAACAGCAGGCTGGAAATGAACACGGCCAGGAACCCACTGCCCCCGAGAAGCGTGGCGGTCAGGTAGCAGAACAGCGGCACGGCCAGGAACAGCGCCGCATCAGCTTCGCCACCGGGATGCGCCGTCTCTTTCCATCGGCTCCACAGATGCAGCAGCAGGAATCCGACGCCGCCGACCAGCGTCCCGATCACCAGTTCACGCGCGACTTCCATGCCGGTTTCGAGCGTCAACAGATGTCCGTACGCTTCGGTAAGCGATTCGGGCTGTGTACCGTGCAAAAGCAAAGACAGGAAGACGCCCGTCAGCACCGCGCCCACCACGTCGTTGATGGCGCTCTCGCTCACGGCCATGTACTTCACGCGCGGGTTTTTGAACGTCAGGGATTTGAAGCTGGGGATAATGGCGGCGGGATCGGTGGAGCACAGCGCCGCACCGGCCAACACCGCGGCGCCGATGGGGACTGCGGCGCCCATCCAGCCGCTCACAGCCAGCAGAGATGCCGAAAACAGAAAGGCCGTGATGAGCGTACCGATGAACGCCAGCGAACAGATGGGCCCGACCAGCTCTCTAAAACGGGTGAACGGCGTATCCAGCCCGCCTCCGAACAGAATGAAGACGGCGCCGAGGGTGGTGAGCGCGGTGAGCGTGGCGGGGTTCCCGGTGAGCACGGCGAACGTGTCGCGCTCGATCATCCCGATGAAGATGGCGATGATGAAGGACGGGATCACCGTTGGTTTCGCGGCTTCGTACGCGAGAAAACCGAACGTGAAGATCACGATGATCTCGAAAAACGCAAGCAGCACCGATCCCTGGATGCCCAGGCCCGGGAACGCAGAGCGCAGGAGCGAATCGGCTCCGAACGAAAAAAACCAGCTCGCCAGCAGCAGCATGGCCACAAGGACGTAGTTTTTCAGATGCGTTCGCAGGAGGACGGGAGGCTGGGCAGCGCGGGTCATGATTAGGCGGAGAAAGGGACCACTGATTGCCAGATTTCCGGAAAAGATTCAAGGGTGCGGGTTTCCGGTTTTACGAGACGGCCCGCGCGGCCAGCAAGACCATGAGGATCCCGAGCGTGTTAAACAGGAAGCAGAGCACCGCGAACTTTTTCCCGTCGATGTCCGAGATGCTGCTCACGAGCGTCACCCCCAGTTCGTCCGGCAGCGGCGAGGCGATCACGAGCCCCGCGAAGCACCAGAGGATGGTCATGCGCATGCGTTCGGAAATGCTCGGATGGTGGAACATGCGTTCCACTTTCATGAAAATGCGCGTCGTGCGCAGGCGGTGGATCTCATCGTGCAGCACGGAGAAATGCATGATCTCGAAGATGAGAAAGTCCGAGAGAAGCGCGCCGACGCCCGCGAGCGGCGCGGCGAGGAACGGATTCACCTCCGCTGCGGAGCCCGCCATAATCGCGATGCCGAACGGTGTCGTGAAGCCGAAGCTGAACAGCAGCCCCCCGACGAAGACCGAGACGTACCCGTACCCGCTGGGGATCCCGTGCAGCCAGTCAAAGTACCCCAGGTGGAAACAGAGGTACGCCAGCGCAAACGAGCACAGGAGGAGGAAGAGTTTTGGGTAGTGTGTCATTTTTATCATTATATCATTTTTTTCTATATTTGTCACGTATCAGAACGGCTGTGCGCAGCCAAAAATGGCATCCGTGAGGGTGCCATTATTCGGACGATGCTTCAGAGGAATTTCTTGCCCGCTGCGGCTCCGGATGCCAGCCCCATCGACACGACCGCCGCCCACACGATGGCAGGCACGGCTGCGGCCTGCACCGGCGTCAGGAATGCACGAATGTTCTCGAACGGACGGGTGAAGTCACCCGCACCGGTGGCAGGCAGATGCCCGATGACGGCGACGGTCATCACGCTCTGGCGCGTGACGCCGGGACCCGTGAGCGTGGCGGTGACGGCAATGTCGCGTCCGGCTGCAATGCCGGAGTGCACATCGGCCGCAAAGCGCAGCACCCGCGTCTGCCCAGGCTCCAGGTCGAGCGTCCACTGGACAACACCCGCGTCCGTCACCGCGTCCTGCACGTCGCGGATGGCGATGTCGGCGGCATCGAAGCGCAGCGTGGCCATCGCTCCCTGCACGGGCGTGCCGGAATCGTTGCGGACGGTGAGCGTGAAGCTGACGGTGTCACCCGGTTGCACCTCGGTGCGATCCTGGCTTGCGTCGAGCGCGAGCGACGGGGTGACTGCGACGGGATCCTGCGCGGGTGCGGGAAGCGGGAAGGGCTCTGGTACCGGCACGGGCGCGGGCGGGAGCGGCACCGGCACGATCCGTCCCTGGCGGGCGAGGAGCCGGAGGCGCAGGCGTTCCTCGGTGGAGATGGTACCGTTGCCATCGGCCCGGTCGCTCGCTTCATTGTCTCCTGCGGGGGAAGCGCACCCGGGATCCATGCCGTCAATGAGCCCGTCGCGGTCGTTATCCTCGCGGTCGGAGCATTCGGTGGGCGGCGGCACGCAGCGGATGACGGTGGACAGCGTCACGGTCCCGTTGTTGCCCGGGACCGGATCCGTTTCGTCGGCTTTCACCGTGGCGTTCGTCTGGAACGTGCGTTCGGTACATGCGTCCTGCGACGCGGTGCGCAGCGCGATGGCGATGGTGCGCGCCGCATTGTCGTTGAACGTGCCGAGCGAGCACGTGATCTTGTCGCCCTCGAGCCTGCATGCGGCGGTGGACGCGGCGGCGTCGAAAATCAGGCCGACCGGGACCGTTTCGGAGACGATGACGCCGTGCGCGGCGGCAGGGCCGAGGTTGGTGACCGTGATCGATTGCAGGAACGTCTGCCCGCGGTCGGCGGACGCTGGAGCGGTTGCGGTGATGGCAAGATCGGTGGAGAGGCCGTTGGCGAATTCGACGGCCGAGACCACCGCCACGACGGAGAGCGCGATGGAGACGGCAACCACGAGGAGCGGGAGACGGTGCAGTGAGTGACGCATACGGAATCGTGGAAAAAGGGAGTCATTGTCCGCGCTCCCGGACCCAGTGTCAAAAATCCACTACGTCGCTTGTGCAAAACGATCACTGCCTGTTTGACACAAAATCAAAATGAGCCGCGGCACACGCATGGCGTCCCGCATCACTTCCACTCCCCCAGCTGCACTTTCAGCTCACTCTCCTTCCCCTGCCGCCAGAGCTTCAGCGTGACCGTGTCGCCGGGTGATTTGCCCTGGATGATGCGCGCGAAGGGCTGATCGGGCGTCAGTTTTTTCCCGTCGATCTCCAGGATGATGTCGCGCTCGCGCAGGCCGGCTTTTTCCGCCGGAGAATCTTTCGCGACGGCCGGATCGCCGTCATCGCCCGCGACCGCGAGCACGCCGTAGTCGAAGGGAAGATTCTCGAGCTTCTGAAGTTCGGCCGTGATCTGTGCGTACCGAATGCCCAAAAACGCCGTCACGATGCGACCGTTTTTGCGGTAGCTCTCATGCACGCGCCTGAGCTCCTTGGCAGGGAGCGCAAACCCGATGCCGTTGCCCATCGAGGCGACGGCCGTGTTCATGCCGATCACCTGGCCGCGGCTGTTGAGGAGGGGCCCGCCCGAGTTGCCGCTGTTGATGGCGGCGTCCGTCTGGATGATCTGATCCAGCTGTTCGCTGCGCCCCATGCCGAGCCCGCCGGCGATAATGGAACGCTGCAGGCCCGAGACGACCCCCACGCTCACGGTATTGCGGAATTCCCCGAGCGCGTTGCCGATGGCAATCGCCGTCTGGCCCAAATGGATCTCGTCGTCGGGTGCAATCGCAAGCGGGGCAAAACCGCCGCCCTCCACCTTCAGCAACGCGATGTCATTCACCGCATCGCGGCCGATGACCGTTGCAGGGAGCGTGCGGCCGTCGTTGAGCAGCACGGAATACGCGGCATGTTCATCGGTCACCACGTGCTTGTTGGTCATGAGGATTCCATCGGCACTCACGAAGAAGGCCGTCCCTCCGCCCACCTCGCGCTGCTCCGTTCCGTTCTGCAGCATCTCGGGGAGTTCGATGAACCCGCGGCCGAAGGGCACCCGCCTCGTCCCCTGCTCCATCTTTGGAAGATCCTTGGTGATGATGACGCTCACGACTGACTCCTGCGCGGCTTCCACCGTACGTATGATGTCGGCCTCCGGCACTGCCCGTTCGCCGGAATCCCGCGGCGCCGGGAGCGACACGGTCGCCACCGACGAGCTGCTCGCGTCCGTCCCGGGCGACCCGAACCAGCCCCACTGTGCGTTGCTGGCGCTCACAATCACGAGCGAGGTGACGAGTGACGACAGCCCGATGCCGGCGAGGAGTGTGGAGGAGGAATGCGTGTGCTTCATGCACCTTCAATTATAGCCGGCGGGATTAAGGACGGATTAAGACCTCCATCCCTGACCCCTCCTCCGTCGGAGGAGGGGAATTATGAAAAGGCTCCTCTTCCTCCCGTGGAGGAAGGGGCCGGGGGATGGAGGTTTTAATGATTTTCAATAAACCGAATCGGATGCACCGAACGTGCAGCCGCCTCCGTCTGGCTCGGGACCGATGCCGGCTGGTACGGCGTGTGCGGGCTCGCTTCGCCCGGCACCTCACGATCCACCTGCAGGTGCACGTGGGGGCCGGTCGTCATGCCCGTCATGCCCACTCTGCCGATGGTCTGACCCGGCGTGACGATGTCCCCCGCCTGTACGGACGCGGTATCGAAATGACCGTAGACCGAGTAATAGACCCCGTCGTCCGCGCAGTGGCGGATCACCACGTGCAGACCCAAACGCGCATCGGCCGTCACCGAATCGACGATGCCGCCGGCGATGGCGCCAACGGGCATCCCCTGGGGCAGCTTGAGATCGATACCCGAATGCGCGCCCGTGAACTCGGTGGCATCCACGTCGTACGCGCCGAAATACCGCGTGGAGTAGTAGAGCTTCGCGGTGATGACGGATTCGTTCTCGAGCAGGAGGGGCCGGGTCAGGCTCTTGAGCGGCACGGTGAGCTCCTGCAGGTTGTACCGCGGCACGGGCACGTACGCCGTGGCTGGCATGTGCGCGTAATCTTTCGTCCATTCCTCCGGAGTGTGCATCGAGCCCCAGTCGGGCACGCGCGAGACCGGGTGCACCGCGCTGATGAACGGAGCGCACCGGTCGCCTTGTTCCTGTTGCGGTTGCGCACCGGGACCCGGACGCAGCGCGGGGGCGGATGACTCCTGGTTCGCCGTCTGCGCGGGCGCAGGGACCGGAGCGGATGCGGTGACGGGCACAGGTTCACTGTTGATCACCGGGGCGGATTCGATCAATGGCGACTCGGACGCCTGCGCGACTGTCGTCGTCGACTGCACAGGGACAGGCGCCTTCGGAACGGTCTTCGTCACGCCGATGAACACATCCGTGGGGCGCGCGCGGGCGGCCAGGCGGCGGCGAATGCGCGCAGCGCGCACGATCGCCTTTCTCTCGGCACCCGTCATCGTGTGCGCCTTCGTCGTCACGATCACGCCGTACTGTTTCTGTTGCATCAGTTGTGCGCGGAACGCCTCTCCCTGCAGACTCACGAACATCGTCACGAGCGCAAGCAAAGCGCTGCCGAGAAGCGGCCTTTTTTCCTCACTGCACCACCGTCCGATGGTCGTGATGATGTGTGTGTGCATTTGATAATATTATACCATTTTTCTATTCATAAGTCTATTATCAGCTCCCGCTCAGGCAAAAGAATATGAGGGGTTTTCTTCATGTTCTTTTGCATGTTCCTGCACCCCCAGCACCATCGCCTGGCACACTACACAGGGCGGCCCAGGCGTTAATCTTTCCTTAATCTCACACCCCTACGCTGTCGCCGTTCTGCCACTTCCCCCCCCGCAACCCATGAACAAGCACATCGCACTGCCGGCCACGCTTGCAACACTGTTGCTGCTCGGCGCCTGCACAGCCGCGACGCCGTCCATCGACAGTGAATCGGATGATGCGTCGTCCGCCCCTGTCATGATGAACGATGCCGCCTCTTCTTCCGACGCGCCGGCCGCCGCTGCCACGTCCGGCGAGGCGCGCATCATCGAGATGAGCGTCACCGACTGGGAATTCTCGCAGACGGCCATCGACATCAAACAGGGTGAAAAAGTGATCATCCGTCTCACCGGCGTCGCCGGCTCCCACAGCTTCACCAGTCAAGACCTCGGCATCAACGTCACTATCAACCCGGGCGAGACGAAGGACATCGAAATCCCAACCGGTAAGACGGGAACCTTCAACTTCCGCTGCACAGTCCCGTGCGGCCCCGGCCACCGCGACATGAAGGGCACTATCACCATCAGCTGATCCCTTGTACGCGCGTTGCTCCGCAACGAGCTACTCGGGATGACAGGGCCTTCGCCATTATACTTGCCTTGTCATCCCGAGTAGCCCGCCGGAGGCGGGCGTATCGAGGGGCGGACAAAGAAAGTGGGAAGAGATGAAAAACAAATGTGTCTAAGAAGATGGAGGGCTCTCAGAAAAGGCCCTCAATTTGCTTTTTCGTGCTGAACTCCCTTGCGTTCTCTTTTCGCGGGGGGCAGAATTGTTGCCTGCCTAATAGTTAGAGTCTCTATGAATCCAGACGCACCCATCATCGACGTCAAAAACCTCGTAAAGAAGTTCGGGGACCTCACGGCCGTCAACGATACGACCTTCCAGGTGCGGAAGGGCGAGATTTTCGCGTTCCTCGGCCCCAACGGCGCAGGCAAGACGACGACAATCAAGATGCTCACCACCCTGCTCCACCCGACGTCCGGCTCCATCACCATCGACGGCCACGATCCGACGAAGGACCAGGCGGCCGCACGCAGGTCCTTCGGCATTGTCTTCCAGGATCCGAGTGTCGACGATGAACTGACCGCCTGGGAGAACCTGGAACTGCACGGCGTGCTCTACGGCGTGCCGCATGCGCTCCGGCGCTCGCGCATGGAGGAACTCCTGAAAGTGGTGGATCTGTGGGACCGCCGCGACGATCAGACGAAGAAATTCTCGGGCGGGATGCGCCGCAGGCTGGAGATCGCGCGCGGGCTCCTGCATCACCCGAAAGTCCTGTTTCTGGACGAGCCCACCATCGGCCTGGACCCGCAGACGCGCAACCACCTGTGGAACCACGTGACGACGCTCAACAAGTCCGAAGGCATCACCGTGTTCCTCACCACCCACTACATGGAAGAGGCCGACAAGGTCGCCAGCCGCATCGCGGTGATCGACCATGGCCGCATCATCGCGCAGGGGACGTCGGCCGACCTGAAGGCGCAGACCAACACGGCGAACCTTGAAGACGCGTTCCTTGCGCTGACGGGCAACACCATCCGGGACGAGGAAGCCAGCGCCGTCGACGGCCTCAGGCAGATGGCCCGTGCATGGCACAGCAAGCGCCGCTGATCCTTTGTATCCTTTTTATCATTTGAATCGTTTGAATCCTGCATGTTCTCCATCATCTACATCCTCTGGCTCCGGCAGGTGAAGCGCTACCTCCGCTCCCGCTCGCGCATCCTCGGGTCGCTCGGGCAGCCGCTGCTGTTCCTGCTCGCGCTCGGCTTCGGCTTCGGGCCCACGTTCGCGAAGGCCGGCGGCGGCGACTATTTCAGCTTCCTCGTGCCCGGCGTCATCTCCATGTCCATCCTCTTCACGGCCATGTTCTCGGGCATCGAGATCATCTGGGACCGCCAGTTCGGGTTTCTGAAGGAGACGCTCGTGGCGCCCGTGAGCCGCTTCACCATCATGGTGGGCCGCACGCTCGGCGGCGCGACGGTGGCGACCATGCAGGGATGCATCGTGCTCGTACTGGCACTCCTCTTCGGCTTCCGGCCGGAACTGACGCCCGCGCTGCTCCTCGCGCCCGTGTTCATGTTCCTCGTGGCGCTTCTCTTCACCGCGCTCGGCACGGCTGTGGCCTGCCGGCTCCAGGACATGCAGGGCTTCCAGCTGATCATGAACTTTCTCGTGATGCCGCTCTTCTTCGTCAGCGGAGCGCTCTTTCCGCTGGAGACGGCCCCTGTGGCCCTCGGCATCATCGCTCGTCTCGACCCGCTCAGCTACGGCGTGGACGGTCTCCGCGGCGCGCTCATCAACGTCAGCCACTTCGGCATGGCCGCCGACCTCGGCATCCTGCTGGCAGTGACGCTCGCGCTGCTGTGGATCGGCAGCAGGCTCTTCGAAGGCATCGAGGCATAAACGCCTGCTTCAGGGCTGCATACCCCTCTCGTTGGCCTCGCGTTCGCGATCCTCTTTCTCCTGCCTCTTCGTGACCGCGGAGAAGTACCGGCGCATCTGATTCGAATACATGCCAAGGGCGTCGTGGAGCTGCTGCGGCGTCCGCGCGGTCATGATGACGTCTTCGACGGCGAGCTCTTCATAGAGGTCGTGGTATTTCTGCATCTGACGCTCCTGGTCCCAGCCCATGAGCACCGTGCCCGTGGGCGATCCGAGTGTGAAGAGGAACGACGCCGCGGCGTCTTTATGGAAATTGAACAGGTCGCCGGCGGGCCCGTAGCGCCCGAGGCCAGGCGGCAGCTTCATATCGGCGGGCATGAACGCGAACCGCAATCCGGGCGGGCAGTCGACGTGGTACTTCTCCAGGAGCTTCTGACGGGCACCTTTGTGGATTTCGTGGCAGCATTTCTTCCGGTGCAGGTCGAAGCCGGGTTCGCCTGGAACACGCATTGCTTCGGCCTTGAGCGCGCGCAGCGTCACGGGATCATCCTGTTTTTTAAGGAGTCCGACGAACGCCTTTTCACGCACCTGAAACTCTTCGTCGGCGAGATCGAAAATCTGCTGTTCGAGCGGACTGCGCATGTGTTTCTCCATCGGCACCGGACCGTCTTTCTTCCCCATCACTTGTCCAACGGCCTCCCGCACATCCGCAGCCCATGCCGTCACCGTCAGCAGGAGTACCGGCACTCCGTTCCATACCAGGGTCTCGGCAGCCGACGACGGACGGTTGACCATAGGATGCGTTATACAGTGCCGTATCTGGTTCACCAGCGGTTCGGATCGTGAACCCTATTTTTTCTCTTGGAATTGCCGAAATATGCACCATCACCGACACGATCCTATTTGAAATAAAATAATAAAAAACTATAATTAAAACATGTCAATTTCCGAGAGCCGTGACCGGGATGCTTCAACAACCGACACGCAGGCTCCCGCCATCATCGCGAGGGAATTGCCCGAGACATGCGCCGTGCGGGGACGCATCTTCCGGCTCATCCGCACAGTCGGCGCCGGGGGCATGAGCTCGGCCGGCCTCTATGCCACAGACGGCGACGGAGCGGGCGAACCCGGCATGCACATGCTGATGAAAAGCATGCACAGAAACACGAAGCGCGAAACACGGCTGCACGCACTCAGCGAGACGCACGTGAACAGAAAGCTCCACGACACGCACGCACGATGCATCGTGACACTCGGTCGCTTCGGGTACCTGCTGCTCCCGTGGAAGGACGGCTGCTCCCTGGGGCACATTCTCGACCGTCAGCCGATGGACGGCGATACGGCGATGCACATGGGATTCAAGCTCGCCGCGCGCATCGTCCGCATGCAGCAACAACACATTTTGCATCTCGACCTGAAGCCCGACAACGTGATCCTCACCCCCGATGGCGATGCGGAGATCATCGATTTCGGATTGAGCCGTGATCTCGACAGCCGTCGTGTCACCTTCCCGTTCAACCCCGCCAAGACGGCGGGATCCGCCGGATTCATGCCGCAGGAACAGTGGCGATCGAAGCCCGGATACAAATCGGACCTCTATGCGCTGGGTCATCTGCTGTACGAGTCGCTCACGGCAAAGTCCCTGCTCCTGCAGGACAGACGGCAATCATGCTCTGGATCCTGGATGGCATTGGCGCTCAGGCACTGCAACGGACTGAAGCCGCCGACGATTCCCGGCGGCCCCCTGCAGGGCGAATTCGCCAAGCGCCTCAAGGCGATCGACGATGACGGGATCCGGGTGATTTTGGAAGGACTGTTGATGTCACGCGAAACCGATCGTGTATCGGCTGAGCAGGCATTTCACATGCTGTATCAGGAGTGCCGCACCCGCGGAATAGACCCGTATGGGCCGCTGTACGCGGCTCTGCGCACCGAACCGGGCGCCCGCGTGGAGCCGGACACGGTGATCGATGCCATCGCGAAGGCGCGAGCCGGGCGCGCGAGCCCGCCGCCCGCACCCGCCCTCAGCACATAAGCATGGCGTCCCCGAAGGAGAAGAATCTGTACTTCTCTTCGACTGCATGGCGATAGAGTTCCATAATTTTGTCGCGCCCCGCGAACGCGCTCACGAGCATGAGCAGGCTCGACTTCGGCACATGGAAGTTCGTGATCATCGCATCGACGATCTTGAACCGGTACCCTTCTTTGATAAACAGATTCGTGGTGCCCGATGGCTTCGTGATGACACCCTTCTCATCGGATGCGGACTCCAGCGTCCGGACCACGGTGGTGCCCACGGCCACGAGGGGACGTCCCGCCTTTTTTGCCGCACTGAGCGCGGAGACGGAATCGGAATCGATCACGTATTCCTCGGTATGGAGCGCTCCCGCCGTCCACTGTTCCTCCGTGAGCGGCGCGAACGTTCCCAGATGCACGTGGAGCGTCACTTTGATGATGCCGATCCCCTGCTCCTGCAACTGCGTGAGGAGCGCATCGGTGAAATGCAGCGACGCCGTGGGCGCGGCGATCGATCCCGGGTTCGCGGCGAAGACGGTCTGATACTCCCGCCGGAGCTCCTCGGGGCTCAGCGGCGTCCGCTTGATGTAGGGCGGCAGGGGCATGTGGCCGTGCCGCTCCAGCATGGACGTGAGTTCGGCGATGGGAAACGACGGCGTGAGCAGCCA
>CAYTEH010000018.1:0-7989 GCA_964436765.1 uncultured Candidatus Peribacteria bacterium
CGAACCCCGTCACGATCTCGTGCCCGTAATCCTGCCTTTCTGCCTGGCAATTCAGGCCCCCGCTCACCCGGGGGCTTTTTTTTGGGCCAAATCCTCTCCTGGCCCTAGCCCTCATCCCTTTCCCCTGCCGTAGCTTTCGCGTGGGCAGCGCCTTACACTCCTGTCGTGCCCCTCCCTCATATCCCCCTCATCGTGCTGGATACCGAAACAACCGGCTTTGTGCCGCGTGTGCACCGGGTGATCGAGTTCGCGTCGGTGGAGGTCAGGGACGGCAAAGTGACCCAGGAATATGAGCAGCTGTTCTTCCACAAAGAAGTTCCTCCGCACGTGGAAGTGCTCACGCGCATCAAGACCCCCTCGCTCGTGGGGAAGCCGTCGTTCGAGGAGAAGCGGGAGGAGATCCTGAAGCATATTCCCGAGGATGCCGTGATCGTCGGGCAGAACGTGATGTTCGATATCGGGATGCTGAAAGGCGAAGGGATCGACCTCACCGACCGGCCGTGGATCGATACCTCCATGCTCGCCTCGCTCGTGTTCCCCGAACTCCGCAGCTACTCGCTCGGGTACCTGAGCGCGGTCCTGGGACTCAATCACAACCCGCCGCACCGCGCGCTCGGGGACGTCCGCGCCACCCTCTCGCTGCTGGAGAAGTGCTGGGACCGTTTCGGCGAACTCCCGGAGTCGCTCCTGGAACCCGCGCGCTCCGTGATGTCGAAAAGCGCCCCCGGATACCGCTCGCTCTTCGCGGCACTCCCCGCATCGGCCGCGACAAAAGCCCCCGCATGGCTCGGCAAACGCCCGCAGGATGCAGTACCCTCCTCTGTGGCAAGCCTCCGTATCGATCCTCCCATGCCCGGGCAGGTGGAATTGAGGGAAGAGCCTATCGACCCCGCGCACCTGCAGGCGATCCTGCGCGGCTCAGTCGGCGACAAAGACGTGCGTCAGTGGATCGCGGTCAAAAATTTGAGGGCGTCCGTTCGCAAACTGCCGCCGGATATCCGCAAGAAAATCGCAGACGACGAGATCCGCGTGCTCCGCGCGGCGCCCGTGATCGCCGATACCGCCGCCGTGATGCGCTTCCTCAAACAGGACCAGTTCACGGCCGACGAGGCGACGATCGCGGTCAAATTGCACTGGTACTTGCCCGCCGACGCCGGAGCGAAGGAGGGCCCGTCACGGCTCCGTGAGGATCTCCCCCTCCACGGAGGGGAGGAGGCGGTGTGGAACGGCAAGCTGCGCGCCACAGAGACTTCGCCGGACTACACGAAGCAATTCAAGGATGCGCCGGGGGTGGTGGTGCTCGATCACCGTGAATTGCTTTCTATCGTGGACGCAGCCGAACATCCTGCTCATCAATTACTTGATTCAAACAAGGCGTCCGAACGAGCGGGTCTCGTGGGCCCCGCAAGTGAGGACACTATGGAAGGGAAAGGAGAGCCCGTGAGAGGAAAACCGCTAGGTTTTCCTTTCACGAATCACATCGTGATCGATGATGCCTCCATGCTGGAAGACACGGCAACGAAGGCCTACGGCTGGCAATGCTCGATGGATGATCTGCGGGCGGCCTCGGCAGGTGACGAACTGCTGACCCGGTTCACGGATGTGCTGCAGCTGTGGATCGAGAAGACGCGCCAGGGGCAGGACCTGCGCTATCTGGCCGTCAGTGACGTCAAAACGCCCGAAGCCCGCGGCCTCCGCGAGCAGCTCCAGACGGTGATCGATTCCAAGCCCTGGCCCGAGCGGATGGAGCAGCAGCTCCGGTGCGTGCAGAAGGTCCTGGACCCCGAGAATCTCGGCGGCCGCATCACGTGGATCGAGCTGCGCTATAACGGAACGCAGATGCTGGAGTCGGTCCCCGAGCGCATCGGCGAGCACCTCCTCCAGACGCTGTTCTCGAAGCATGCGGTGAGTCTGTTGATCCCCTCCTACTGCGCGAAGATCCTCCCCGAAATCCTGCCGCAGAGCATCAAACAGCGCACGGCTGGCCAGGAAGACCTGAAAACATTCGTGAATACGATGCCCATTTCGCTGGATCCGCAGCCGACGCTCGATGACGTGTTCCAGAGCCCTCCCCCGGGCAAGACCGTGCTCCTGCTGCCCGGCAAAAGCACCATCGAGGATTTGTATGTGAAGCATACGGAGAGGCTGGAGCAGGCCGGCGTGACGATGATCTGCCAGGGCATGAGCGGCGGGCAGGGACGCATGCAGGCCGAATTCCTGGCGGCAGAGGCGCCGGCGCTGTGGTTGCTCACCCCATGGATGTTTGAGGGGCTCGAGCTCCCGCCCGGAAGCGTGGATCAACTGATTCTGAAGACGCTCCCCTTTGATCATCCCAACCACGCCGTCATCAGCCGCCGGAGCCAGCACTACGGCGACCCGTTCAACGCATACAGCCTCCCCCGCCTTATTCATCGGGTCTTCAGATTATTCAGGACGTACGCGCGGTTCAGGACCGAGAACGGCTCCGTGCGCATCCTCGATGAGCGGCTCACCACCAAATCGTACGGCAAGACCGTGCGCGAGTTCCTCGGCCATTTCGCCGCGGCGGAATTGCCCGCGCCCGCCGCCAAACCGACGGCACCCAAAAAGAAACCAGCGCCGAAGAAAGAAGACAAGCCGGGGCAGATGGCGATGTTCTAATTACGATTGAAGTGCGCCTTTCACAAGCCGCCCGAGTTGTACCATAAACCAGGATGCGCTTGTCTGCAGCGACTGTTTCCAGTCAAGAGTGGGCCACTCAAAGGCTTCCACGTCCTGCACCATGGATCGGGCATCGGCAATATCGCTATAGGCATTCATGCGACTAATCGCTTCCTGGCGAACACGCACCAGATACGGCACCGGATCTTTGACGCATTCGTGCAAGAAATGATTAAACGCGCCCGCCGCCCAGTACAGATTGTTGAGCGTGGTCTGCTCGGGCGATTCCCCCCCGACACTGACCGCCTCCATGTCGGCATACGTGTAATCCATTTTGCCGGTCTTGCGGTGTATCCGGAGAAAATACACGTCGGATCCCATGGGAATGCCTTTGTTCCCCATGGCCTCTACGGCATCGAGGAGTTGTTCGAGTACCGCATTGAAGTTCGGAATGGCATCGAGCTTCTTCTGCCTCAATTCATTACGATCCACCGATGCATTTGGCCCCACGCTCACCACCCATGAATCCTCATTGAGTAAGGGCAGGAACAGTCTGTTTTGGTCATCAAAAAAAATCTCGGCGATGTGACTTACCTCGGTATCGGGCAGGTTCAAAGACAGAATGTCACGGCCTCGTCTGGTATTCCTGGCATGGTTTGCCGGATTCTCTTCGCTTTTGTACACCTTCATCGCCATAGGCCTGTCTCCGCTGGCATCACCCGCTACCACTGGGTCGTCGGTACGAACCAGCACCTTGTATACTTGTGATCGCGTACCTGATGCGAAGTGCGTCTCATCGGGAATCAATACCTCAGCATGATGCTTGTTCCCCTCGGAATCCGTGAGAGTCACCTTCTGTGGCACGGCTTCGGACAGCATGAGACTATTATAGCAAAAAATGCATTCTTTGGCTATATATAGCGATATACTCAAGCTACCGGGGGCAGTTTTTCTTCCGTGAATCAATCGGCCCCCTTCCTGCTTATGAGCGTGAACGCCGTCCTCCACATGATCCACAAATCCAGCAGGATGGACCACTCTTCAATGTACTGGAGGTCCAACCGAACCTCCTCCTCGAAGCTTAAATCCGACCGGCCCGAGACCTGCGCGAGCCCCGTGATGCCCGGTTTGACGGCGAAGACGCGGCGCTGCTCCAGTGAGTACCGGGCCACTTCTTCCGGCAAGTGCGGACGCGGGCCCACGAGCGACATGCGGCCGGTGAGGACATTCACGAGCTGCGGGAGTTCGTCGATGGAGAAACGGCGCAGCACGCGTCCGACCCTCGTGATGCGGGGGTCATTCTTGATTTTGAAGAGCGGCCCGTCCTTGCGGTGGTTTTGGTCCATGAGCTCGGCTTTCTTCTTGTCGGCGTCTTTGACCATCGAGCGGAACTTGAACACCTTCATGCGCTTGCGGCCCTGCTCCCCCGTGCGGATGGAGACGTAGAAAATCGGCCAGCCGCTGTCGACGAGGATGAGGAGCGACACCAGCAGCAGGAACGGCGACAGGCCGACGAGCGCAAGCGTGCTGACGACCACGTCGAAGAGGCGCTTGAAGACTCTCCCCCAGCCGTCGAGCGGGGTCGGCTGGAAGCGGATGAGCGGAAGCAGACCCAGCCGGTCGACGCGCAGTTGATGCGGCACGTCCGCAAGCACGGGGGGCAGGAAGCCGTACCCCACATGGTGACTGCGACAGTACCCGATGAGCGCCACCGTACGCTCGCCATCGGGGTTGGGGTCGGTCTGGAGCACCAGGTCGATATGCCGCTGGTGCATGAGGCGCTTGAGCGCATCGAGATCGGCGATGTGGCCCAAATACCAGTAGTGCGTGTCGTACCGGAGTGTCTGGTGCGCATGGATCGCGAGCGCCTGCTTCCCCACCGAGACGACCACGCGTCTGCCGATCCCCGCGCGCAGGAGCGACCGCTGGAAGAGCGTCAGCGACATGCGCGCCATGGCCGTGAAGCTGACGATGAGCGTGACGCCGTACAGGAGGATGGCGCGCGAGAAGAAGAGCTGCTTCCGCGCGAGGAAATACCACCCGATGACGATGATCACCCACAGGAGTGCTGCAAGCACCACCCGGCCCAGCTCCGTCCATGCGCTGATGGTGGATTCAATCACGTACAGCCTCAAAAGAACGCCAAGAGCCAGGAATGTTCCGACGCTCGGGACGACGAAGTGCACCAGGTACCAGCGGATATCGGGAAGGGTCCCCGCGGCGTCCAGGAGCAGGTTCTGGCCGGGGAAGAAGTCGATGTTATTGCGACGCAGGTGATAACTGAGCAGCAGCGCCGCAGCCACCGCCAAAGCGTCGAGCGGCAGGCGGAGGACGCCGAAGAGGACCTCAATGCGCTTCACAGGATGATTATAGCTGAAAAGATACAACGGTGATGGCACCAGAAAGAATCCAAAGCCCGGGTCTCAGAAGGCAGGCAGATGAACGTGCGCATGTGTAAGGGTTGGCCCTTTCGTACGTCTCTAAGGACGGAATGTGATGTATTTCTTTTCTCCCCCTCATATGGTCAATCTCCTCGTCTGGCTGATTCTGGGTGGTGTTGTCGGATGGCTCGCAAGCCTCGTGATGGGCACCAACCGTGAACAAGGCCTCATCCTCAACGTCGTCGTCGGCATCGTGGGCTCCTTCATCGGCGGCCTGCTCCTCTCGCCGCTCTTCAGTACCGGCACCATCAACGAGAGCAACTTCAGCCTTCCGGGGCTCTTCGTCTCGTTCCTGGGATCGGTGATCCTCCTCGCGGTCGTGAGCCTCTTCCGCCGCAGGACGGTCCAGTAAATCCGTATCAGATCGCACTGTTGCCGCGCTACGCTACATTTGTAGAGGCGCGGCTTTGCGAATGGGCGTGGAAGGACACAAAAAAGAGAGCATTGCTGCTCTCTGCTTTGTTCCCGCCCCGTACGTACGCCGGGTTCTGTCACGGACCGTAGCCCGCGGATGACCATCTCTCTACGACCAGCGGTTGCCCGTGGTCTTTAGCGGAGGGGTATGAGGAGCGACGGAACCATCGCCTGATCCTCTCACCCAAATCCTCCTTGCACGACCTAGAGTTTACCGTCACGTCAGATAAATCCGACGTGATCCCCGTTCAAGCCGGGGACGTTTCATATGCCCCCCTGAGTAAACAAGCGGGGCTCGTCTCTGTGGCACTAGTCCTCACGTACAATTGCCGTATATGGTGCACGTGGGTGGGCGTTACCCACTAAGCGTTCCTCTAGACAAGGAGCTTGCGCTGAGCTTGTCGAAGCGTGCCCGGACGTTCCTCTGCGTAAGCAAGTCACGCAGCGGTCATCTGTAAAGAGCGGGAAATCCCATAATAGCTCAAATTGGGTTTTTGTTCAATAATTATAAAGTTTTTAGGGCTAGGGCTAGAATACTAGGGCTAGGAAAGTCGCTTCAGATGGCCAAGAGCATGAATCCTAGTATCCTAGTCCTAGTTTCCAGCCCTCGCACACGGGCCGCTTTAGCTCAGCGGTAGAGCAACTCACTTGTAATGAGTAGGTCCGGGGTTCGATTCCCCGAAGCGGCTCCAGTTTTGTTCCGCGGAACAAAACTGTCGCCTGCGTGCCCTTCGGGTACGGCGGGTTTTTTCAATTGGGAGGAGGACCTCCCAACCCCGCCCTCTTTTTTGAAACAAAACACGGAGAAATTCGTTTCAATAGTCGAGGAAAGAATCTCTTTTCATTTATACTCATCCGTGATGAAAAAATTCCCTGTCATAATTGCAACACTTTTGACGGCAGTGACGCTGCTGCCTGCGTCGTTGGCCGCAGACGCAGATGCGAACGTGAAGAGCTCGACGGTGTTCATCGTCAGCTACGACCGCGACAATACGGTGCTGGGACGCGGGTCGGGGTTCTTCGTGGATGACGGCATCGTCATTACCAACATTCATGTGGTGGACGAAGCGTATTCGTACCGCGTGTTCATCGCGGGCGACGATGGCGAGGTGAACCCCAAGTGCTACAAAGACATCGAGCGGGGCGACATCAAATTGAACCTGGAAGACGACGTGGCGTACCTGCGCGTCTTCATCAACTGCCCGCATGGCTTTGTGACCTTCGCCGACCGGGACCCCCGCCGGGGCGAAGACATCGGCATCTACGGCTTCCCCGTGAAGGGCAGCACGTTCTCGAGTTCGTTCGCCCTGGTGTATACGCCGGGAGAAGTGACCGACATCGTCCGCGGCGGGCTCCAGGGCGAGAAGGACGACTGGTGGATCCGCACCAACGCGAAAGTCTACGCGGGGAATTCGGGCGGCCCTGTGGTGATGGAAGGAAGCGTCGTGGGCATCGTGGTGGCCGCTCGCATGACGGAGGAGGGGGAGACGGTCGACAGCGTCTTCATCCCCGTCTCGCAGATCGTGCGCGGCCTCGAATACGCCAACGATTCCGCGTTCGGCTACACGCCCCGCCCCCGCAAACACCTGCCCGAACCCGCTCCGGTGGTGACGGTGCCGCTGCCCGTGCAGCCGCCGGCTCCGCCCGCATCGTCATCGTCGTCTTCCTCCGGGCCCAAACCCGGCAGCTTCGAAGACCGGGTCTGCAAACGCGTCGTCCGCAGCTACTCGAACACGGCCACGATCTGGAAACGGGTGAATGAGAGGATCAGGAAGCGGTTCGGGTTCATGTGCACCAAATAATATGAGGGTTTGCCAAAAAACAGGTGATATACTGATGAACAAAAATATGGTATTTTGATAATATGAACGGAAACAATGTGCAGGTCCGGAGCGCGGAAGATCTACTGGGAGATCTTCGCGGGAAGCGTGCGCTCGACGTGGGCACGGGATCCGGCGCAACAGCGCAGATTCTGGCAGCGCGGGGCGCGGGCGTCGTGACTATCGATATCAAATCGATGGTTATCGACCCTCTCGTGGCCGCGCATCCTCATATTTGTCCGGTGCTCGTCTCCGATGTGCGCGAGAACGGCGCGCTGCCGTTCGCATCGGGAGCATTTGATGTGATCTTTGCGCGATATGTACTCCAGACAAGTCGCGACATGGAACGTCTGCTCCGATTCCAAAAAGAATTGTACAGAGTACTCTCGACAGGAGGCGTCTATGTCTGCGAAGAAGGAACGTTCGACGAAGTGACATTTTCGTCGGACCAGCTGCTAGCAAGTTTTGAGGACTCGAAATTCGCGGTTCAGGAAAGACACGATTTGATCCATGAGGAATCGCAGCTGCCGTACGTGTGCATGAAAGCCGTGAAAGCGAGGCTGGACGGCGTATTGAAAGGGCGGATCTCCTGACTTACTTTACCGGCAGGATGAGCGTGAACGTGCTCCCCTTTCCTTCGGTACTTTCGAAGAAGATACGACCACCAAGGCGCT
>CAYTEH010000018.1:8089-11032 GCA_964436765.1 uncultured Candidatus Peribacteria bacterium
AACGTGCTCCCCTTTCCTTCGGTACTTTCGAAGAAGATACGACCACCAAGGCGCTCGGCGATGGCTTTGCTGATGTAGAGCCCAAGGCCCGTTCCATCGGTATCCATGGTACGAACGTTGTGGGCGCGGAAGAATTTCTCGAACACGCGCTTCTGTTCCTCCACGGGAATACCGATGCCGGCATCCTGAACCGAGAGGATGAGCCGCTCGGCCTCGATGCGCGCGCGCAGGTGAATCTGCCCGTTCCGTTGGGAATATTTGACGGCGTTCGTGAAGAAATTCTGCAGGACGATCTGGAGCAGGATGGGATCCGTCTTGAGCGGCATGGGATCATCGGGCACGGCCGCCTCGAACGTGAGGGCCTTCTCATTGCATAAAATGGACCATTCATCGTTCATCTGCACCAGGAGATCCCGCAGATTGATGTCCTTGATTTCGGGAATGATGACGCCGCCGTCGATGCGGGCAACGTGCAGCAGCGCCTCCAGGAGGTTCGCCATGCGGCCGGAGGCCTTCTCGATCTCCTTGAAGTACGACGCCTGGTCCTCGGTGAGCGACTTGCCGCCGTCACCCCCGAGCAGCTCCACGTACCAGCGGATGGAAGCGAGCGGCGTGCGTAGCTGATGGCTGGCAAGCGAGATGAATTCCGTCTTCATATAGTCGATCTGGCGCTCCTCGGCCATATCCTGGAACACCACAATCGCGCCGTGGAGCTTTTTGCCTATGAGGAGCGGAGCCACCGTGAGCGTCACAGGAAGCAGTCCCTCGTCCTTGCGAAGCAAGCTCGGGTGGGAACCTGCATGAGAGCGAAATGACGTGCGGGTCTTGAGCACAATCGCCAATGGGTGCGCGGGACCGGTGCAGCGCTTCTTTTTCTCGACATAGGCGAGCACATCGGCGGCGTTGCGACGCACGCACTCGTTCTTTTTGCGCTGGAGAAGAACCATGCCGGTCGGATTGATATCGGTGATCACGCCATGCGCGTCGACCGTCACCACGCCGTAATCGATGGTCTCGAGAATTGCGCGATCGAGCGCGGATTCCTTCCGGAGCTGTTCCGTGCGCTCGGCGACCTTGTCTTCCAAATGCTCGTACGCGTCACGCAGGCGCGACGTGAGATCGGCCACCACGCGGTCCAGCGCCTCCACTTCGTCCCCGGTATCGAGCGTGCGCCTGAAGCTCCATGTCCCCGGACGGAGCGCCTGTACTTTCTCGGTAAGCTGCTGCAGCGAGTACGTGAGTCCGCGAGCCAGGAAGGTGCCCAGGAGCAGCGCCAGCACCATCAGGAGGCCGCTCAGGGTCAGCACCGTGATGCCAAGCCAGTGCACCTGGAAGAGTACGCCCGCGTTTTCTGCCGGGATCGTGTCCTGGAACGAGCGGATGATGTAGAAGGACAGCCCTCCCAGGAGCAATACGCAGAAGCTTACTAGGAGCGCCGATTGCCGGAGCACCTTCCCGCGAATGGACGTGCGCGGGCGGAACGCCGGGAGAGCCGGCTCATCAGGTGCCGTCTGTGGGTTCTTGGATGGCATTATGGTATTGATTTTTCCTCTCATTATAGCAGAAAAGTCGGTATTTCAGTACCCTGTTTCAGCATACGAAACAATAAGTTTTGATTCTGTAAATAATCAAGAAAATACGTGGAAACAACAATCCTGCACAAAAAAACCTCCCCGCTCGCGCAGGGAGGCTTTTGTATGCGAGACGATTAGCGCGTGACGCTGATGTTCGTGTCCTGCTCGGCATCCGGAGCGGCAACCGTGATGCGGCCGTTGGCATCCTGCACGATCGTGTAGTTCGTACCCGTGCCCGTGGCACCGGCCTGCGGGTCGGTGGGGATGCTCACCAGGTATGCGCCCGTGAGTACGCGGAGGTTCACACCGTTGTTGCAGTTGGTACCGACGGCGGTCACTTTGCAGATGCCCTTGGCCGTGGTGGTGGGGATGTTGCCGGGCAGCGAGCCTTCGTTGTCGATGGCGTACTGGTACACGGCGTTCAGGATGGTGTTCACATCCGAGCGGCGCTGCGCGTCGCGGGCGTCACCCAGCTGCTTGGTCGGGTTGATGGCCACGATGACGATAGACGCGAGGATGGCGATGATGCCGATCACAAGCAGGAGCTCGATAAGGGTAAAACCCTTGCGGAGGGATGTCATAGAGAAAATTGGGAAGGAGGGAAACTGGGGAACATGCCCCAAACGCGCGGAGTATAACAAAGAGCGGTGCGGAATAGTCCCGATGGGCTTGACTGAAAAAAGTAAAGTAGCGGCTTTGAAATCCCCGCACGTGCGGCCCATGCAAATTTCACTGCGGGATTTCAGAGTCGGACATCGGAATTTCGTCACGGGCATTGCATAGCCGTCTGCGCCGTGAGGCAGCCGTTGGCAGCATCGCACACCTGCCACGCATAGCTCCCGGCACCCACGCATCCGGGTACGGCGCAGGAACAGGATTCCGTGTGCATGGTGCCATCGGGGAAGAGGGTGAAGAGCGCCTCGAACGAGCGCTCGTACGTGCGCGGCGCCTGCAGGCGGATGGTGCGCGACACCCGAAACGAGACAAACACGCTCTGATGCGCCGACGACGTGGATGTGTTGCGCACGGTGAAATCGGATATCGCGACCTGCGACGAACTGAGCGTCTGCTTCGACGTACGTCGCACCATCACCACCGATCCCGTGGCGAACCCGATGATGGTGGGATTCGTGCCGCCGGAACCTGTCTGAAGCGTGAGGATGGATCCCGCCGAGCCGATGGACGGCGACAGGATCCGTTCGGCGTTGCGCGCCTCGTACCCGATGGTCTGCAGCAGTTGCGCGCCATTCTGTTCCACGATGGAGATGGTCTGCTGAAGGAGTCTGTCCTCGGTTGCGCTAAAGAGCAGCGGCAGCACGGCGACCGATACCAGCGCGAGGATCGTGATGAAGATGAGCAGTTCCACGAG
>CAYTEH010000018.1:11132-13800 GCA_964436765.1 uncultured Candidatus Peribacteria bacterium
TCATGGACAGAGAGTAAACGCCTCCACCTCCCTCCACGAATCCGCGGTGACGGCGGGGAAGAGATGCACAAGATCGATCTCGATGCGTCGCACCGCCTGGCGCATCTGCCCTTCGGCGCAAATGGTGCGGTGCTCGTTGCCCGCACCGCCGATGGCGTGCACCGTGCAGGTGCCCCTGTCGAGAGTGAAAGTCTCATCGCCCGCGTAGGCGAGATCCAGCCGGAGCGACCGGAGCGTGCGCTCGATGCAGGTGTTGGCGTTGGCCAACGCCTGGGCCGACTGCGCGACCGTCAACCCCGTCTGCCCCGCGGCGAGCCCGAGGACCACAAGCGACACCGCTGTGGTTGCGGCGATGGCCCCGATCACGAGGACGGAGACGAGGAAGACGTAGCCGGGGCGGTTCCCTCTCCCGTCGCAACGGGACAGGGTGGTCCGCCTCGGGCGGACCGGGTGAGGGTGGATGGGGGCCAACGATGACCTGCACAAAGCACTCATGAACAGACAGAAACGGAAGAGCTCGGCTTCAGAATCAAAAATGCCCGCCGCGTGAGCAGGTACACCCTGTCACGGATGATGTCGTAGAGCAGGCCCCGCGCCTGGCCCGTCGTGGAGTGATAGACAGCGAGCTCGCTGAGGCCCGCACTGCGCAAATCCACCACCTGGAATGCTTTGGGGGAGGACTCTGCGGCCAAAAATGCGTAGCAGCGCGCCTGATCCATGCCGATCCCGACCAGGCTCCCGCTCCCCTCGTGGTACCACGGTCCCGTGCCGCCTGCGGTATTGATGATCGTCATTTCCTGGATCGCCCCCTTCGTGCGACCGAGGAGCGCGGACGTGCCCGAGAGCGCGATGGACCGTCCCGCTTCGCCGCTCGTGATATTGGTATCAGGCGAACCCGGGTAGCTGAGCGCTCCCGTGGAACTGATGCGGACTGCTTTCATCTCGGCCGCGGCGTCGGCGGTGGCGAGGTACGCGCCCGTGGCAGACGCCGTCAGAGCGTTGACGGTCGCGCCCGTATCGAGCGAATCGAGCAACGTGATTGCAGCGGGATCGGACACGTCGAATGCATACAGCTCATCCTGCGATGCATCGAGTGTCGCACCCAGCAGAAGTGTGCTGCCCCGCACGGCAAGCGACACCCCCAGGGCAGAGCCCGGCAGGTTGTAGCTGGCCAGCAGGTCGCCGGCATCCAGTGATGTGGGGCCGGAAATATCGTACGCACGTATCTCCTGCGAGGCATCGGACGTAACGACGTAAAGCACATCCCCGCGCACGGCCACGCCGTACCCGGCCGCCCCGAGAGTGAAGCTGGAGGAGACGCGCGAGGGCGAGGAGGTGGTGGTGATATCGAACACGTACAGGCCATCGCCTGAAACCTCGCTGGTCACGTACGCGTAGTTGCCCCGTACCGCCACCTTGTTGAAGTACGGCGCCCCGGGGTCTGTATAGCTGCCGTCAAGATCCGTCGAGGTCCAGTCGCCAGCACGCTGCGTCCCCTTCCAGTCGGTGAGTTCCGTCTTGATCACCACGCTCCCCGAGCGGGAATGCCCGTGCTTCCAATGCACCGATGACGTGAGCGCGTACCAATTGCTCGCAAGCGCACTGATCGAAAGCGACGTGACGTAGCCGCCAGAGAAGGTGGATTCGGTGCCGCTGAAAGCCCATCGGTTCGTGGGCCCCAGCGTGATGCCGTGCGTGCCCGCCGTGAGCGAGGCGAAGCTGCCGTCACGGATTGTGCGCGCAGCCTCCAGGGCCCTCTCCGCGGCGTATGTGGCGCGGATGCGGTCTCCGCCGCTCACCGTCCCTTCCTGCCCGTGCAGGATCGTGAGACCCGCTGCCGCCAAAAACAATCCGAACACGGCGATGCCGAGCATGATCTCCAGTAACAGGAACCCCGGCCTGCCGGCCGTAGATCCCGGGGGGCAAGAAAACGAACGCGCGGGGGCCGGTCGTGTACGTAACGGTAGGATGGACATCATCATATCAAAACCGTAGGGGTGATTCGCGAATCGCCCCTACGCAGAATGCAAATATGGATTCAAATCACTGGAATGTGATAAACATCACGTCATCCTGAAAATCCGAGGCAGACGTGTTCAGGCTCCCAAGCTCGGCTATGAGGATCAGCTCGCAGGCGCTCGTCGTGATGACGCCGCTGGCGTTGGCCTTCCCCTGTGCGATCAGGTAGTTCTTGAGGGAAGTCTGGTTGCTGAAGCCGGGATAGTCCGAAAGCTGGCTGCCGTTTGTAAGGAGCTGCACATGTCCCGTCTGATCGTCGCTCTCAAACGACTCGTTGAACGCGAGCCAGCCGTGGCTCTTGTAGCGGCCCGTCACCTTCAGCACGACATTCTTCCCCGACCCAATCGTCTTGGTTTTCACATCGGTGCCGCTGGGCCTCACGGCGCTCCCGTAGGCGTTGCCGTTGCCGCTGCAGGTGCCGCTGCTGCCGAAGAGCGGTCCGTACGAAGAACCGCCATTATCGCTCTGGCACACGTGCACACTCACCTGCGGCCCGCCGGAACCGAAGGTGATCTGCGAAAGCTTGTTCGTGAATGTCACGCTGGTCGAGGCCGTCGTGGTGAGCACCCCGCCCTGCGCCAGGGTGAACTTCGTCGAGCAGGACGTGTATGTGGTTCCCGCTGCGGACGAGCTGGACGCGGCGGCGCTG
>CAYTEH010000018.1:13900-17110 GCA_964436765.1 uncultured Candidatus Peribacteria bacterium
AAGGCAATGGTGCCGACCAGGCCACCGATAAACAGGAGCAGCATCGGCTCCAGGATGACCGGCAGCTTCTCCGCCGTTGCATTGGCCTTCTTTTCGTAGATGTCGGCAACTTTGAGGAGAATCTTCGCGAGTGCGCCGGATTTCTCGCCCGTCACCACCAGCTGCTGCACCGACACGGGCAAAATCTTCTGGCTGCCCCGCACCGCGCCGAACGTCTTGCTGAAGGAATCGCCCAGACTGATGCGCTCGTACAGACGCTCGTAGAAGTGTTTGTACGCCACCACCGGCGTCACTTCTGCCAGTGACTTGATGGCATCCAGGAGGGGAACTCCCGCCTGAAGCAGGCCGCCGAGGATCACGCCGAAGCGCGCGATGGTCGCCTCGCGCGTCAGCCGCCCGATACCCGGGATCTTGAAGAGCACCCACTGCGCAGGCCCCCGAAGGGGGGTGTATTTGCAGAGGATCAGGAGCAGCACGAATCCCGCGATCATGCCGGGCACGGCGGTTGTGCCGTAATTCACGAAGAACTCCGTGAACTTGATCACCAGCCGTGTGGCAAGCGGCAGGGGGACATTGAGGGAGAAGAGCACGGTGATGAGGTTGGGCAGCACGAACATGCCGAGCCCGATGACGATGATGAACATGAGGGTCAGCACAATCACGGGATAGATCATCGCCATCTTCACCTTCGAGCGGAGGGCCTGGTCCTTCTCCTGCTGGATCGCCAGATACTCCATGTTCGCGGCCAAGTTTCCCGCTTCCTCGCCGATGCGAATGAGCGCGAGCGCGTGCGGCGAAAAGAAGTGCTGCTCTTCCATGGCACGCCAGAGCGGGCTGCCGCTCTCGACGGCTTCAAGAATGCGGCCAAGAAGTTTTTTCACGGGTTTTTGCCGGGTCTCCATCTGGAGGGTGCGGATGGAGTCCACCAGCGGCAGGCCGGCATTGAGCATGGTCGCGAGGTTCTGGACGATCGCCAGTCGCTCGCCGCCGAGCCCGAAGTACTTGATGGCACCCAGGAAATCCTGAAAGGCGCCGCCTCGTTTCTTCGGCTTCGCTTTCGGCGCGACGTCGGGTGCCGGGGCTTCCTTCTGTTCCCGGGGCGCCTCTGCGACAGGGGCGACAGCAGTGCTTTGTTCCCGGGGCGCGGACGCTGTGTCCTGTTCCCGGGGCGCCCCCACCCCGGGCACCGGGATCTCTTTGAGCACTTTCGCGCCCTTGGACGTGATGCGCTTCGCGACGCCACTCCCTGCGTCCCCGTCATCCTTCATCAGATCGGCGGAGGGCAGTTCGGCTTTCGCGTCCTGCGAGAGGAGCGCATCCAGATCGGTTGCCTTCGTGGGCGCGTGCGGGGACGGCTTTTTGGAACCCTTGGCCGGCGGACGGTGCGGGGTGGCCATGGTTTACGCCGGCTTTTTGGCGCGGTCGCGGGAGAAGAGGAGTTCGGGCGGAGCCGCCACGCGCATCAGTTCTTCGATGGTCGTCATCCCCGCCTGCACTTTTTCGAACCCGTCGTCGAACAGCAGTTTCAACCCCTGTTTCCTCCCCTGCTCGTTCAGCTCCATGCTGGAAGCGCGGCGGATGATCAGTTCCTGAATTTCGGGCGTCACGACGAGCAGCTCATAGATGCCGACCCGGCCGCGGTACCCCGTGCCGCCGCAGGCCTCGCACCCCTTGCCGCGGTACAGGCGCACGTCGTCTTTCTTCTGGAAGTATTTGTCGGCGCCCGGGAACAGCTTCTGCGCCTCGGGAAGATCGAGCGAGTAGCTGTAGCGGCACTGCGGACAGATGCGCCGGATGAGGCGCTGGCCGATGACCACCTCGAGCGTCGAGGCCAGCAGGAAGGGCTCCACGCCCATTTCGAGCAGGCGGGGAACGGCCGTTGCGGCATCGTTGGCGTGCAGGGTGGAGAACAGAAGGTGGCCGGTGAGCGCCGCGTTCACGGCAATCGACGCTGTTTCGCCGTCGCGGATCTCGCCCACGAGGATGATGTTCGGGTCCTGGCGCACGAGCGCGCGGAGACCGTTCGCGAAGGTGAGGTTCGCATCGGGGTTCGCCTGGATGTGGTTGATGCCGGGGATTTTGTATTCCACGGGATCTTCGATGGTGGAAATGTTCACGTCGGGGTGATTGCGCATTTTCAGGAGCGCGTAGAGCGTCGTGGATTTGCCGGCGCCCGTCGGACCCGTGGTGAGGATCATGCCGAAGGGCTTGTGGGCGGCAACCTCGATGATCTTGCGGTATTCCTCCGAGAAGCCGAGGTCGAGGAGCGTGAGAGAGCGCACGTATTCCGAGAGGAGGCGCAGCACGATCTTCTCGCCGTCGACGATGGGCACGATGGACACGCGGATGTCCATAGAGCTGCCGCTGCGGGTCTCGTACCGGATTGCGCCGTCCTGCGCCGCGAAGTGCTCGTCGAGGCGCATGTTGGCCTCGATCTTGATGCGGTTCACCACGCCCTCGTAGTACTCCTTCGGGATGCGGCCGGCCTCGTGCATCACGCCGTCGACGCGGAAGCGGACAATGACGATTTTCTCCTGCGGTTCGAAGTGGATATC
Source organism: uncultured Candidatus Peribacteria bacterium (assembly GCA_964436765.1). Taxonomy (GTDB): domain Bacteria; phylum Patescibacteriota; class Gracilibacteria; order Peribacterales; family Peribacteraceae; genus CAYTEH01. The sequence continues at coordinate 16,456 of CAYTEH010000018.1, forward strand.
GGACGCGCGGAGCTCGATGGCGTCGTTGAAGATTTCGGTGATGATCTCGGGCGCCACTTTCTTCTGCTGGTTGATGATGGCCTGAAAGCGGGTGGCGAGCGGCTTGCGATAGTGGCCGAAGAATCCTTCGATCACCGATTTCGGCGCGTAGACGAAGGTGATGGTGCCCGTGAACGTTTTTCGCTCCTCGGCCTTCCTGCCGAACGAGAAGCTGAACGACGAAGCGGTCTTGCGTGCCGTGAGCTTCTTGTTCGACGCGTCCTCGGTTGCCGGGAACTGCGGGGTCTGCTGTCCGATGTTGAGCTTCATGGCCTCTGCAAGCAGCGGATTACTGGGGTCGGAGGTGGCTACCGTTGCCGAGGTTCCGTCGTTTTTGACAACCACTGCGCCGTAGGTGCGCGCGATTTCTTCGGGAAGCTGCAGCACCAGTTCCGGCGTCGGCAGCATGGCCTTCGTATCCAAAAACGGCAGCTTGTAGTGCTCGGCAATGGCGCCTTCCACGAGCTCGGCCGTCAGGAGGCCCGATTCAATGAGGACGCTCTTCAAAGGCACCTCGCGCTGCTTGCATTCCTCCATCGCCTTCTTGAGCTCCGCATCGTTCACGTAACTCTGCGTGAGCAGGATCTGGCCGAGGTCGGAGTCTTTAATTGGCATA
>CAYTEH010000018.1:17210-21432 GCA_964436765.1 uncultured Candidatus Peribacteria bacterium
CACGTAACTCTGCGTGAGCAGGATCTGGCCGAGGTCGGAGTCTTTAATTGGCATACGGGTGGGGCGAATTGTCGGATGGTCGAATGATCAGATGGTCAGTCCGCGCTTGCGGGCCATCCGGCCATCAGGCCATCTGACATGTGGTTATATATGTAAAAATGATCAAAGAACTGACTTCACTTTTTTAACTATCTCCGCGATCGGCGTATTCGCCTTCACGAAGTAATCTTTCGCGCCCAGCTCCAGCGCGCGCTTGCGGTCCTCCTCCTGACCGAGGTTGCTGAGGACGATGACCCCGGTTTTGATACCCTTGGCCGCCAGCTCCTGCATCAGCGTGAAGCCGTCCATCTGCGGCATGATCAGGTCCGTCAAAATCAGATCGAAGCTGCCGCTCATCGCCTTCTCCAGCCCCTCGGTGCCCGAAAGCGCCACCGTCACCTGGTACCCCTCGTGCGTCATCTTGAGCTCGAGTGCGTGCGCGAGCGGACGCTCGTCTTCGACGATCAGGATCTTTTTACCCGGCGAAGCCTTGGCGGAGTCGGGCTTGCCGCCGGATGATGTAGCAGGCTTCTCTTCCGGTTGTGCGGGAGCAGCCTCCTCTGTTTTTTGAGGCTTTTTTGCTGTCTCGTCGGCGGAGGCGGATTTTTTGGGCATTCCGTATATTGTAGCGGAAAAAGACATTGTTTGGAAGAGCGAAACCGTGCTGTATTGAGGAATAAGGATATGTACAAATTTTAATAAAGTTGTATAGTAACCACGTATCGAGAACGACCAGAAAGACCCTGTTTTCGTTACGTTGACGAGAATGATGGATCTTTCACAAAATGAGGGATGACCGTGGAAACTATTCTGTTCGTGGCACTGCTTCTTATCGTGCTGGCCGGCGGGGTGTTGCTAGGGCGCGCCTCGACATGGAGGGAACGGCGCGAGCTGGACGAAATGATTGAACGCATCATGGCAGAGAGCCGCGATAGGAATATCGAGCGGCTCAGGCAGGCGCTTGGACCGGTGTACGACGTGTACATCGATCCACAGCACATCGACGCGGCGTTGCTCAAGTTTGAGCATCCGCTGCTCTACGAAAAAAAAGAGATGCCTCCGCTTGTGCAACTCGCCCAGGAGATCTGGCGGAAGCACCGCCCGGCGACGAGCATGACGCCCGAAGCCTGCGCGACATTTTTCTATTTCGTCCGCGGCCGCGATAGGGCAGAGGCGCATCTGCGCTCGCTTCTCGCTGCCGACAGACTCGAGGAATCCCTGCTCACTTACGCTGCGGCGGATTCCGCGGAAAAAGGGATAACGCTGCACGACATCCTGCGCGTACAGGCAGTACGCGGCAACTGATCGATCCATTCTCGTCGGGCCTTCCTCTGGAAGGCCCGATTTTGTGTACCCGAAGCCCATATGTGACCATGGCCGGCCCGCGGATTCTGGGGTACACTCCTTGAGCCCCCCATGAAGAGACGCGCCCTCCTTTCCGTCTCCGATAAAACCGGCATCGTCGATGCCGCCATGCGTCTAACCAAGTTGGGATTCGAGGTGATTTCGACGGGCGGTACCGAGAAGGCGCTGAAGGAGTCGGGCGTGGCGGTGACCGGCGTGGAAGACGTGACGGGCTTTCCCGAATGCCTCGGCGGACGGGTGAAAACCATGCACCCGCTCATCATGGGCGGCGTGCTGATGCGCAGGCAGGACGAAGACCACGTGAGGCAGGCGAAGGACCTGCATATCGAACCGATCGATCTCGTGATCGTGAACTTGTATCCATTTGAAGAAACTCTGAAAAAAGAAAAACTTCCGAACGAAGATACGAACATACGAAAGAACGGATCTGCGACCGGCCTGTTGGAACCTTCGGCGCATCAACGCATCGTTGAAATGATTGATATCGGCGGGCCGACGCTGCTCCGGAGCGCGGCGAAGAATCACGAATCGGTGACGGTGGTGTGTGATGTTGCCGACTACGATCGCGTGCTGAATCAGCTCGAGAAAGACGGCGACACGTCGCCTGAACTGCGGTCCGAGCTCGCCGCGAAAGCGTTCCTGCACACCGCCGCGTACGACTCGATGATCGCGAAATATCTTTCGAACGGAACGTACGACGGCATGGTGATGCAGAACGGCGACACGCTCCGGTACGGCGAGAACCCGCACCAGTGGGGTAAGTATTATTCGCTCACCGAAGCCAAAGGATGGGGAACGCTCCATCAGGGAAAAGCTCTCAGCTACCTGAACATTCTCGATGCCGATTCTGCGTGGTCCGCCGTGTGCGAGTTCAGCGAACCGACCACGGTGATGGTGAAGCACGCGAACCCGTCGGGCATCGCGAGCGCGAAGACTATCGAGGACGCGTTCCAGCGCGCGTACGACGCCGACCGTCTCTCGGCGTTCGGCGTGATCATCGCTTTGAACCGAAATTGCAGCGCGGAGGTCGCGAAAAAGATCATCGATCAGAAGATTTTCACCGAAGTGATCGTCGCTCCAGGGTACGACGCGCAGGCACTGGAATTGCTTAAGCAGAAGCCCAACATCCGCGTGATTACGCAAACCAATGGCGAGGAAATGAAGAAGCAGGTGCTCTACCGCTCCGTGAAAGGCGGCATGCTGGTGCAGAACGCCGATGCGCGCGTGGTGACGGAGGAGGATCTGACAGTCGTGACGAAGAAGAAGCCAACAAAGGAACAGATCCAGGATCTCCTCTTCGCCTGGAAGTGCGTGAAGTACGCAAAATCAAACGCCATCGTGTTCGCCAAAGACCTCGTGACGGTCGGGTTGGGATCGGGACAAACAAGCAGGGTGGACTCCACCTGGATTGCCGCCAAGAGGGCAGGAGACAAAGCCAAAGGCGCCGTGATGGCCAGTGATGCCTTCTTCCCCTTCCCCGATTCGGTGGAAGAGGCCGCCAAAAACGGGATCGTGGCGATCATCCAACCGGGCGGCTCCATCCGCGACGCAGAAGTCTTCAAGAAAGCGGATGAGCTGGGAATCATCATGGTGCTGACGGGAGTGAGGGCCTTCCGGCATTGAGTATTTGGAGTATGATTGACTGCTCGTTTCACGTCGAAACGGGATTCCGACTCGCAGAAAGGAGAAAAATCATGCGAATATTCGGATGGATGTTGGCAGGCTTGGGAGCCTTGGGGCTCCTGGTGGGGATTGTGACGAACAGCCCCGAAATCGGGGCACCGTCAATTCTCGGCCTGACGATCGGGATTCTGATCGTCAACAAAGACCCGCCGAAAGGCGTTGCCAAGAAACGGTAACGCCAAAAAGCCCACCCGCTACCGCGCGTGGGCTTTAGCTATTTTCTCAATAATATGTTATAATTATAATTAGCCTGTTTCACACGTTGTAAGCAGGCCTGGTCTTTCGATCAGAACTTTTCCTCTCAGGTTTCGTATCATGAAATCAGAGAAGAGGCGACGCCGCAGCTTCCGGAACAAAGCAGCGGTGTCATCTGGACTGAGCGCACTCGCGTTCATCCTCTGGGCAGGAATTGAATTCCTGGCCAAGGGGCGCGACGCCTCAGTCCTCCCGCTGCTCATCGCAGCGGGAATCCTGATCACCGGATGTTATGTGGCCTTTGGCCGCCGTCTCATCCGGATCGTCAAAGACTAAGGTCGAAAGACCGAAACCCGTCCCTCATGCAGGCGACGGGTTTTCTTGATCAAAAGCCAAAAATAGTAATTTTTGAAATAATGATATAATCAGCCGTTCAGTTTTTCCGATTTCTTTAGAGCGGGGCGGTCCCGCACAGACTGGACATTGTTCTTTCCACGGGAGGTGGCCCATGCTCCGATGGAGCAGATGGGCGGTCTTCTCGGTTCTGGCAACTGGATGTGTCGGTTGCTGCCTCTATAGCGCAGCAATCCTCAAAATCCAGGATGCCGGAACATTTGCGGTGGCCGGTCTCATGTTTACCGGCGCCGCATGCGTCGCGCGCCCGTGGCGCGAGGGCGTGGCAGTCTTTGATGAGGCTGCCGTCAACCCGACGGCATGATGCCGTCTCCGTCTCCTCACGCGCGAGCGGGGGAGACGGATTTTTAGAGACTCCTTCTTCCTGCGATCGCCTCTCTTAATGTCACCTGGTCCGCGAATTCAATATCCGCGCCCATCGGAAGCCCATGCGCCAGCCGCGTAATTTTGGGAACCATGTCCTTGAGCTGATTGCGGATGTAGTTGGCCGTCGCCTCCCCTTCCACATCGGGGTTCGTGGCGATGA
>CAYTEH010000018.1:21532-28789 GCA_964436765.1 uncultured Candidatus Peribacteria bacterium
TTGCGGATGTAGTTGGCCGTCGCCTCCCCTTCCACATCGGGGTTCGTGGCGATGATCACTTCACCGATGCCTCCTTTCTTCGCCCGATCGACCAGCTCGCGCATGCGCAGCTGCTCGGGCCCCATGCCGTCGATGGGCGAGAGGACGCCGTGGAGCACGTGGTAGAGACCTTTGTAGGACGTCTTCTCGAACGCGACCACTTCCAACGGGTCTTCCACCACGAGGATGGTGGTGGCGTCGCGCGCCGAATCCATGCAGATGCTGCACTGCTCCTCCATCGTCACCATCTGGCAGGTGATGCAATACTTGAGCTGCGTTTTGAGCACCAGGAGCGCTTCGCCCAGTTTCTCGGGCGACGCCTTGGAGCTGCGGAGCAGATGGAACGTCAGGCGCTCGGCGCTTTTACGTCCCACGCCGGGGAGCTTGCTGAATTCCTCGATGGCCTTTTGGATGGGGGGAGGGAGGAGGGACATTGGAGGGTTAGGGTTTGGGCTAGGGTTAGGGTACTTGAATACAGGAAACACGCATAAATTTTTGACCGATCACTTTTACCTTCCTATCCCAAACCCTAACCCTAGCCCTATTCCTCGCGTCCTTCCCTGACCCTCCGCCCGATCTCGCGCTCCTTGATCTTCTGCCTCTTATCGAACTTCTTCCGCCCGCGGCCGAGCCCGAGGAGAACCTTGATATACTTTCCCGCCCTCACCTCCAGCGGCACCACCGACATGCCTTTCTCCTCCAGCGCGCGCTGGAGTTTCGCCGACTCATTCTTGTTCAGCAGCAGTTCGCGGTCGCGCATTTCTTTGTGATCCGGATCGGCACTGTAGGTGTATTTCGAAATCTTCGCATTCTTGAGCATCGGCTTCCCGCCATAGAAGGACACGTAGGAACCCATCAGGCTGATATGCCCCTGCCGGCATGCCTTCACTTCGGGTCCCGTCAGGATGACGCCCGCTTCCATAGTATCGACCATCTCGTAGTCGAAACGGGCGCGGCGGTTCTGGGCGACTGCCTTCATACGGCGAGAATATGGCTAATGGCTGCAAAGGGCTATAAGAAGCCCTTTAATACATTTGACAAATTGCAAATTTAGCATAAAATGGTTTGGTCAGATGCAGTTCCTCTAGGCAGAACCCTGGGCTGACTCCGGTTACTCCAGTTCAGCGTTCTGCCTAGCGGGAAATCCTTATGGATCTCCTGCGCTGGCAGAACTATGGGTCCTTATCTCACGATAAGGCCCATTTTTTCAGGGCAACAGAATCGCCAGAATCGCATCACCGAAGAAAAGCGCGATCATGGCACCAACCGCCAGAAACGGACCGAAGGGCAGAGCGGCATCGAGCCGGGTCTTTTTGTTTACGAGCATCACGCACGCCACCGCTGCGCCGATGATGTAGGACGAGAAGACGAAGATGATGAAGAGGTCCAGGCGGGCGAGGAGCAGCGCGATGCCCCACGCGAGAATGATGTCGCCGCTGCCGAGCCATTTGCCGCGGCTGAGGAGCCATTGGCCGCCGAAGAAGCCGAGGACGATCAGAAGCGGCACAAACGGGAGCGGCCCGAACCACAGAGCGCGCACGAGCGCGAGCGCCACGAGCGGGATACTGAGCGCATCGGGGATCAGGCCCGTCTGCAGATCGAACATCGCGATGAGCAGGATCAACCACAGCGAAAACCCGAGCAGCGCCGCGGGGAACAGGTCGAACGACTCATACCGGAGCGCAAGCGCGAAGAGCAGCCCGCTCGCGAGCTCCACAATGGGGTACTGCCACGAGATCGGCACCCGGCACCACCGGCACTTTGCCCGCAGCGCGACGAAGCTGACCACGGGAATCAATTCGAGCAGGCCGAGGACCTTCCCGCACGCCATACACGCCGACCGGCCGAGGATGCCCCTGCCCTCGATGCCGCGGATGATGATGACGTTCCCGAAACTGCCGAAGACGACGCCTGCCAGGAAGTAGAAGGCGGTGAGGGCGGACAGAAAAATAGGATCGCTCACAGGAGAAAGAATAGCAGGAAATCGTTACTTCGTTATCTCGTAATTTCGTCGCACCGGTTTGACGAAGTTGCGAAGGTACGAACGTACGAAATTGCATTTGCTTGTACGGTGAACATCATTCCATCCCTCTTTTTAACTTCTGATCGATGATCTCTTTCGCCATCGACGCAATCTCCCTCCGCCTGTCCGCGCGGTCGGCATCCGTGAACGTGAGGCCCTGCTGCTGGTCACTCGCGAAGACCGAGGCCACAAAGGCCGTAAGCGGCGGCGCTGTGAGCGTATAGACGCCATAGATCGAAAGCGCGATGGCCATGCCGGCGGCGGCGCCAAGGAGCTGTTTCCAGAGTGGGCTTGTGTGTTCGGACATTCAGGACATTGTAGCAGAAAATGAACAATTTTCCCAGAGGCGATTCCGCAAATCGCCCTGATAAAGCGCTGACGCATGCATGCGTGCGTGATTCACGCATGGACGTGTATCTCCGTGCGGTTTTCGAACAGCTCCTGGGGTGTTATCGCCGCAGGCTGCTCTTATATTTGTCGGGCTCGAACGCCGGCAACCGTTCGACCTCGCACGGCAAATCACTCTCTTTGACCCCCGGTGGCAGCGCCTGGTCGTACCCGAGGAGAATCAAGTCGGGTTTGATCTCGCGCACGGGGGCGAGGAAATCCATAGCATCGCCGAGGACGGCGTGGATAGCAGGGAATGCCTCCTCCACCGCCTTCTTGCGCTCATCTTCCGTCTGGAGCGCCATGCGCCCCTTCAGCTTCTCCACGTTCCGGTCGCGCGCAACGACTGCCCACAGCTCACCGCGCTTGGAGGCTTCCTTAAGCACGAACAGATGGCCGGGATGCAAATAGTCAAACGTTCCGAAAACAAGTACTTTCATACGAAAAGACTAAAGGTCGAAGCCCGAAGATCAAACCCTTTTTGATCTTCGGTTTTCAGTTTTCAGATTTGTCACTGCGTACTGAGATCCACCACGAACACCCGCTTCTCGTCCAGCACATACAGGTGGCTTTCGTCCGGATCCACGTACAGATCCTGCGGCGTCCCGAGTTGCTCGGCCTCCATGGCGAACTGACGCTCGTATTTGGCTTCGCCGGCAACGCCTCCGTCGGTCACGACGATGACGCGCTTCTGGCTCGGATCCAGGAAGTAGAAATTCCCTTCCGGCACTTTGTACATCTTGGCGGCATTCTTGAGGATATTCTCGGGCGCCCCGTTGATCTTGAACGGCTGCACCTCGCCGCGCAGGAGCTTCAGCACCGTTCCGCCTTCCTTCAGCACGTAGACGCTGCCGTCGATGCTCATGTCGAGCGCGCCCGTCAGGTCACCGTTCACGTTGTAATTCACCGGCGCGCTGTAGCGGTTGGTCAGGCGCTCATACTTGTAGATCTGCTTCTTTTCCGGAGCAAGCACGTAAAGATACCGCAGATACGCCTCGATGTCTTTCCCGGCCACCCAGCCCTCGGGGTCGTCCGTCTTCATGGGCGTCGCCTGGCTGCCCGCCATCTCAATGAGGCTCTGGCCGGTGGTGACATAGACCTGGGTTTTCTGACGGTCGAAATACGTGCCCTGCAGGACCAGCTCCTGATCGGCGATCTGATGCGGATCATCGAGCTTGTTCAGGAGCACCCTGTACGAATTCTGGCGGTCGTAGACGATGAATTCTCCGTCGTTGAGACCGATGAGCCCCAGTGCGGCCACGTCGGGATTTTTGGTGCTGACGTTCACGACCATGCGGGGCGAGACGCGTGTGATGTTATTGAGGCTCTCGCGCCGGTCCTGGATGCGGTCGAGCAGATCGCCGGCTTCCGTCTTGAAGTAGCCGCCCTTGTCGGCGATGACCTGCTTTGCCTTCTCCTCGGCCTGGCGCAGGATAGTGTTTGCGGCCTCCATGTCGCCTGCGAGCTTCCGGTTGTCTGCGGTTTTGATCTCTTCCTCTATTTGCGCCACGAGTGCGGCAAGCTCTGCACGGTCCTTGTTGCGCTGGCTGCTGGTGATGAGGTTCACAATGACCAGAATAGTGAGGAATGCAGCCACCGCACCGGCAAGCAGCAACAGATGCGCCCTGCGCTTGCGTTCCGGATGACGGAGATCGGCGAGGAAGTTCTCGGCCTTTTCGCGGCCCTTAGCCATGAATCCGGCGGCGGCCGAGAGGGCCGGGCCGGTCTGTTTCCCGATGGCCGCCCCTTTGGTCATGCTCTTCTTCCCCATGGCCGCACCGCTCTTCGTCACCCGCTGCAATACCGGCTGCACGCGCTTCAGGAAGCCCGTGACATCTTCGAGGCTGGGAATGGTGAACCCTGCAACCGCCGTGCCCCTGCGCCTGTCGCGCCGGGACGGCATTGCGGCGCTGCGCTGGCGCCCAGCCGGCGCCGCCTTACCCTCTCGTGCGCCGACCGTGAGCAAGGCAAGGGCTGCTGTCTCGCGTTCCGATTCCAGCGCCCCTGCGATGTCGCTCAGCACCTCGTCGGGATCGCCCCCCGTCATGCCCCCCAGTTGCGCGGGCGTGAGGGATCGAAGCAACCGCTGGGTGGAAAACACGACGCAGTCTCCTTCTTCCAGCACGCCGCTCGAGATGTGTACGAAGACAGACAACGGCTTCCCGCGGCTGAATTCGGTGATCTGGCTCGTCGTGTTCCCGCGGACCAGGTACGCCTCGCCGCGGCCGGCATGCGACACATGCAGCGTGCCCTGCGCATCGAGCAGCGCCACAACCGCGTGCATCTCATCCATCGCCTTGCTCAGGAGGAACCCCTTGAAGAGACCATTCAATTCCTTGAGTGTGCCGTCGAGGCGGTGCCACGGCTCCCCTTCGCCCTCAAGCAAGGCATGGCGAATGATGCCCGCACATTCCTGCGCGAGCGTGTCGGCTTCGGGTCCGCCCGCCGTTTGCACCAGAAAGACGACCTTCTCTTTGTGCGGCGAGTCGAAGGACTGGGATACGAGCGACTGTCCGCTCGCTTTCGTCGAGCCTGTAGAGACAAGAACGTCCATTCAGGAAGGAAGGCTACCCGGCGGAAGGAGTGGCGGCAAGGGAAGAGGGCTATCTATGGGATGGGCAAATGGTCAGATGATCAGATGGTCATGGCAGATAACCACCATCCGGCCATCCGGCCATCTGACTCATGTATTAGAACAGAAATTTCATATAAAAAAACGTTGTCCTGAAGCCAAAAAACAGGGCACTCGACAAAAATCATCTTGCATTCCGTGCCCCAGAAGAGTACAGTGATGTCAGTATTATTTCTTTTATCAAACGTTTTACGTCAGACAACATGACAGCAGAACAAGGAGACTGGGTACCGGCACCGGCCGGTGGCCCGCTGGAGCAGAACATGCCCCAACACTCCCACCAAAAAAATCCGGGCCTGCCCGCCGAAGCCTCGGCGAAGGCGGGACTGCCTCCCAAAGCAGGACAACCTTTTAACCGTAACCGTCGTCGCCGGCGTGGCCGGGGGCACGGACGTTCCGGCGCGCCGGGACAGCGCCCGCAGCAGCAAGCGCACCCGGGCGGAGCCGCTCGCACGTTCGTCACGCAGCCCGTGACCCACATATCGAACATCCAGTCCGATCCCGAAGACCGCGGGACGGCGCCCATCGCGACAGCGGATCTCCCGATCCCCGTCGGGAAGAAGCAGAACCTCCGGCTCTATCCTCTCGGAGGGTTCGAGCAGGTGGGACGCAACTGTTTCGTGATCGAGGTGGATGAAGACATCTACCTGATCGACCTCGGCCTCCAGTTCCCCGACGAGGACATGCTGGGGATCGATTACCTGATCCCCGACATTTCGGCTCTCCGTGGCCGTGAAAACCGCATCAAAGCGGTCATCTTCACGCACGGGCACTTAGACCACATCGGCGCCGTGCAGCATCTGCTGCCCGCCCTCCACTTCCCGCCCTGCTTCGGCACGCGCCTCACCATGGCGTTCGTGAAGAAGCGGTTGGATGAGGAGCATCTCACATCGAAGGCGCGTCTCACGACTGTCCCCTTCCGCGAGAAAGTCCGCATCGGCAAAGTCGAGATCGAATTCCTGCGCGTGACGCACTCGATCCCCGATTCCGCCGCCGTGGCGGTGCACACGCCCTACGGCACCATCGTGCACACGGGCGACTTCAAATTCGACTTCACCCCCATGAACGAGCCGCCCGCGGACTTCCATGGTCTCGCGCAGCTCGGTGACAAAGGAGTACTGGCGATCATCGCCGACTCCACCAACGCGCAGAAGCCGGGACAAAGCAAAAGCGAAAAGGAGATTTCGGGCACGCTCCACGGCCTCATCCGCGACGCGAAGGGCCGCGTGATCGTCTCCACCTTCAGCTCGCTCTTGAACCGCCTCGCGCAGGTGATCGAGCATGCCAAGAAATTCAACCGCAAGGTCTTCATCTCCGGACGGAGCATGGAAACCAATATCGAGATCGCCGAGCAGCTCGGCTACATCAAGGCGCCCCGCGGGCTGATCCGCAAAGTGGGCCCCGGAATGGAAAAACTGCCCGATAACGAGGTTCTGATCCTCACCACCGGCAGCCAGGGTGAAGAGGTCGCGGGTCTCGCCCGCATGGGCCTCGGCACCCACCGGCACATCGTCATCAAGAAAGGCGACACCGTCGTGCTCAGTAGCAACCCGATCCTCGGCAACGAGCGCTCGGTGGCGAAGGTCATCAATAACCTCAACCTCCTCGGTGCGATCGTGAAGACCAACCAGGAACTCGCGCTCCACACCACCGGCCACGGCTTCCAGAGCGACCTGCTCCTGATGCACCGGCTGGTACGCGCCAAGCACGTGATCCCCGAGCACGGCGAGCCCCACATGCGGACCGCGCACGCGGACCTCGTGAAGGGCATCGGCTACCCCGATAACCAGGTGCACCTCCTCGTGAACGGCGAAATCCTCGAATTTGATGCCAAGGGCGAAGCTCGCCGCAGCAAACAGAAGATGCCGTACCGCGACGTGATCATCGACGGCCTCGGTGCCGCTGGCGAAGGCCAGCGCATCCTGGACGACCGCAAGATCATGAGCAACGCCGGCGTCCTCGTGGTGCTGTTCCGCGTCTATGCGGAAAGCAAGCGCCTCGTCGCCGACCCGGAAGTGATCAGCCGCGGACTCATCTACGGCTCCGAATACGCCGACATCTCCCGCGACATCATCACGACCTCACGCAAAGCGTACGAGGACGAACTGAACCGCGGCGAGAAGGACCGCAAGGCGCTCAAGCGCGCGGTGAACGGCGCTCTGTTCCGGTACTTCGA
>CAYTEH010000019.1:0-2179 GCA_964436765.1 uncultured Candidatus Peribacteria bacterium
TGCGGCGAACATCATCGCCGCTCTCTATCTTGCGACGGGTCAGGATGCGGCACACATCGTCGAAGGATCACTGAGCGATACGTATGTGGAGCAGACGGACGACGGACTCAAAGTGACTGTCAGATGTCCCGCGCTGATCGTCGGCGTGCGCGGCGGCGGTACGACCCTACCTGCTCAGGCAAAGTGCCTGGAGATGCTCCTTACGCCAAAGACGAAACTCCATCGTCGCGCACAACTTGCAGAGAGTATCGGCGCGGCGGTCTTGGCGGGCGAGGTTTCTCTGTTAGCAGCACAGGCGAGCCATCATTTGGCAACTGCTCACAAAAAAATGGGCCGTATATAAATTATTGAAAAACTTTCACTCCCAGCACTTCTTGCAGCGACTCCATAAGTCTCACTTCAAGATCCATTTGGGTTTCAGAAAAATTATCTGTCTCGCCTCTTAGTACTGGTGAATCCAAAAATCCATTCCAAATCAGCTCATGAAGAATATTTCCAATTGTTTCAGAGATTATATCGCCGCATTTTGAAAGCTCTGCCCTTTGTTGCAATGCCACGAGAGCCACCGATCGAAGAGATGAAATATCATTGACTCCACATTCACAAAATCCGCGGGATTCCAGAAAACCAAAAACTTTTTCCACGATAATGCAGCTTTCCTGAAATTCAGGTGTCACCTTTTCTTTCCGGGTATCCCGCAGCTTTGTCTCATGCTCAATCGCTTGCCGACCAAAGTCACTTTCCAGTAGATGACCCGGCAACGACCGTAGCTTTAATAAGCGATTGATACAGGATTCATAAAAATAAACAGACTCTTGGTATTCCTGCACAATGCGAGCTGCCACCGCGCTGACGGGAATTTTTTGCGCTAACAAATGTGCTTCCAGATACTCAAAATGCTTTTTCATACTTTTACATAATACAATCATTTATTATTTGTGCAATATTCCATAACCTACTCAGTCGCTCTGCTACACTCCCGTGGATGCCAAAATCAGCCATTATCGGCTTCGGGCGCTATTTGCCACGGTACAGGGTGAAGACCGCGAGCATCGCCGAGCACTGGAAACAGGATGCGAAGACGGTCGTGGGCGGACTGGGCATCACGGAAAAGACCGTTCCTGGCCGCGACGAGGACAGCTTCACGATGGCCTTCGAGGCCGGGAAGCAGGCCATTGAGACCGCAGAGATTCAACCCTCCGAAATTTCCGCGATCTTCGTGGGCTCCGAGAGTCATCCGTATGCCGTCAAACCCACCAGCTCGATGCTCGCCTCTGCATTGGAGCTGGACCCGTTCTCGCACTGCGCCGATCTCGAATTCGCGTGCAAAGCGGGCACGGCGGGGATGCAGATCGTGGACTCGATGGTGCGTGCGGGGCAGATCCGCTTCGGCATGGCCATCGGGACGGACACGGCCCAGGGCAAGCCAGGCGATGCACTGGAATACACGGCGGCGGCGGGAGCGGCGGCGATGATCCTGGGGCCCGAGAACCACAAGAACGCCCTCTGCCGCATCGACCATACGCTCTCGTTCACCACCGACACGCCCGACTTCTGGCGCGCGGCGGATGAGAAGTATCCGCGCCACGCCGGGCGCTTCACGGGCGAGCCGGGGTATTTCCGCCACATCGAAGAGGCTGTAAAGGGCATGCTACAGATCGCAAAGCTCACGAAAGAAGGGATCGATCACGTTGTCTTACATATGCCCAATGCCAAGTTTCCGAGCCAGGTGTCGAAGAAGCTGGGCCTGAGCCCCGACCAAATGAAACACGGCTTCATCGTCCCCTCCATTGGCAATACCTACAGTGCCTGCTCGCCATTGGGTTTGACGCACGTGCTGGAACAGGCGAAGAAGAATGAAAAAATCCTTCTCGTCTCGTACGGCTCCGGTTCGGGATCGGATGCGTTCCTGTTCACGATGCTCCGGGACGGAGTCAGCCTGCCACCCGATGAGAGGGAGTTGGAGTATTTGAGCTATGGGCAGTATTTGGAGCATTCTCATGCCATTTCTTCAGCGTAACAGCAACGTAGCATGTCACCCTGAGCGGAGTCGAAGGGCGACATGCGGGACCTGAAGTCAGCGTCCTGCGGTCATGGTTCGACTCCGCTCACCATGACATAAGTATATGAACCAACCCATCTACCTCATCGGCTCCGGACAGACGAAGTTCGGCGAGTT
>CAYTEH010000019.1:2279-26025 GCA_964436765.1 uncultured Candidatus Peribacteria bacterium
ATATGAACCAACCCATCTACCTCATCGGCTCCGGACAGACGAAGTTCGGCGAGTTCTGGGACAAGGGCGTCAAAGAATTGATGGAAGAAGCCGTCGACGAAGCCATCAAAAATTCCCCCTGCACGTCGCTGGATATCGACCTGATCGTGGTCGCAAACATGCTTGCCGAAGTCACGAACGGCCAGGCGCATCTGGGCTCCCTCGCCTCCTCGCTGCTCCCCCATCACCCGCCCGCCCTCCGCGTGGAATCCGCATGTGGCAGCGGCGCATTCGCACTCCATACAGCGGCGGCGATGCTCGAAAGCGGCCGCGCGAAGACGGTGCTTGTGGTGGGCGTAGAGAAAATGACCGACGTATCGGTGGACGAGATCGCCTCGGGCCTGATGGGCGCCGCGGACAGCGAAGATGACCGGCCGTCGGGGCTCACCTTCCCCGGGATTTTCGGGCTCATTGCGCGCCGGTACATGCACGAATACGGGCTCACGCGCGAAGATTTGAGCCTTGTCAGTGCAGTCCATCACAAGCAGGCGGTGCAGAACCCGTTCGCTCAGTTCCGGAAGGAGATTCCCCTGGAGAGCATTTCAAAGAGTCCCCTCGTCTCCGATCCTCTCCGCCTCCTCGACTGCTCGCCCATCAGCGACGGTGCCGCGGCGTGCATCCTCTCGACTGCCATCGAAAGCCCGCTCCGCCTCGCCGCCTCGCAGGTGGCAACGGATTCCCTGAGCATCACCAGGCGTCCGTCATTGACGTCATTTTCGGCCACGAAAGACGCAGGAGAACGGGCGCTGACGGAAGCCGAAATCAAGCTTGCCGACATCCGCTTTCTGGAAACCCACGACTGCTTCTCCATCGCCGCGCTCATGAACCTGGAAGACCTCGGCTTCGCGGACCCGGGCGACGGCATCCGCATCTACCGCGACCTCTATGAAATGGGTGCCGAGTCCCCGCTCCAGGTGAACCGGAGCGGAGGCCTGAAGGCCTGCGGGCACCCCGTGGCTGCCACCGGCATCAAGCAGCTGATTGACCTTGGAAAACAGCTCACGACAGAGCAAACTCAATGGGGTATGGCTCATAATTTCGGAGGGGCCTGCGCTACTTGCGGAGTGCATATTCTCGAGAACACCATCTGACCATCCGACCATCTGACATCCCATGAAAACAACTCCTCCCATCTCGGCCCGCGCGCAAGCGAAGCATCGTCAGAAGATGCAGTCCGGCGTCATCATCAGCTTCACGACGCTCAGTCACCCGCTGTCGAAATTCGGCCCCCTGCCGCGCACGATCGGGCTCATCGAACTCGATGACGGCTCCCGCGTGACCGCGCAGCTGCTCATGAAGAATCCCGCAATCGGCATGTCCGTGGTACCCCGCATGAGATTGTCGCATGTGACTGAGGAAAAACTGCGCATCTACGGCGTCGCCTTCGAGGAGGCGATCCCCGACCGTGCCGCCAAACCCCAAGAATTTCCCGGCTATATCCTGGCCCTTACGGGCCCCTCGGGCGTCGGGAAATCGGCCGTCCGGAACGCGCTCCTCAAGATGCTCGGCGAGCGCGCCGTGAAGGTTCCGCTCGTCACGACCGCCGCACGCATCGCCGGCGAGCGCGGCGAGTACCGGCACATGTCGAAGAAGACGTTCGAGGAGGCGGCGAAGAAGAACCAGATCGTGGCGCTCGCGCAGCTGGAACTGAACGGCTCGACGGACTGGTACGGCTACCGCGCAGCCGATTTCACGGCCATCTGGAAGACCCGGAAAATCCCGGTCGTGACCACCGAAACGCATCTCCTCCGCGCCCTCTCCAGCCGTTACGGCCGCCGGTCGATCCTGAGTTTCGGGCTGCTGCCTCCGGGGAAAAGCAAGCGCCTGATGCTGAGCCACCTGCTCCGTCGCCTGCGCGCGAGCGAGAAGCACACAGAGGAGTGGATGCACCAGACACTGAAGGTCGCGGCCGATGAACTGCAGACACTCAGGTCGAGTGCGGAACTGTTCGACCGGATTCTCGTAAATGACGACCTGCAGGCGGTAGCGGAGACGGTAAGGAGGCATGTACCGCGGAAGTGAGGCCGAACACCGAGAACATTGATCATAGTTTTTTGGCTTCTGATCAATAAAATGTATTGATGATCGTTGTCATTCCTCCTCTCCCGGATTTCATAGCCTAAAAGCATGGCTTTTTTGGCTTAATTCTGCTATAATTTTCAGATTTTCCGCGTCAGTTCCGCGGCAACTAAAAAATATACAAACAGATGTCCCTGCACACCCTCATGTTCGGCTGGGAATATCCGCCCAAGAACGAAGGCGGCCTGGGGGTCGCGTGCCAGGGGCTTGTGAAGGGATTGCTCCACCATGGCACGCAGGTGACGCTCGTGCTCCCCTCGCCCGTGTCGTCGAAAGAGAAAAACCTGACGATGCTCTGGCCGAGCAGCGAACTGATGAACATGGTGCATATACAAAGCGACCTGCGCCCCTACGACGATTGGCAGAGTTTCGCTCAACGTCAGGCTGGCGTGACGCAGGGCGATTCCCTCTACGGCCCCAACCTGGGCCAGGCGGTGGAGCAGTACACGGCCACGGCCGTAGAACTGACGAAGCACGTGAACCCCGACGTGGTCCATTGCCACGACTGGATGACGTACGAAGCGGGACTCCGCGCAGGCAAACACCTGCGGAAACCCGTAGTGGCGCACGTGCACGCCACAGAACTCGACCGCACGAACTTCCACCCGAACGACTGGATCGCCCGCCGCGAGCGCATGAGCCTTCTCAAGTGCGACAAAGTGATCGCGGTGAGCGGCTACACGAAGAACCTGCTCCATGCGCACTACGGCATTCCGAACGACAAGATCGCGGTGGTCCACAACGGGCACGATCACCACGCGCACGACGTGCAACCGGCCCGATTGACCGCGCAGAAACACGGCCCCAGCGGAAAAACGAAGCCGCCGCTGATCCTGTTCCTCGGCCGCCTCACCGTGCAGAAGAATCCGCGGCAGTTTTTGCAGATCGCGGAACTCGTGCACAAGCGCCGTCCCGACGTGCGCTTCGTGATGGCGGGCGACGGATCCATGATGCCCTGGCTCATCGACGAATCCTGCAGGATGGGCCTCGGCGAAAACATGATCTTCGCGGGCAAGGTTTCGAACCGCGAAGCGAACGCGCTCTACGCCGCCGCCGACTGCTTCGTGATGCCGTCCTTGAGCGAACCCTTCGGCCTGGTGGCCCTGGAGGCCATCGCGCACGGCACGCCGGTGATCGTCAGCAAGCAATCGGGCGTCTCGGAAGTGCTCAGCCATGCCTTCAAAGTCGACTACTGGGACACCGCGCTCATGGCCGACTGTCTTCTGACGATCCTGCGCGAGGAGCCGCTCGCGCGTCAGCTCCGTGCGGAGGCTCCGAAGATCCTGCAGCGACTCACATGGAAGAACCAGGCAAGCGCCGTTCAGTCGATTTATCAAGATCTCACGCAGTCGTAATTTCGTACGTTCTTATTTTCGTACCTTCGTAGACCCTATGGACCACTCACACCATCATCACGGCCAGAACGAAGATACGAACGTACCAATGTACGAGCGTACGAATCCTCTGGTGTGCTTTTATTTTCAAGTGCACCAACCCTACCGTCTGCGCGACTTGCGCATCGACGAGATCGGCGCGGTACAGACGCCCGGTGCGTGCGTCTCCTACTTCGATGACGACAAAAACCGTGCCATCTTCCGCAAAGTCGCCGAAAAATGCTATCTGCCTGCGAACAAGCTGATGCTGGAACTGCTCCAGACCTACGAGAACTTCAGCATCGCCTACTCCCTCTCGGGCACGTTCCTGGACCAATGCAGGGAGTACGGCCCGGATGTTCTCAAGTCATTCAGGGCGCTCGCGAAGACCGGACGGGTCGAGTTCCTCGCCGAGACGTACTACCACTCGCTCTCGAGCGTCAAATCGATGCCGGAGTTCTGCGAGCAGGTGAAGAAACATGTGCAGACCATCAAAAAGCTCTTCGGGCAGACCCCCACGGTCTTCCGCAATACCGAGCTGATCTACAGGAATGAAATCGCACACGTCGCGCGCCTCATGGGCTTTCGCGGCATCATTGCCGAAGGCGCCGACCATCTCCTCGCCGGCCGCAGCCCGAATGAGCCCTTCGTCCCGCCGTCATTCCGCATGCCGAAAGCAGCGGAGAACCTGATCGCACGGAACCGGCCGCTCAAGAAACGGTCCGAGCAGATACACGTGCTGCTCAAGAACTATCGCCTGAGCGATGACGTGGCATTCCGCTTCTCCGACAAATCGTGGGTGGGTTTCCCGCTGAATGCGCACACGTTCACGGATTGGCTGATGGGAAGTGGCGGCCACAGCGTGAACCTCTTCATGGACTACGAAACTTTCGGCGAGCACCAGTGGGCCAGTACCGGCATTTTCGACTTCCTGAAGACGCTCCCGGCCGTATGGCAGGAACGCGGCATTGAGGCTGTGACGCCTAGTGAAGTGATCGAGAGGTGGTCCCTCGATACGCCCTTCGACAAGCTCAGGGCTACTCGGGATGACATCTATGACGCCCATGAGTTCGTTTCCTGGGCGGACATGGAACGTGACCTCTCGGCATGGCTCGGCAACGGCATCCAGAACGCCGCGCTCGACGCCGTCTACGCGCTGGAAAAAGACATCAAAGCGTCCGATGACCCGACACTGCTCGAAGACTGGCGCAAGCTCCAGACCTCGGACCACTTCTACTACATGTGCACCAAATACTGGAGCGACGGCGACGTGCACAAGTACTTCAGTCCGTATGAATCGCCGTACGAGGCGTACAGACGGTTCTCGCATGCTCTTTGTGACCTCAAACTCCGCCTTGAGAAACCAATTAACCAATTAACCAGTTAACCTTATGCCCCGCTCCCTCGTCCTCGGCAACGGCCAGATGCTCGCTACCTTCGATGAATCGCTCCAGATGCGCGACTTCTACTACCCCTACGTGGGTATGGAGGACCAGACGACGTACGGCCACGTGCACCGTGTCGGCTTCTTCGTGGAAGGCATCGGCTTTTCCTGGGTGTCGGACGGCAGCTGGCAGATTGCGCCCGCGTACGAAAAAGACACCCTCACGGGCAACTCCACCCTCAAAAACGACCGCTTGGGGCTCAGTATGACACTGCGTGATTACATCCATCCGGTGCATAACATCCTCGTACGGCATTTCTTCATACGCGCGACGGACGGGAAAGCGAAGAAAGTCCGCTGCTTCTTCAACCACGACTTCCACATCTATGGCGATAAACAAAAAGACACGGCCTTCTACGAGCCCTACACCAACAGCATGATCCACTACCGCGAGAAGCGGTACTTCCTCGTGGGCGGCGAGAGCTCCGATGCCACCGAGTGCGTCACGGGCGTCCGCGGGGGCAAGTACGCCTCGGTCCTCCGCAGCATGGAGAACCTCAAAACCTGCGGGATTTCGTCCTACACGACGGGCAAAGCGAGTTATCGCGGCCTCGAGGGAACCTGGCGCGATGCCGAAGACGGCGAGCTGAGCCGCCACCCCATCGAACAGGGCTCCGTGGACTCCACGGTGGCCATCCACTGTAACGTCGAACCCGGCAAAGAGACTGAAGTCGCCTTGTGGCTGTGCGTGGGCAAAGACCTGGATGAAGTCCTGAAACTCCAGCAGGTCGTGATTGAGGAAACACCGGAACGCCTGCACCGGAACTGCAAAAACTACTGGAAAAGCTGGTGCCGCAAAATCCCCCGCCGCTTCGGCACCCTGAGCCCTGAGGTCGTGGACCTGTTCCACCGGAGCCTGCTCACCATCCGCACGCACGTCGACTCCCACGGAGGCATCGTCGCGGCCGCAGATGCCGACATCATGGCCTTCAACCGCGATACCTACACCTACGTCTGGCCGCGCGACGGCGCGTTCGTCTCGCTCGCGCTGGATCGCGCCGGGTACGGCGAGGTCACGCGCACATTCTTCAAATTCTGCCAACGCATCCAGATGCCCGACGGCTACATGCTCCACAAATACAACCCCGACGGGTCGCCGGGTTCCTCGTGGCACGCGTGGATCAAGGACGGCGAGGCGCAATTGCCGATTCAGGAAGATGAGACCGCCCTCGTGATTTACGCCATGTGGCGCCACTTCCTGTGGACCCAGGATTTCGAATTCCTGCAGGAGCTGTTCGAGACCTTCATCAAGAAAGCCGCGCAGTTCATGGTGGATTTCCGCGAAGACGGCACAGGCCTCCCGCTCCCGAGTTACGACCCGTGGGAGGAGCAACGCGGCGTCTTCACCTACACGACGGCCACCACCATCGCCGGCCTCCACGCCGCCGCCGAAATCGCGCACGTACTGGGCCATCATGTGCATTCCGAGAAGTACCATGCCGCAGCCGACGAGATGAAGCAGGCGCTCCTGTTCCATCTGTACGACGAGAAAGAAGGCCGGTTCATCAAGAAGATCAGGCGCAAAGACGGGCAGACCGTCGAACGCGATACCACCGCCGACGCGAGCATCTCGGCCGTGTGGCTGCTCGGGATCCTGCCGCCCGATGACCCGCGCATCGTCTCGACCATGACGAAGCAGCGCGAACTGCTCGCCGTGCGCACAAGCGTGGGCGGCCTCGCGCGATACCCCATCGACTACTACCACGCCGCGGTGACGCCGAGTACAGACGTCCCGGGCAACCCCTGGATCATCACCACCCTGTGGGATGCCCAGTGGCGCATTGCGATGGCGAAGACCCCGCAGGACCTGGAAGAGGCCAAGAAAACGCTCGAATGGGCGCAGAAACTGGCTTCACCGGCCGGCCTGCTCCCCGAACAGATGCACCCCCTCACTGGCGCGCCGCTCTCCGTTGCGCCGCTCACCTGGAGCCATGCGACGTACGTGGAGACGGTGCTGAAGTACCTGGAAAAGGAACGTGGTATTCTGGGCCGCCAGACATATGACATCATTACCGGACAATAAGCCCGCCCTATGGATCACTTGAATAATTTTTACATGAAATGCCCCGGTGGTGCGTCACATGGCGAAATACAAAATCCACTCCTTGTGGCGGACATTGAACGGGCAATCGCCGCGTGCGGCCTGCGCGTGGAAGAGATCGAGCGCCGGAACAGCGAGATATTGCAGCTGGTGCGACTAGTGAATGATGAAGTGCGAGCCCTCTTTGCAAGACACCGGCAAGGCGGCAAAGTGACCGACAAAGACATGCCTGCGAGCAGTAAACGTCTCGACAGCATCATTGATGAGATGGATACGATGTTGCTGCCCGTTTTTGAGCGTCTCGTCGAATGGGGCTATGATCCTGAGGAACTCAGCCGTTAGACGTATTTTGATGAAAGTGAAAAACGATCTGTATACTGTCGTCCATGCGCCGCTCCGCCCTCCTTCTGATTCTTCCCTCGCTCCTCTTCGCGATGCCCGCGCTGGCCGCATCCGGGGACACGATGACGGGAACGGGATCGACGGTGCAGACGGAGAGCAACGTCCTCAAGAAAGATCGCTCGAACCGCGCCGAGCAGCTGAAGAAAGACCTCATCGGCTGGGCGAAAGACGACGCACAGTACCGTGAAAGACTCGCGACGTTCTATACAAAGCGCGCTGCCTTCCGCAAACAGTGCCGGGAGGACATGCGACGGGCGAACCGCGACACGCTCATCACCACCCTCCTCCGCTGCTACAAGAGCGACCTGACGCTCGAGCGGGATTTTCTCAAGGAAAAGCGTGTGTGGCTCGAAAAGCTCCCCGGCGTGACTCCCAAAGTGCGTACCGGAACGCTCTCCCGGTTCGACCTGCTCACCGACGCCATCGGCACCATCGTCTTCGCCATCGATAACGGCGTCTACGGCGCGCAGAGCGAAGTGCTGGAAGCCAAAACGAGCCTGAATGCCAAATACCGCCTGCCGTTCGCACAGGGTATGCACGCGGCCGATGCCGACCGGATGCTCTCGCACGTCGCCACGCTCATCATCGGCACCGATGCCGCGCGCGCCGACGAAAAAGCCGTCACAGGCTCCGAGCGCCCCGAATGGCTCGCGGGCCGTGCGTGCCTGACGACCGAGGAAGAGAAGCTGCAGGAACTGGTCGCGCTGCCGCCCGCGGACAGCCGCGCGGCTCTCACTGCCTCGATTGACGCTGTCCAAAAGTGCATGAACGGCCTGAAGAGCATTCAGAACGTGACAGGATCGGGAGCGGTAAAACAATAAGCTAAGCATGTCACCCTGAGCGGAGTCGAAGGGTGGCATGAGCAGTCATGGTTCGACTCCGCTCACCATGACATCTCCATGTCCGACCCATCGATCCCCCATCGCATCGAGCGCACCCGCAACCGCCACTCGCGGGCACTGCTCGATGGCTCAACGGTGGTCATCCGACTCGCGCGGGGGCTCACATCGCATGAAGAGCAGGAGCATATCGACTATCTGCTGAAACGGATGCAGAAGGTCGCCCTGAAGGAATTGGAGCGCACGCCCATCGACCCGTTCAAACCCCTGTTCGAGGGTCAATCCTCTGTGATCGTGACACTCGGCAACGGCAAACAGTGGCGCTTTGACCTGGTCCCGGGCTCCAGGACGACATCCAAGCGGATTCCGGAAGGCTGGACGGTGACGGTGGCGCCGGGGATCCGGCGCACGTCGCTCCACCGGTCCCTGTGGAACCTGCTCGCGCACCTGGAATATGAGCGGATGGAAGGGCTGCTGACCGAGATCGACATGCGGACGCTCGATGTGGGATTCAAAAGCTTCCGCCTGCGGTATACCACCTCCCAATGGGGCAGCTGCAGCGCGCGCGGCGATATTCTCATCGGCACGCAGCTCCTGCTCGTGCCGGAACCTCTCCTGGAATACGTGATGGTCCACGAGCTCGCGCACCGGCTCCACCGGAATCATTCCAGGCGCTACTGGGCGGCCGTGGAACGGGTGTTGCCCGCATACAAAGAACTCCGCAACGATCTCAAAAAATACCGGGTTTGTCCTTTATAGAAATCCACCGCTTTGCTACGGTGATTCCCTATGACGCTTCCACGCAACAACAACGGCGGTGACGATGACGATCAGAAAAGCACGAACCCCCCGCTGGAACCCGGCGAGCTGCAGGTGCCTCCGGGCGTGGGACCCATCCTCGGCTCGGAGCACGAGGCCGAGGAGAACAGCAAAATGCTGTGATGTCATGGTTCGAGGCCCCAACACCTTTTGCGAAAGGTGCGGGGGCTCCTCACCATGACAACATTGGCGCATTCGCCTTCCGCATCAGCTCCCCAAGCAGATACACCGGCAACCCGACGATGCTCGTCCAGTCGCCGTCGATTCGCTCGATCATGAGCTGCCCAAGTCCATCGATCTGGAACGCCCCCGACCGTCCTTCCCACAGACGCGTTTCGACCCACCAGTCGATGTCTTTTTTCTGCATGGTGCGGAAGTGAACCGATGAGCTCGAAAGCCCGCTCCACTCCTTCCCTTCCGGTGACCGCAAACTCAGCCCCGAATGGACGACCGACACTCCCCCGCTCTGCCGCGTGATCATCGAGCGCGCCTCATCATCATCCATCGGTTTTTCAAGCAGCAGGCCATCGGGCGCCACCACCAGCGTATCGCAGCCGATCACCCAGGCATGCGGGTGCGTGCGGGCGATGTCCTCCGCCTTGAGTTGCGCCAGCTTCACCGCACGTTTCCCAGGATCTTTCAGGCCGATCGATTGCTCGTCGACCGTGCTCGGAATCACATCGAAGCTGACTCCCAAGCCCTCAAGCAGCGTCTTCCGCTGCGGGCTCGCCGACGCCAGAATCAGCTGCGCCATATCACCGGAGGCCCGTGGCCGTGCGCACTCTCTCCATCGTTTTTTGAGCAACCGCACCGGCTTTCTTCGCGCCCTCGGCCATCACATCGGTCAGGTATCCGGGCTTCTTCGCGATCTCTTCGCGCCTCGTCCGCATCTCCGCGAAATGATCCATGTAGCGCTCCAGGAACTTCTTCTTGGCCTCGCCGTACGGGAGCCCGTTCCTGTACTCGTCCGCCAATGCCTTCTGCTCGGCTTTCGTGAGGAAGAGCTTATGGAGCTGGAAGATCACGCAGGTATCGGGGTCCTTGGGGTCGTTCATGCCTTTGGAATCGGTCTTGATGCCCATGATCGCCTTCTTCGTGTCTTTCTCGGGCCCGAAGAGCGGGATCGTGTTGTTGTAGCTCTTGCTCATCTTCTGCCCGTCCACGCCCGGCACCACGGCGACTTCTTCCAGAATCTTCGGCTCGGGGACCGTGAGCGTCTCGCCGTAGGCGTTGTTGAACTTGATGGCGATGTCGCGCGTCATCTCCACGTGCTGCTTCTGGTCCTTGCCCACGGGGACCAAGTTCGCATCGTAGAGCAGGATGTCGGCGGCCATGAGCACCGGATACGTGAAGAGCCCCACGGATGCCGCAATCCCCTTCTCGACCTTATCTTTATAGCTTACCGCCCGCTCCAGCAGGCCCATGGGCGTCACGGTATTGAGGATCCACATCAGTTCCGTGTGCTCGGGAATGTCGGATTGGTAGTACAGGACTGCCTTCCCGGGATCGAACCCGCAGGCGAGGTAATCGAGAATCACGTCCTGCCGGAGCTCCCTGAGGACCGTCGGGTCCTGGATAGTGGTAAGAGCGTGCAGATCGGCGATGAAGAAAAAACTCTTCTCCGACGTCTCCACCAGTTCCAGGTTCGGCTTCATCGAGCCGAAGTAGTTCCCGAGGTGCAGTTTGCCGGATGGCTGGATGCCTGAGAGAACGCGCATGCGGCTCAAGGGTAGCAGCACGGAGGGGTTGCGCGCCACGCCCCTCGTCCACCCTCCCTCGTACGCTCGTTGCTCCGCAACGAGCTACTCGGGATGACAGGGCTGACGAGATACAAAAGGCCTCGATACGAAACCCCTCCAGGGGTTTCTTGCCCGGCTCTGCCGGGCGGTCGTCCGCCCAGGCGGACGACCGTATCGAGGCCTCTCGAATAGAAAGGCCCTGTCATCCCGAGTAGCCTGCCGGAGGCAGGCGTATCGAGGGATCGTACGAAGGATCACTTGCCTGGCTCCCTCAACTTTTTGAGCACAAACTCAAACGCATTCGGCAACTCACACTCCACCATCACCGTCTGACCCGTGATGGGATTGGGAAACTCGATTTTGGAGGCATGCAGGAAGAACCGGTGGTAGCCGAACTTCTGGCTGAACATGTTATTGAACTTCTTGTCGCCGTAGATTTTATCCAGCACCAGCGGGTGCTTGATCATCGCGAAGTGCCTGCGGATCTGGTGATGCTTGCCCGATTCGATCTGCGCTTCCACCAGCGTCACTCCGCCGAACCGCTCAAGAACCTTGTACTTCGTGTGCGCTGGCACGTCCTCCCCCGTCACGCGGGTCGGGAGCGGGAAACTGATATCGCCCTTTTCGCGCACCGGCACGCCCATGACGATGGCCTGGTACCACTTCTTCCACCCCTTGAACTTCTGATCCATCACCGCCTTCAGCGTCGGCTTCCCGCGGGCAAAGATGACGATGCCGGACGTCTCGAAGTCGAGGCGGTTCACCGGGTGGATGCCGGGAAACTCGGCCCGCAGGAAATCGAAGAGCGGCAGCTTCTCCATCTTGCCCTTCCCAGCGACAACGAGCTCCCCCGCCAGCTTCTGCACGGCAAGGAAATGATCGTCCTGGAACAGGATGCGGCGCGGGTCGATGGGCATAGGACTATCCTACAGGACTATTTGTCGGCCAGATCCTCATTCTTGTCCAATGACTCCACGATGTATCCTCCATCAGGCGGAGCCGAGACCTGTGCCCGGGAGGGGCTTTCGACAATCCATTCTCCATTCTCACCGTCCGAAAGCGCTTCTGCAGAGATGATGTCTTTCAGGCCATGGAAGCCCCTGCGCTTCATCAAATTACGAATCAGATGAAAGGTGTCTTCGGAGATTTCACCGGACTGCGCCAATTCATGCAGTGCTTTCTGCCGAAGACTGTTTTCACTGTCCGTAATCAGCCTTTCAGTGCGGTCCAAAGACGATCCGTGGTTGGGGGTGGTGGAAGAACTCATATAATTATTATAAAACTTAATATTTAAATGTCAATATCAGCACACCTGTGCATCATGAGGTGTCCATGGAGCTATTGCAAGCATTGTGTCACGTCGCCACGAACACCGTCGCTCCCAGCCACCCGACTTCGTTTACCCTGAACCTGACGAAGGGCGGGGCAGGCGCCGTCGCTATTTTGCAACGAACGCAGTTGCGCCTAACCAGGCAAGATCAAACACCGCCTTCATCGTGCGCGCGGAGGGGGCAACTATACGTGGGATGAAGCGGCATCGGCTCCTCCGAAAGCGGATGAGATGAGTGTGGAGGAAAAGTTCGAGGACCTCTGATTTGAGCAACAAGATCACACGGATATAAGCTCAAATACATCTTTTCCTATCTCAGTTAGATCAACAGATCTTGTTTGATTATTGAGCATGGTTAAACCGTTTGCCTGAAGTTCTCTGAAGGTATGGGCCAATCGCTCAATTCCTTTTTTATCCGTGCTCATACCAATTTTTGCAGCAAAATGATTGGATACTTGATTATCCCAATCACCGGCAATTAATTGACCACTCATATTCGTTGCACGTTCTAAACGCACACCGTTCCAAAATTGATGTTTACTTAAAATTATTAGAGCTTGGACACTGATTCTTTCGATTTGAGATAAAGTATAATTTAACTCCTCGAACATCTTATCCAAGTCTGACACTGACATATTTTTCAGGCAGCTTGCTAATAAATCCACAAACTCGGGATCGAAGTGGTCTTTATTTAGTATTTTGAAGATTTTTTGAAACAGATTCAAACCCGTATTGCTGCTCAAAATTCTATTTATTGCTTCAGTGAACTGTTCTTGGGATTGCATTTTTTCTCTTAACTTTTCCCAAAGAACTGCCAATTTCGCAGCGTCGATTTTATCTCGATAAGTTTGGAAGAAATTGATTAAACCTCCAAATAAGGGAATTCTTTCAAAGATTTTTGCACCAACCGTTTCAAGCAGTATTTTGTTCTGTTTTTCTTGAGATAACTCAATTCCTCTAAGAGGATCTATCACATTTGACTTTGCTTTGACTAAAGAATTTTGATGACTAGGCAACATACAAACCTATGTGGTGGCCAATACTGGATTCGAACCAGTGACCTTTCGAATGTGAATCGAACGCTCTAACCAGCTGAGCTAATTGGCCAAAAAGCCGGGATACCATACTCCTTTTTCTTTGCATCTACAATTGGCAATTCGGCTTATGGAGCGATGCAAAATACAACGATAGTTTATTGCCATTTTTGCCAAGAGAGATACAATTCATTCCCAATGATCTTCAGTAAGAAAAATGCCGGCAAATGGGTCGCCAGTAAAGGTGATAAAGTTATTGCTACAGGCAAAAAGCTTCCGGCTTTGATGAAGAAAATCGAATCGCGGACAGACAAGAATGAAATCGGATTCGATCTTGTTCCACCTCAGCAATATTTCGCGGGTTTTTGTGGAGTTTCCATATATTGAATGCGAGGGCAGCAGGAATAAGGTCTATCGACCTTATCTTCCCGTAACCATGAGTTACAAGGAAAAACGGTTCTTTGTTGCACATGCTCTTATCGATACAGGAGCAGACGTATCTATCCTGCCAATAGACATAGCGCATATATTGGAAATTGAACTTGATGATTCAAGGGGAATAGAAATGGGCAGTGCTGGAGGAGGAAAATTCCTAGCATTGCCATCCCAAAAACCCGTTCACTTTTGCATACAAAAAACAGGGCATCGTCCCATAAAATGGGACGGAATCATCTATTTCGCACCACGTGAGCCGATCGTGTTAATCGGGCATTTTCACTGCCTGGAAAAGCTTGGATTGTTCTTTGACGGTCCAAGGAGAAAATTACAGATACGAACATAACCATGAAACGCCTCATCATCAATGCCGACGACCTGGGGATGAACGCCGCGCGTTCGCACGGGATTTTCCTCGCCTTCGAACAGGGCATCGTGCGGAACGCCACGCTGATCCCGAACGGCAGCCACAGCGACCAGGCGGCCAAACACGCGCGGGAACGCGACCTTCCCACGGGTCTCCACCTGAACTTCACCGAGGACTTTCCGCTCAGCAAACCCGATCATGTGAGCACGCTTTTGACCCCCGGCGGCATGTTCCGCGACCGTCACGAGCTCAAACGCCTGCTGGATGCGGGATCGGTGGAACGGGAGCACATCGAACGCGAGGCCCGCGCGCAGATCGAATGGATGCTCGATACCTACGGCCAACCCACGCACCTCGATAGCCACCACCACATCCACATCCAGCCGTTCATCGTCCCCATTCTCATCCCCATCCTCGACCGCTACGCGATCCCGGCGGTGCGCATCCCGTACGAACCGTTGCCGCCCGTGGGCTGGAACATCACGGAGGAGCAGTTGGCCAAATCGAAAGCGATCAGCGACATGGCCGCCGCAGCGCGACCACTCTATGCCGCAAACGGCATCCGCACCACCGATCACTTCCGCGGCCTCGCAATGAGCGGCAATGCCAGTAAAAAAGTCCTCCGCCACATCCTGAGCCGCCTCCCCGAGGGCACCACCGAACTGATGACTCACCCCGGCAGCCCGGCTGCGTATGGGACTCCATTTGACCTGGATCCGCAGCGCCAGACGGAATTCAACATGCTCATCGACGATACGATGCCCGCGCAGCTGAAGGGGTATGGGATTGAGCTGTGTTCGTATCAGGATCTTTGAAAAGCGGATTACGAATTTCGGATTACGGAAAATACGGAAGTTTTCGTAATCCGTAATCCGCGTTTCCGTAATTCTATTCACTTCGCGAACTCCACGTCCGCATCCAGCCTGCTTTCCTCCGGAAGCAGCTGCCCCTGGTACTTGCTGT
Organism: uncultured Candidatus Peribacteria bacterium; assembly: GCA_964436765.1. Taxonomy (GTDB): domain Bacteria; phylum Patescibacteriota; class Gracilibacteria; order Peribacterales; family Peribacteraceae; genus CAYTEH01. Next base: position 17,184 of record CAYTEH010000019.1, read on the forward strand.
TCGGCTTCATATGATAGGGCGTATCGGCGGCGCTGCTCATCTGCTCGAACGCGATCTGGCAGATGCGCATCCCGGGGTACAGCGCGATGGGCATGCGGTTTAAGTTGCTGATCTCGAGCGTGATGGTCCCCGAGAAGCCGGGATCCACGAAGCCCGCGGTGCTGTGGACGATGATTCCCAGGCGCCCGAGGCTCGACCGGCCTTCCACGCGGGCCACGAGGTCGTCGGGGATGGTGATGATTTCCTGGGTCACTCCCAGCACGAATTCGCCGGGCTGCACCATGTAGGGCTCGTCATCGGGGATGGTGATCATGCGCATGTTGCCGGTGAAGGTCTCGGGCTTGCGGGGGTCGATGACGGCGAACTTGCTGTGCTCGTACAGCTTGAACGAATTCCCGAGGTGGAAATCCATGCTGCTCGCGTGGATGTGCTCGACGTACTTGGCTGCCTGCGATGCGCCCAGGGGGAACTCGACTTTCACGCGCCCGGTGGCAATGGCCATCTTGATGTCGCGGTCGGAGAGGATCATAACGATGGGAGAGAACGTACAGAAAGCGTACCACCGCCCACGGTATTTGCCATGGGGCCCAGACACAAAATGTACTCAGATCAATTGAAGAATGCAGCTGTTTTGCCGCATACTGTCCGTCCGCATGGCCCGCACAATGGAACGCACGGCCGACGACGCAACGGACTCTCAGCAGGAGGACCGCGTGTGGCAGGATAAATGCGCCGACGTGCGCGGGAATATCGAACAGATGCTCCGGTCTGCCTCCCGGTCGAGCAAGCTTCTGAAGGACAAGGACGTCGCCGATTACATGAAGGGCATTTCGACGCAGGCCATGAAGGAAGGCGGAGCCGATTCGGCGAAGACGGAACACCAGTGGCTCGTGGACAACGAAAAAAAGTACGCGCCGCTGATGGTGCAGAAGGCGCAGGCGTATTCGGAAAAATTCTTCAACGCCATCGGCAAGGCGAAGGCCGACGGTGCGCTAGACCAGGAAAGCGTGCGGAAACTCGAGAACATGCTGACCCGTCGCAGCTTCACGTTCGACCAGGTGAAAGCGTTCTTCGAGGCGGATGGAGCCAAAAAGAGCGAATTCGACATCTGGATGGACAACTGGGCGACGCTGGGGAAGCTCATGAAAGAGCTCAAAGAGCTCAAAAAGAAGACAATCATCCTCAAGGGCGTCGTACCGTCGGTGGATCTGCTGGACACGGATGCCTTCCGGAAACTCAAGGTGCCCGAGCGGATCGCGATGGCCAAAAAGGGGTACGCGGACCTGGTGAAGTACGAGTACGGCCGCGAGAAGGACTTCGGCACGGCCAAGGCGATGCTCCGGCGCGCCGTGGAGGCAGGCGGCCTCGCGCCCTCCAAAGTGGACGGGTGGCTCGCGCATATCTTCCAGAAACCCGAAGCCGCCCTGTACGTGCAGCACGTGCTTCCCCACCGCGTGAGCGACTGGATCAAGGACGGGCAGACGTACGCGGCGCTGCAGGACCGCGCAAAGAAAGCGGGCATCCCCTGCCGCGAACCCCAGGACTACGTGAGCCTGAGTTACAAGGAACGGCGCAGCGAGACGGTGAAACTGAAGGAAAAGCTGGACGGCATCGAGAAGGCCTCGCGCCATCCCGTGCTCGCGCAGGTGCAGGAAGCGCTCGACAACGACGCGTTCGATCTCGCGAAGAAACTTGCCGACGGCGCGGCGAGGATGAATATGACGGGCGCAGACAAGAAGTACCTGTTCGACCTGAACCAGCAGATCGATATGGAACTGAAAGCATCCAAGGGAATGAAATCGGGCAAGGGGAAGAGCCCCGAGGTCGAGGTGCTGGAGAAACGCGCGGAACTGGAGAAGGAAATGCACAAGTTGCCACGGGAAATGTTCGAGTATTACGTATGGGCGTTGCGGGAAGGGGGGCCGCTGAAATGGGCGCGCATACGCCGCCTCCGGGTATGGCACTACAATATGAAATGGGCGCACAGGCACGGCTTCATGGCGGATGAGAAAACGCTCCAGAAAGTGAAAGATGGTGCCAAAATCGATACCGAGCGGATCAAGGAAGAAGGCCGGCACCGCCAGAAGGGCATCGAAATGATCGACCTCGGGGACAAGAGCAAGCAGGTGGATCTGGACCGCCCCATCGCGACGGGCGAGGCGCGCGGAGCCACCTACATGACCTACAGCAAGGAAGATGTCGACCAGCTGCGCAAAATGGTCGATGACGACGTAACCTCGGAAAAGAAAAATTACTGGGGTCTGGCGGTCGGCAAGGAGACGACGCTCAAAAAGACCCTCGAAACCTACGACCCCATGTCGAGCGCGCTGAAAGGCCTCGAGAGCGCCGAGAAAGCGGCCGGCAAACAGGATGACAGGGTCCTTGTGGGATATGATACGATTTCCAGCGACCTGCAGCGGAAATATTCGTCTTCACAGCAGCCTGATGCCGAGATGGCGACCGCCGCGTAACCACTTTCCTTCTCTTCATATGACACGCCGCTCCCTCCTCTTCGCCCTGCCCCTCCTGCTCGCGCTCGCCGCGTGCGGCGGGCCTGCCGTCTCCGCCGACGCGGAGGCGCGCATGGAGAACCCGCTCTACGCCCAGCGCTACTGGGCCGAGCTCGTCGACCGCATGACGATGATGCAGATCCAGAAGGACCCGCTCCTGGAAGACGCGGGCAAAGCCGCGCTGGCGGAAAGCGCAAAGCAGGACGCGCTCACGCGCGAACGTGCGGCCGACGCAGAAGTGCGCAAGGGGCTCAACGGCGTATTCATCCCCATCAAGGAAGCAACGGAGGGACAGGTCCTGCTGCTCGACGGAACGCTCTGGTTTGGCACGACGTTCATCGCGTATCCGGGCCCCGACCTGCACGTGTTCCTCACCGCAGCCGTCGACCCGCGCGATGTCGCCTTCCCCGACTCGACGGCACTCGATCTGGGCCTCCTAACGTCGCCCTACGGCGACCAGAAGTACGTGCTCCCCGCATCAGACAAAGACAAGCCCTACCGCACGGCGGTGCTGTGGGATGTGAAGCTCGGGCGGCTATATGGATTCGCACAGCTGGCGAAATAAGAAAACAATTCATCTGAAAGGAGCGGGTCTCGTGGGCCCCGCTCCTTGAAGATACGATGTAGGGAAAAGAGAGTCCATGAAAGGAAAACCGCCAGGTTTTCCTTTCATGCTAGAGCTTCGGCCCTCCCGTCGCCAGCGCGGCCTCGATCGCTTTCGTGAGGTCATCCATGGTGGACGCGACCTTCTGCCCATTGACGAAATAGGTGGGGGTTCCCTGTACGCCGATTTTCACACCCTGATCGTATTCGGCCAGGATCGCATCGCGCTTGATGTGCGACTTGGTGCAGCGGTCGAAGGTGTCCATATCCAGCGAGAGAGCCAGCGCCCAATCGCGGATGATTCCTTTCTTGAGCTCCGGCTGCTTCTGGAACGCGATGTCCAAAAATTCCCAGAACTTGCCCTGGTCGGCCGAACACTCCGATGCCTCTGCCAGATCAAGCGCGAAACGATGGATGTTCCTGAGAGGGAAATGCATGAAATCGAAGCGGACGGACTGGCCGTACTTCTCTATAAGCGGTGTGTTGATGGCCGTGTGCGCAGCCATGCAGGCGGGGCACTGGAGGTCGGCGAATTCCTGTATGCGCACGGTGGCGTTGGCGTTGCCCTTCGGAGGGCGGCTGAGCGTGCCGGAGAGGCCGGTGGTATCCACGCACGCGGCGAGGAGGACCGTGAACGTAAGAAGAGTTGCGAGAGTGAGGCGTTGCATAGAGCCCCATCGTAGCCGAAAAAGCATAAGAACCAAATACAGAAAAACCGCCACCAACACCCCTTCATTTTCCCTCTGTACCTTCTGTCCCTTTTCCTCTGTCCCCTCTGTCCCTTCTGTCCCTTGACGTTCTATACTCCCCCCATGTCCCTCTACCGCAAATACCGCCCCAAGGCCTTCCCGGATGTCGTCGGACAGGATCACGTGGTCTCGACGCTCGAAAACGCCGTGGCACAGGGGAAGCTGGCGCACGCGTACCTCTTCGCAGGCTCGCGCGGGACGGGGAAAACATCCGTAGCGCGCATCCTCGCCAAAACCATGCTCACGCACGGCATGGATGACACGACGCTCGCGCGTCAGGTGATTCAGGCGGTGGACGACGGAAACCTCGTGGACCTTGTGGAAGTGGATGCGGCCAGCAACACCGGGGTGGATAACATCCGCGACTTGATCGAGAAGATCCAGTTCTCCCCGGTCGTCGCCAAGGCGAAGGTCTACATCATCGACGAAGTACACATGCTCTCGAAAGGGGCCTTCAACGCGCTCCTCAAAACGCTCGAGGAACCGCCCCCGTACGCGTACTTCATCCTGGCCACGACCGAACTCCAGAAGATTCCTCTGACCATCCAGAGCCGCTGCCAGCGCTTCACCTTCCGGCAGATCGGCGACGACGACATCGTCCGGAACCTGCAGATGATCGTGGACGCCGAGACCATCCACATCGACCGTCTGTCGCTCCGTGCCATCGCCCACCACGCGCAGGGCGGTATGCGCGACGCCATTTCGCTGCTGGATCAGCTGCGCTCACTGCCCCAGGTGACCATTGAAGACGTACGGCAGCGCATCGGCGAAAGCGGACAGGATTTCGTGGAAGGGATCTTCGCGGCCATCGAGTCCTGTGACCGGGAGACGATCATCAAAACCGTCGGGAACATTGAACAGGCGGGCATCCCGCTCGACGTCTTCACACGCCAGCTGCTCGGCGAAGCCAGGTCGCGTCTGCACAAGGCCATCGACGCCAACCAATCGATCACTGAACTGAGCGCCCTGCTCTCGCATCTGCTCACGGCCCTCCGCGATATCCGCGTCTCCCCCGTCCCGGGTCTTGCGCTGGAGAGCGCCCTGCTTGGGCTCTGTGCGGGAAGCGAAGAGCCGGCAGCCGAAAAGCCCCGTCTGTTTCATCGGAAGAAAGCCGAGAAACAAGACTCCCCTCTCCTATCAAACGGCAATCAGCCTGTGGTGAGCCGCGTCGAACCACAGATCGCCGCGAAACAGACGCCCGCCAAACAAGCCGCGCCTTCAATCCCGGAAACATCTGCCCCCCCGGCCAAAAAGCCGGCGGACGATCCTGCCGTCATCGAAGCACCAGCTCTCTCGCTCGAAGCCATCGATCACGCCTGGCCCCACATCGTGAAAGACGTGCCCACCGCCTGGGTGCGCATGTCGCTCAAGAACGCCCGGCCGTACGCCATGCGCGGGCACACGCTGCTTCTGAACTTCGCCTCGGCCTTCCACCGGGACAAAGTTGCGCAGAACGACGCCTCGCGCGAGGTGGACGAGGTGATCGAAAAGATCTTCAAGAAGCCCGTCAAAATCCTGTGCCAGCTGGAAGAAGAAGGCCACACGACGCCAGCCGCGAAGAGCGACCTGGTGAATTTGGCGGAAGCGGCGTCTGAGGTTTTTTAGTTCATAGTTTTTAGTTATTAGTTTCAGAAACTAAAAACGAAGAACGAGAAACTAATAACTGATCGCAACTGGCAGGGTATACTTTCCGCATGCATCCATCTGAACAGAAAAAGGTGCTCCGCGACTCCATCAAACTCCGCCTCATGCGCCTGAGCGACAAAGACCGCGCCGCAGAAGCGCGCTCGCTCTGCCGCCGGATCCTCCAACGCCTGCCTCCCCCGCCTGCGAACGTCTGCGGGTATGTGTCGCTGAAGGACGAAATCGACATCAAGCCGCTGCTCGGGGAACTGATCGCCAAAGGGTATGACCTGTTCCTGCCCCGCTACGAGGGCAAACTCGTCTTCCGGAAAGCGGATGATCTGGAGCACCTCATGCCCGGGAAATTCGATATCCCCGAACCCTCCGAGGATTCGCTGCTACTTGATCCCGCAGCGCCCGCCATCGCGCTCGTGCCCGGCAGGGCCTTCACCAAGAGAGGCGAACGCATGGGCCGCGGCAACGGCGGATACGACATCTGGATCCGGGAGAAGCGGAACACGAGCCCCGAGACGCAGTTCTGGGGAGTGGCCTACGAGCACCAGATCGTGAACGACGTGCCCATGGAGGGGCATGATGAGCGGGTGGATCTGGTGGTGACTGCGAGAGGCGCTGAAGTATCAAAAAAGTAGACAGAATCAACTTCTTTGTCTCTTTTGTAGCGTTTGTCCCCTTTGTCCTCCTCCGATTTTCCGTTACTCTTCAGTCCTCTCCCCCACCCGCCCCTATGTTCACCTACGCCGACCTCAAGGCCGCCGATCCGGACATCTACAATGCTTTGATGGGCGAAATGAAGCGACAGGTGGAAGGCGTGGAACTGATCGCCTCCGAGAACTACGTGTCCCCCGCGGTGCTGGAGACGATGGGCACCGTCTTCAACAACAAATACAGCGAAGGCTACCCGGGCAAGCGCTACTACGCCGGCCAGGAGTTCACCGATGTCGTCGAAACGCTCGCGATCGAACGTGCCAAGAAGCTCTTCGGCGCCGGCCATGCAAACGTCCAGACGCACTCGGGCGCAAGCATGAACGTCGCCACGTACTTCGCGCTGCTGGAACCGGGCGATACGGTGATGGGCATGGATTTGAGCCACGGCGGGCACCTCACGCACGGGCACCCGGTCACGTACCTGACGAAGATCTACAAGTTCGTCCGCTACAAGATGAAGGACGTGGAGACGGGCGAGATCGATTACGACGAAATGCTGGAGGTGGCCAAGCGCGAAAAGCCCAAGCTGATTTTGGCCGGCTTCAGCGCATACCCCCGCGAACTCAACTACGCCAAAATGAAGGCGATCGCGCAGGAAGTGGGCGCCTACACCATGGCCGACATGGCCCACATCGCGGGCATGATCGCAGGGAAAGCGCTCCGCAACCCCTTCGATGACGGCTTCGACATCATCACGACCACGACGCACAAGTCCTTGAGAGGACCACGCGGCGGCCTGATCATGACGCGCGAGGCAGAGCTGGGGAAGAAGATCGACAAATCGGTGTTCCCCGGCTTCCAGGGTGGCCCGATCATGCAGATGGTGGCTGCCAAGGCCGTGGCCTTCGGGGAGGCGCTGAAGCCCGAATTCCAGGACTATGCGCGGCAGATCATCAGAAACAGCAAGCACATCGCCAAGTTCCTCATGGAGAAGGGCGCGAAGCTGGTCACCAACGGTACCGACAATCACATGATGCTCATCGACTGCGTCACCTCCTGGGGCATCCCGGGCGGCGAGGTGGAGACGGTCCTGGACCGCGTGGGCATCACGCTCAATAAGAACATGATCGCGAATGACCCGCGCAAGCCGATGGATCCCTCCGGAGTCAGACTTGGAACTCCGGCAGTGACCACGCGCGGCATGAAGGAGCCCGAGATGGAAATCCTCGGGCAATTCATCCTCCGCGCCATTGAGAAGCGGGCGGACGAGACGGCGCTCAACACCCTGCACGAGGAAGTGAAGACCTTCTGCAGGAAGTTCCCTGTGCCGGGGATCAGTGCGTGAATGACCAATGACGCAGTGACCAATGATCAATGGAATGATCAATAGGACAATGTCCAATGCCTAACTTTTTGAAAGAAAACTCCTTACTTGGTCATTGCTGTCATTGCGTCATTGGTCATTTCGCCCCCCAGGGGTACATTGTCCCTAATCTTCTATGAGAAAATACGTCCACAGCGTCGGCTACGCCCTTGCCGGTCTCAGCCATGCGGTGACCACGGAACGAAATTTCCCACTGTTCATCGGAGCGTATGTACTGAGCCTCATCGCCGGGTTCTTCCTGCAGCTCGATCTACAGCAATTCGCCATCGTGATCCTCTCAGGCGGCATGTTCCTGGCCATCGAGCTCCTGAATACCGCCCTGGAACGCTTCGCCGATGCGTTTGATTCACACACCCGCAAGCAGGACGACGTGCATCATAAAGCGATCAAGCGGACCAAGGACGTGGCGGCGGGCGCTGCGCTCATCGCGATCCTGGCGTGGATCGGCGCGTTCGTATTTACCGTGTGGCCGAAAGTGGTGACCCTGCTCTGACCCCCGAAAAGTAAACAGAAATCGACATTGGACGTGTTTATTCGCATAGACATTCGATGATCACATCATGATTTTTCGGTGCTCTTTCTTCGCCAGAAGTCAGGAAACATGATGAATGATTAGATATGCTAAATATTAGCATTCGAATGATTCAAAGCATTCTACGATCAAAGAATAGAATCAAACTACATAAGTATCCATGATGAAACACCAGTACATTGCGCAATTTCATGGCTCGAATAAGATGATGTGATTTCCGCAGACGGAGATCCCGCACACACTCACAAACACTCACCCGTTTCTTCTCCCGCTCCTTCACATCATCGCACACACGCAGAGAGAATGATGACCATCTGATCGGTAAACGTTCCTCCCAGCCACTCATTCACATGATTGTTCACACCTGGGTCTAGCGACCGTCTTGCCCGGGTGGTCACCATCCTCTCTGCTCCGCAATGTCGCCCTTCCACATGAGGACCGTGAAGGGTGCATCCTTTTCTCCCCAGTGTTTCTCTCGAGGCTTTATGCCGCTTGCAGCGACCGGTCCGGGGACTTCGGGTGGGACCCGAGGAGAAATAAGAATCCCCAGCGGGGCACGGATCGAGGATCCCTCATCCTCACCACACACACTCTCATACACAGCTCAGCTATCGTCTTACACAGACACACTGACGCACACCGAGAGATACACAAAGACTGGCACACGCCGGTCTTTTTGTTTATGCATACATCCCAATGTTTCTCTAGGGGTCATTCGCGAATGACCCCTACAACCGTTCCCGATCCCAATTCTTGGGATTATTGGAAATATATA
>CAYTEH010000020.1:0-25372 GCA_964436765.1 uncultured Candidatus Peribacteria bacterium
ACCAGCACCTCCTTTTGAGAGTGGGTCGCGGTGCCGTTTTCGGGGGAGGAGAGGGCTTCAGCAGACATAGGAACGCTACAGTAGGAGATTTGCAGGGGATTGCAACAACAGAAGGGCGACTGGCCCGAGGAGGACATGGTCGTCACGGTCACGTTCGAAGATGCCGGTCCCGGCAAAACGAAGCTGACGCTCAGGCACGAAGGCCATCCCACCTCCATCGCGGACGACGCCACGCAGGGCTGGAACCAGTCGCTGGACAAGTTCGAGGCGGTTCTCTAAGTTCATCCTCCTCGGTCCACGTGTCATCCCGCGCCTGCCTGCCGGCAGGCAGGTAGCCCTGAGCTTGTCGAAGAGCGTACCGAGGGACTTTTTTCACCCCCTTTCCATGCTTACCCGCCGCCAGGACCTTGCTCTCCTGCTCGTCCGCATCATCGTCGCCTGCATCTTCTTCTACGCCGCGTACGCCAAGTTCCCCATGTGGAACATCCCGGCCGCAAACATGGGCATGACGGAGCGGATGCGTGCGCTCATGCTCTTCCTCTCCATCGTGGAGCCCATCGGCGCCGCCGCGGTGCTCACGGGGGTCCTCACGCGCCAAGCTGCAATGTGCCTTGCGATTATCATGGTTGGTGCCATCGGGGTGATGCGCTACAAGCTCGGGATCGGCTTCAGCACCACCACCGGTGCAGGGTGGAACTTCCCATTCGCGGTGCTCGCCCCGTGCGTCGCGCTCGCAGCCTTCGGCTCCGGCCGCTACTCGCTTGCCCCCCTTCTTCACTTGCGACGCCGTGCCTGATACGAAAGGAGGATAGAAAAGCACCGGTGACGATGACATCCGTGTTCCCGACGAAGGAGGCGCTCGAGATGGTTGTCAAAGAATACGGCGCTATCGAAGGCGGCAAGCAGACGCTCGGGCGGCTGGCGGAGTATGTACAATCACTGTGAGTTCTATCCCGTTCCCGTTCATGCCATGTCCTACGTCGACGGATTTCTCATCCCCATGCCGAAGAAGAACCTGAAGGCCTACAAGGCGATGGCCGAGTGGGGGAAGAAGAAATGGATGGGCTACGGAGCGGTCGATTACAAGGAATGCCTCGCAGACGATCTCAAGAACACGATGGGCATCTCGTTCGCAAAACTGCTGAAGCTGAAGAAAGGCGAGACGGCGGTGTTCGCGTACATCGTGTTCAAGTCGCGCAAGCACCGGGACGCGGTCAACAAAAAAGTGATGAGCGATCCCGAGATGAACGATCCGGAGCTGCTCAAAAAGATGAGCATGCCCTTCGACCCGAAACGGATGGCCTACGGCGGGTTCACGGCGATCGTGGAATAAGCGACCCGGAGTCAGGGGCGGCATCCTGTTGCATTGAAGGACTGGAGTGGCCATACTCTGCCGCTCCCGCATGAAGAACACGTTTTTTCCGCTTCAGAACGAGCAGCAATCGCAGGTGGATGAGTTCATCCGGCAGCTGCGCTGGTGCCCCTGGGCGATCCGCTCGGCCGTCCGCGGGGAGATCGCCTATATCGATGCCAATCACGACGGCGCGCTCTTCGCCGACGGCGAAGCCGCCCGGAGGTTTTCACATTTTCTGGAGAGCCCCGATGCGGTTCCTGCATGCGTGATGCACGCGTCGTGCGACGCCGTGGCAGAATCCGAGGAGACCACGCGCCGGCGGGCATGCGGCTTGCTCGCCGAGACGATCGCATACGCATTCCAGAAGGCGCACGTGCCGGATCCGGCGGAGCAAATCCATGAACGCCAGAGGACTCTGGCAGAGACCGGCGGATCCTGTGACGTCGTTTTGTATTATCCGGACGCAACATCGGGGATCATCTGCAATGCACTGACACCTCACCATGCGTCGTCCCAGGCGCGGCATGCCCTGTGGTTACTGCTGTCGTTCGTGTGGCGCAAAAACGTGCCGTCGCTCAGCCGAAAAAATGTGGAGGAAATCGGGCGCGAACTGACGCTGGAGGACACGATCCGCAGGTATGCGATCCATGCGCGCGGAGAGTTGTATGACACGGGCCATTTCTGGCTTCCGTCCCAGAGGACCCCGGAAGCCCTGTGACGGCCGTCTGGCCTTGGCATCATTTCCTTTCCTTCAGCCACAGCAGCAGGCAACCGGCCAGTAGCGTCATAGTGAGCGAGAACAGGAAGGGCGCATTGGCGCCTGCCTGGTCCCACAGGATGCCGGCGATCATGGAGGCCGGCAGGCTGCAGAGGCCCACGACCATCTGGAACCCGCCGAGGACGCTTGCTTTGTACTCCGCCGGCGCCAGCTCGGCGATGATCGTTTTTTCCACGGGGTCGTAGGCCGCTTTGTGCAGGCCGTAGAGAACGAACGCGGCGATCACCGTGAGGGGCGAACGGTCGAGTGCGAACAGCGCCAGCACCGCCGCCCAGCAGCCGAGCGACACGAGCAGCACCAGCTTGCGGCTCCATGCGTCGGCGAGCCGGCCGAAGGGAATGGAGAAGAGAGCGGTCACGACGGTGAAGAGCAGGTACAGCGCCGGGACGCTTGCTGCGCTCCAGCCGGCTTGTGTCGCGAACAGCAGCAGGAAGGAGTAGCTGAAGTTGCCGAGCGCGAAGAGCGCGCTGGCCAGCAGGTAGAGCCTGAGCTGCGGCGTGAGATCGCGGAGCCGCACGCCGGGGAAGATGCCCGCGGAGGAGGGGAGTGTCTCGCGTATGAAGACCATCACCAGCAGCATCGCGAGCAGCGAGGGGATCACTGCGAGCAGGAAGATCGTCCGGTACCCCAGGTGACCGATCAGCAGCATCGAGAGCACGATGCCCACCACCGCGCCGCCGTTGTCCATGGCGCGCTGCAGCCCGAAGTTGCCCCCGCGGTTGTGGCGCGTGGAAATGTCGGCCATGATCGCATCACGCGGAGACCCGCGCATTTTGCCGCTGCGGTCGAGGATCCGGAACGGGAGTACCCACTGCCAGGCGGGGGCGAATGCGTATCCCACCCGCGCGACGCCGCCGCACAGGTAGCCGACCCATACGAAGACCTTCCGTTTGCGGATGCGGTCCGAGGCGTATCCCGACGCCGCCTGGGAGATGGAGACGACTGCGTCACCCAGGCCGTCGATGAACCCCACTGCCTGCATATTGGCTCCCAGGACGTTCGTCAAAAAAAGGGGCCACACCGAAAAGATCATGTCCGCACCCAGGTCGTGCAGAAAGGACGCGAGCGCGAACACCCTCACCGTGCGTTTTGCCTCCTGTGGGGTCAGATGCGCGCCCATGGGTCCGAGCATAGCAGGAAACTCCCTCCAATTTTTTCCCTGAATAAAGCCAAAGAACGGTGGCTATTGTCCCGCTATGCCTGTACGCTCACTTGTCTTTTAGACGTTTTATTATTTCTTATTCGTCAGTATGGCTACAGGCACTATCAAAACGAAGACCGACAAAGGCTTCGGTTTTATTTCCGTCCAGGGTTCGGACGACGTGTTCTTCCATCACAGCGCGTGCGATGGTCAGTACGATAACCTCCAGGTAGGCGACACCGTCACCTTCGACATGGAAAGCGGCCCCAAGGGCCCGAAGGCAGGCAACGTGAAGGCCGGTCAGGGTGGCGACGCCACTGTGAAGGGTGACGACACGTCCGATGCCGGCGCGGTCGATCATCAGATGGCTGCGTAAGCCGTTCTGCATTGCATCACCCCGCATGCGTGGCAACACGGTGCGGGGGTTTTTTCGTGGTGCTCGTTCTACTTTCTGCACGGGATTGATGCGCCCTCCACAATCAAGGCCGGCACTGCGGGGACACCGGTGACATCGACCGTCATCGCCTCCACCGATGCGGGGCACGTCTTCACGGTGTAGGTGACTCGGATCTGTGACGTCCCGGTGCGGAAGACTCCTTTGGCATCGACGGTCGCCGCGGGAATCACGGGCACGCACACATTGATTTTGCTGATGCAGCCGGTGCCTTCGATGCCCGCACGTGCCAGGGATCCGTTCGGCACGGGCAGGTACGCGTGGACTTTCCTGCCTCCTGCAGACTTGTCCGCGTTCTTGAGAGTTACCGTCATCGTGAGCGTGTCCCCCGCGCGGACGCTCTGGCGCGAGAACGATGTCCACGCAACGATCGTCGGCGTGGATGCCGATGCCTGCGGGGTCGTCTGCGGAACGTTCTTTTTTGTGCACTGCACGATGCTCCATACGCAACCGGCAGCCTCTCGGGTGCACACTGGCCCTCCCGTCCTGCCGTCCTGGCACAGATAATTACCGAGTTTCGGACCGCGCCCGCACATATCCTGCGTACAGGGGCGCTCAACGCGCGCCAGCAATTGCCCATCGGTCACCTGCGCTCTCGTCTCGACAAATGAACCGTTTTGCAGAAGCAGCAGGATGCCCAGGCAGGAGGCACTGGTAACAGCCACGGAAGTGAGCAGCCGGACGCGGTGTGTCTGTTGCATGGATGTAACCGTATTAAAGATATTATAACATAATTTATGTATTATAACAAACACAGCGATACAATGCGATATTCAAATGGAATCGCATTTCTGATAGAATATCAGTATGACAATCATGGATCCCTCGACGGCACTGTGCATCTACGGAGTCACGGTCACGCTGTCTGTGGAACTCATGACCAAGTACGGGAGCGAGGATGATGTGCCCCTCAATGAATTCGACCCCGCGGAGTTCCAGCGGTCCCGGTCCAAAACACTCTAGCCAGAACGTTGCACATAAAAAGGGGACCCTGATGGGCCCCCTTCTTTTTTGTTCGATTGATTAGATGCCGGCCGTCCCCTCGGGCGAACCGATGTCCTCGCCAGTGGCCTTGCAGGCCTTCGCAGCTTTCCGGAACGTTTCCCAGGCTGCCTTGCGGGACTTCTCGAATGTCTTCCAGGTGCCCTTGAAGGTCTCATTGGCCGCTTTCACCGCGGCGCGGCGCTCCTGTACATCCGTCTTTGTCCATGCGGCGGCGAGTGCCGTGCCGCGTGCTTGGATGGCCGTGACGACCAGTTGCAGGGCAGCACTGATGGCAGTATCGCGCGTGGTGACGGCCGTTGCCATGCAGGCTCCGTCCACCTGAGCCATTTTGCCGGTTGCCTTGCCGGTGCCGGCTTCACGGGAGGTTTCCACGGCCAAGACGGGAGCGGCGGAAGAGATCGCGATGGCGGCACCGAGAGCAGCCGACATCAAAGTGCGTGTGAGACGCATACGAGTAGAGGGAAAGAAATAACGGATGAAGCATACGCGTGTTCCTCGTCGTTCTACAGGAAGGCCCGGGACATGACAGGCAAGATCGACCACCTGATGCCGAAGGCGCCGCTGACTCGCGATGATCATCCACGTACGTCTGTGCGGGGGTATCGCTTCCCAAGACGGAGTTCTTTTGGTCCTCCTGACCGATCTCGTGGATGGCGACATGTACCCATTGCACAGGCTGTGTGTCGTGATAGCATACCCCTACCCCCTACCCCTATACTCCCATGAAAGCAGACGCCAAGAAGAAATCGCTGGACGCCATCAAGCGTCTTGAGGGCCTGACAGCCAAACTCAGGACCCAGGTGGAAGAAGACGCATATTGCGCCCAGATCCTGGAGCTAGCATTGGCAATGCAGGGGCACATCAAGCACATCCAGTCATCGGTACTGGAGAGCCACCTGCACACCTGTGCGGCGAAGAAACTCAGCTCTCCCGCCGATAAGGAGGCGTTCATCAATGAAGTACTCAATGTCGTCGGCCTGTCGCGCCGCTAATCCTTTCCCCGTCCATATCATGTCTTCCCAGAACTGCACTCTTTCCATCTCCGGCATGCACTGCGCCAGCTGCAGTGCGCGCATCGCCAAAAAGCTTTCCCAGACGCCCGGCGTGGAGGAAGCGAATGTCAATCTCGCGTCCTCCAAGGCGCACGTGCGTTTCGATTCCTCCAAAACCGATGAGCACCATCTGATGCAGGCGGTTGAGGCGGCTGGGTATAAGGCAGAGGTGCGCCACGATCACGGTCACCATGGCGTGGAGCTCGACCGGAAACGGCAGGAAGAGGAGATCGCCGGCTACCGGAACAAATTCATCATCGGGCTCGCGCTCAGCCTGCCGATGCTCGTGTTCATGATCGCGACATTCTTCCCGGAGTCGGCTGTATACATGTCGCTGATGCCATACATGGGCATCGTCTCCCTCCTGCTCTCGACCCCCGTCCAGCTTTGGCTGGGGTCGGGTTTTTTCAGAGGGTTCTGGTCCGCCTTGCGGATGGGCACCTTCAGCATGGACAGTCTCATCGCCATCGGAACGTACACCGCGTATCTCTACAGCGTGTATAACATCCTGGTTCACGTCTTTTCGGAGGGGACAATCGTGGGTGAGATGCACGATCTGTACTTCGAGGTCGCTGCGTTCCTCATCACGTTCGTGCTACTGGGCAAGTGGATCGAATCGCGCGCGAAGGGGAAGACGTCGGAGGCCATCCAGAAGCTTATGGGGTTGCAGGCGAAGACCGCCCGTGTCATCCGTGACGGCCAGCCGGTCGATATCCCGGTCGACGACGTGAAGGTCGGCGACATCATCCTCGTCCGGCCCGGCGAGAAGATCCCCGTTGACGGAGTCGTGACGAAAGGAGCGACATCCATCGATGAATCCATGCTCACCGGCGAGAGCATTCCCGTCGAGAAGAAAGAGAACGACCGGGTGTTCGGCGCCACCATGAACGGCAACGGCAGCATCGAATTCCGTGCCGAGAAAGTGGGCTCCGAGACGGCGCTCGCGCAGATCATCAAGTTCGTGGAAGAAGCCCAGGGCAGCAAGGCGCCCATCCAGGGTTTCGCCGACTGGGTGGCCTCGTGGTTCGTGCCTGCGGTCATTATCATCGCGGTGCTGACGGTCATCGGCTGGCTCGTTGCCGGTGCCGGCGTCACATTCGCGCTGCTCGCGGGCGTCACCGTGCTCGTGATTGCATGCCCGTGCGCGCTGGGGCTTGCGACCCCCACTGCCATCATGGTCGCGACGGGGAAGGGCGCCGAGCAGGGAATCCTCATCCGCGGCGGGGAACCACTGGAAGCCGCCAACAAGCTCGATGCGATCATTTTCGATAAAACAGGCACGCTCACGAAAGGCAAACCCGAGGTCACGGATGTCCTGGGTTTGGGAGGCGGGGAGGACCAGGTGCTTCAGATCGCTGCAAGTCTGGAGCGTGGGTCCGAGCACCCGCTGGCGGAGAGCATCGTGCAGTACGCGACGTCAAAAAATGTCACTCTGAGCGAAGTGGGGGGGTTCAAGGCGATTCCCGGACATGGGGTCGAAGGCATCATCAGCGGAACCGCGCATTACCTGGGCAACCGCGCGCTGATGGGTCTGCAGAAGATCGCGATAGTGGCGGATATCGAGACGGAGCTGCAAAAGCTGGAAGATGACGGCAAAACAGCCATGTTGCTTGCGAATCAGAATAAGATTCTCGGCATCATCGCCGTGGCCGATACCGTCAAGGACACGTCGAAGGAAGCCGTCGACCAGCTCAAGGCCATGAACATTGTCCCGTACATGATCACGGGCGATAACCGGCGCACGGCGCTCGCGATTGCGCGGCAGGTGGGCATCACGCATGTGCTCGCCGAAGTATTGCCCGAAGGCAAAGCGGGCGAAGTGAAGAAGCTGCAGGCGGCGGGAAAGAAAGTCGCGATGGTTGGCGACGGCATCAACGACAGCCCGGCGCTCGCGCAGGCAGATTTGGGTATCGCCATGGGCAGCGGGACGGATATCGCCATGGAGACGGGCGGCATCGTGCTTGTGCGTAACGACCTTCGCGACGTGGTCACGGCCATCAAGCTGAGCCGCGCGACTGTCAAAAAGATCTGGCAGAACCTGTTCTTTGCGCTTTTTTATAACGTCATTGGCATTCCCATCGCCATGCGGCTCTTCATGCAGTGGGGGATCGTGCTCCGTCCCGAACTCGCCGGGCTCGCGATGGCCTTCAGCTCGGTCTCGGTGGTCACCAACTCGCTGCTCCTGAAAGGCTTCCATCCGCTGCGCCGCAACTGGCTCTCGGATGCCGCGCCTTTTGTGATGGCGCTTGGTTTCACGATCGTGTTCCTGCTCTTTGCCCGTATCAGCATGTAAGTGCTGCTTTTCCTTTCCTGCATGAGCACAATTTTCATCCAGCATGGGCGGTCCATAGGAGCCTTCTTCGGCATCAGTTTTGTCCTTCATCTGCTCTGGGAAAACCTGCAGGCGCCACTTTTTGAAGGATACCAATCTTTCACGCAGCATTTCTGGATGTGCTTTCGAGGCGCATTGGGCGATCTGATCTTCATGATCGTCATCTATGCTGTGCTCGCTGTTGTGCATCGAAACCTGTTCTGGGTGGCAGACCCTGCCGCATACGCCCGGTTTTCCACCTGGGTCATCACCATCGCCCTCGGCGTCGCGATGGCAGTCGCCTTCGAGTGGTGGGCGCTCGGCACAGGACGATGGAGTTATGCCGATGGCATGCCGCTGCTGCCGGGCCTCGGCGTCGGCCTGGTTCCCGTACTGCAGATGTTCGTCATTCCGCCGTTCACGCTCTTTTCTATCCGTTCTATTCCCACACATCTATGAAGTATCTTGCCATGACTGCCGGACTCATCGGATCGCTTGTTCTTTCCTCCTGCGCCCCTGCAGAGCCAGGCACATCCATGATGAGGCAGGGAACCAATGGGATGGGGAATGGCGGCATGATGGGCAATAAAACTCAGGGAGCAACCGATTTCCTCCCCGGGCAGGGACAAGACATCTCTTCCTTGCCCCAAGCCAAAACCAGCGAGATCATTGATGTGAAAGACGGCGAGACGATCCAGCTGAATCCGACGCTTGTCCGCACGGTCATCGGTGGAAAAGAAATCGCCATGTACGGGTACAACGGGCAGATCCCGGGACCCCGGCTGCAGGCGGCGCAGGGATCGACGTTCACGGTCAACGTCACGAACAACATCGATATGCCGACTGCCATTCACTGGCATGGCATCCGCGTGACCAACGCCAATGACGGCGCGGTGGGCGTGACGCAGGAAGAAATCAAGACCGGACAGAGCTTTTCCTACACCGTCACGGCCCCCGATGAAGGCATCTACTGGTACCACAGCCACCTGCGGGAAGACGTGCAGCAACCGATGGGTCTCTATGGCCCGATCGTCGTGACGCCTGCCTCACCCGACGCGTATGCAGCGGTGGATTCGGAGCAGGTCCTGATGCTCAATGATCTCCTTGTGGGCCACGATGGCGCGCCGCTGCCGTACGGAGCCGGGGCCCCAGATCATGTGCTCATGGGACGCTTCGGCAATACGTTCCTCGTCAACGGCGCCGAGCCGCAGCCGATCGGGCTCGGGCTCGGGACCATTGCCCGCTTTATGATCATCAATGCGTCGAATACCCGCACGTATCGCGTTGTCCCTCCTCCGGGCGGGGGCCTCAAGATCGTGGGCGGGGACAGCGGCAGGGTCGAAACGGAATACATGACAGATTCGTATACGCTTGCACCGTCGGAGCGCGTGATTGCCGAGGTGTATTTCTGGGACGACGGCGTCAATGCCGGGAATCCCGGCACGCGCACCGTTCCGCTGGTCATCAGCGGTCCGCCGGAGGATCCCATTCCCGTCCAATCCGTCACGATTGCGGGAGGAGTGGTCGGCCAGGATCGATCGACGGCATTTTCCACGCTCCGCACGAACGCCGATGTCGCCAAGAGCATCGATCCATTCCGTTCGGCTTTTGCGAAAGCTCCCGATCACACCCTGGCGCTTTCACTCGGCGGCGGGATGGGTGGTCACATGATGGGTGGGACGGTCTCGGCGGACGGCATCGAATGGGAAGACAGTCCCATGAACACGATGCCGATGGCGTCGATGATGAAATGGATGCTCACGGACGATGCCACGGGCAGGAGCAACGAGAAGCTGGTGTACACCGCAAAGGTTGGCGACAAGCTCAAGATCCGCATCGTGAACAAACAGGCGGGCATGCATCCCATGCAGCACCCCATCCACGTCCACGGGCAGCGGTTCCTGGTGCTCTCGGAGAACGGCGTGAAGAACGAGCATCTCGTCTGGAAAGACACGGTTCTTGTCCCGGCCGGCCACACGGTCGATATCCTGCTGGATGTCAGCAACCCCGGTGACTGGATGTTCCATTGCCACATCGCGGAGCATTTGGGCAATGGCATGATGGGGATGTTACGTGTTCAATAATTCTTTCCCCCTGTTCCTATGCCGCCTACCACCGAGTATAGCTTCACGGCGATCTTCCCGCTTCCGCTCTCTGAGATGGAAAAGCATGTGCGGGCAGCGCTGGCAAAGCAGCATTTTGGGGTCATCACGGAAATTGATATTCAAGCGACGCTGAGGCAAAAACTCAACGTGTCTCATCCGCCCCACAAGATCCTTGGAGCATGCAATCCGGAACTCGCTCATGCCGCCCTGGAAGAGAACGAAGACGTCGCGCTCGCGTTGCCCTGCAACATCGTCCTTTATGAGAAGGACAATGGAATCACAACTCTGTCGGCCATGCTCCCTTCCGTGGCGCTGAAGCCGTTCAAAGGACTCCATGTCCAGGAGACAGCCTGTACAGCCGAAGAGGCCCTGGAGAATGTCTTCGATGATCTTTGCCATTTGCATCCGCATCATTCCCGTCCACATCCATGAAAACGTTCCACATTCCTTCCTGATTGCATTTATGGTGCGAGGCTGGCAGAAGGCATGGGGATACCCCGAGTGATCGCATGCAGAAAACAGAGCCATGGTTTTCGGCTCTGTTTTTCTGTTACCTTTGGTCCGCCGTCACGTATATATCTCTGTCTATTCCTTCCTTTTCTTCCATGCGTATCGCTTCCATCGTTTTCCTTTCCGGCATTATCCTGCTTACAGGCTGTGCGAACCAGAACCCTCCCGTGACGGATACCACGAATCAAGCGCCCGTCACGTCGGGCGAGAACGCCCCTCCGGGGAGCATCCACAATCTTCCGGTGCCCGCGGGCGTCCAAGCGGCCCGCAACGCACTCGCCGCGCGCCTGAACGTCGACGCCGGTGCGATTGTGATCCTGGAGGCGCACGAGACAGACTGGTCCGATTCCTGCCTGGGCCTCGGCGGACCCGCGGAATCGTGCCTGGCCGTCATCACGCCGGGCTATAACGTGCTCCTGACGCATCAGGGCACGGAATACCGCTACCGGACCGATACCGAGGGTACGGTCGTGCGGGCTGGGAACTAGATCGGCATAGCGTCGATGCATGCATGTCTCGTCGCTATTCTTCTGCCCTGAAGATCGCCCGCGTTCCGTCGGAGACGATATGCACCTGCTTGCCAGTCAGTCCTTCCGGCGCATCGCGCAGGCGGCCTTCATGGGCAGAGAGCGCATTGAATGCATCGATGCTTTGCTCAAATACGGTCACATCCGCTTTCTGCGCCGCCCAGAAGTTCCCGTGCTGCATGTTCGTGAGAACGCTCGTGTTGTGCGTGGTGCCGGCGAGGTAGGCGCCGATTGCGGGAGGCCTGAACGCCAGGTTGCGCCCATCCCTCGGCTGAGGAACAAGCAACGCCACCGGCTCCGCGGGAGAGTCAGGCGCGCCGAACGTATGGAGCAGGATGGCGAGCCGCATGCCCGCCGCGCCCGTGATGCCGAAGACGCGCGCGCAGTTTGCCTCGGCCGGATCGATGGAGAAGCCAGCGAGCGCTTTCCGCATGAACGCTCGCACCTGGTAGATGTGCGGCAGGCTCCGCGGCGTCCGTTGCCCGAATTCCACCTGGAACGCGTAATCGTCCCGCACGAGGCCGCTCTGCCGGATATCGCGGTGCATGCGTACGATGGCGGGCGCGTTATGGTCTTCATTCATTGTGGGGAATTCCTCCACTGGCATCCCGTTATCGTCGAACAGGTCGCTTTCAAGATTTCGCTGGTTATGGCCGTAGACGTCTTCCCATTCATCCACCCATTCGACCAGATACGTGCCCGGGCGGTTGGGATGATCCACGATCGACCCTCTGCGATAGGCGTCGGACCGCAGCGATTCGGCGCTGAAGAGAGGCTGAACGCCGATCGTCACGTTCCCGTCGTACGCGGGGTTCTCGTACCGCGCGTATTGCATCACGTCCTCGCTCCGGGCCTGGTCGCGGATGCGTCCGATCATGTCGTTGATATCGTTCTCCCGCAGGTTCACCTTTACCGATGAAATCACGTTCACGAGACCCTGGAAGTCGTGCGGGTGCGATGCCCGGACGATGTTATGAACGACACCGGGAGTACAGCTTTCCCCGGGTTTCACGATGCGTATGGGCAGGACCTGCTCCTCCAATCCGGGTATGGTGTTCAGATACTGAAGTCCTCCGAGTTTACCGCCGAATTCTTCTATAAAAGGAGCCGCTTTATCGGTATAGGCCGGCTCCTGATGGTTGATACCCACTGGAATACTCTAAATTCTTGCTGCAGGATGTCAACTTTTCATTACTCGATCCACAGCAACAGACTCTTCAGATAATCCACCTCCGGATGATAGAGGTTGATCGGATGGTCAAAGGCATGTCTGTGCCTCTGAAGGATCCTCACGTTCCGCTGCGCCTGACGCGCGGCGTGGAACACCACCGTCTGGAAGAGCATGGGCTCCATCTGGTACGAACAAGAGCAGGTGAGCAAAAGGCTTCCCGGCGGCAGCGCCTGCATGGCCATCCGGTTCAGGTCCGTGTACGCGCGCTTGGCCTGCTCCAGGTCGCTCGACCGCTTCGCGAAGGCGGGAGGGTCCAAAATGATGAAGTCGTACTGGCGGGGGAGGGGTTTGCGGCGAAGGAAATCGAAGGCATCCTGCGCGTAGGACGTGAACTGTGCGTCGGGAATCCCGTTCAGGGCCATGTGTTTCTTCGCCTGCTCCAGCGCCGCCGCGTCGTAATCTACCGCGTCGGCCGATGCCGCGCCGCCGGCAAGGGCGTTGAGCGAGAAGCCGCCCACGTAGCTGCATACGTCCAGGACGGTCCGTCCTGGCGCGAGGCTTTTCACGAGCGAGCGCATCTCGCGCTGGTCGATGAAGAGGCCGGTCTTCTGGCTGCCCATCAGATTGATCAGGTACTTCAGGCCCCGTTCCGTGACCGTCACCGTATCCGGGCCCGTGCCTTTCGCCCAGCCTTCCTTCGGCTCCAGTCCTTCTGATTTCCGGGATGCCCCCGTCGATTTTTCGAAGATCGCCGTCGGTGTGCAGAACTCATCGAGCGTCTGGATGATCCACGGGCGCAGGCGGTCCATCCCGAGCGTCGTGATCTGCATCACGACGATGTCGCCGTACTGATCCACGATCAGTCCCGGGATCGCGTCGCCCTCGGCGTTGATGAGCCGGACAGCGGTCGTGTCCTCTCCGCTCAGCAAATGACGCCGGAGCTCGATGGCGTTCTTGATATTGCGGCGCAGGGTCGCCATGGGGTCGCCTTTCTCGAACGCGATGGCGCGGCCGCAGATGTAGGCTTTCAGGTTGATGGTCGCGTAGCAGAGGAACTCGCCTTCACTGCTCTGCACTTCCGCGATCGATCCCGTTTCGATGCCCATCAGCGACTCAATCGCGTTCTTGTAGATCGCGTGGTGGTGGTTCTTCAGAGGCCATTCGCGGCCGGGTTTGATTCGCAGAACTGGATAGGGCGCCATAGACGTACAGGATACGGGGTTTCGGAGAAAAATTCCAGCGTCTAGAAGCCAAAAAACAAGGCCATTGGCTTCTGGCATTTCGTCTCTGGATTCTTCGTTACCGCTGCAACCTGATCGACCATCCTTCCTCGGCCTTCGGCGCGCTCAGGTAGACCTTGCCTTTCCAGTCCTCGTACACGAAGTACCCCGTGCCGTTCGAGTCGGCAGCGACGCTGGGGTCCACAGGCAGGGGATCGATGTAGTCTTTCAGCAGCGTCGCCACGTCCACCATGCCGCGGCAGCTTTTCGCCCCGGTACGGCAGATTTCCCTGTTCTCGTGGTTGAGCGGAGCGACGTTGATGTCTTTGTGTGCGCGGCGGTAGTTGAAGAACGCGTTGCCGATCAGCTTGAGGTCGAGCCTGCGCTGGTCGTTGCGCAGCTTCCAGCCCGAGCTGACCCCGGGGTCCGTCACGTTCACGCGGATCTTCTTGCGGGCGGGGTTCCTGACCTTGAGCGTGTCGCGGGTGACGCCGGGGATGACGAGGGCGAACGCGGGCGTCGTATTCAGCAGAAGCGACAGTGCGACGAAAGCGGAAAGCGAATTGCGGAGCATGGGAAGGCGGGGAAACGGGGGGAGTATACCCAAGAACCGGGGAATCGTTTACCAGTTTGCTCGTTTTTCGTTACTCGTTTGAAACATGAAACCTGAAACGATAAACAAGTAAACGAGAAACGAATCAAGCAGCGTGTGCCTTCTTTCTTTGCCATTCTCGTACGTCTTTGAGAAATATATCTGCGATCCCCGCCAGCGGCACCGAAATCATGATTCCGAGGATGGGGTGGATCACCGTGGGGAAACTGACACCCGCCATCATGGAGAACATGATGGCCACCGCACTCAGCTCGACCGTTTTCTTCATGATCATCGGAACGAAGACGTTATTCTCCAAAAACTGGATCACGTAGAACGCGCCGGCCACGATAAGGGCCCACACGAAGCCGCCGTGCGCGAGCGCGATGAGTACCGCGGGCACCGCGCCGATGATGGGGCCGACGTAGGGGATGAACTCGGTGAAGCCGGCGAGGATGGCGAGTGTGAGGGCGTAGGGTACCCGCAGCAGCACCAGCGCGACGAAGGTGATGCCTCCGATGCACAGGCACAGGAGCAGCTGACCACGCATCCATTGCCCCAGACGGTGGCGGATCATGCCGGCACGCTCATCGATGTAGGGCCGCATGCGCGCGGGGAGGAGCCGGCGTACCCACAGGTACGCGCGATGCCGTTCGATCTGCAGAAAGAAGGCAAAGAGCAGCACCAAAAACGTGTTCCAAATGAACGACACGGCCGTAGTCGCAATCGTGAAGAGGAAATTGAGCGATCCGGCTGCCATCGATGAAAGGTACGCATTGAGCTGCTCGAACCCACCGCGCCCCTCGAGCGACAGGCTCTGGAGCGTAAAGCGCAGGAGTTGGGTCAGGCGGAAGTTGATGTCGTCCGTGAGGAAGGGGAAGGCGATGCGTTTTTCGGTGAGCAGGCGTGTGCCCTCCGATTGGCTGAGCGCGATGATGCCCTCGAGCTGTTCCGAGATAATGGGGATGAGGGCGAGCACCAGGCCGAAGGCGAATGCAATGAAGACGAAATAGAGAATGAGCACCGCGAGGCTCGTGTGGATCTTCCAGCGGCGCATGTACGTCACCGCCGGGTCCATCACCGAGGAGAGCAGCAGGCCCAGCAGGAACAGCACGATCACCTTCTGCAAAAAGATGACGCACAGCGCGCCAAGCACGATCGCCAGCAGCGTGAACGAGGCTTGCAGCGTGCTCTGCATGGGTATCTGCGCCAGCACTTCCCCGGCGGGAACACGGGCCCGGGGGGCCGAGGTTTTCTTTTTTGAAGCCATGAGGAAACGGAAGGAAGGATAGCACAAGCGACCCCGGCATCAGACAGGAAGGCTATCGCGATGCATTGTCGGATGGTCAGATGGTCAATCGGCCATCCCGCCATCGGACCACCTGGCCATGTCATTCATAGAACTTGTACATGTCTTTCAGCGGCTTCCTCTCGTGCCCCGCGCCTGGCAGCTCCTCGCCTTTTTTATAATGCCCGATCATCATGCCGTCGATCACAACCTGGTGTCTTGGCAGCTGCAATATTTCGTGCGCCGGGCCCCGATGCAGCGAGACCCAGCAGCTTCCAAGGCCCATTGCGGTTGCCCCGAGCATGACGTTTGTCATGGCCACGATGCACGAGTAATCCAGCTCGCGCGGGTTCCAGAGCACCTCGCCCGTCGCGGGCTTGGCTCCGATGTCGGCGGTGACGACGATAAAAACATCCGATCCTTCCACAAAATTTCCATAGCAACTTGTTTCCATCAATTTCCGGCGCAGCTCTTTATTGACGATCACGTGGAACATCCACGGCTGCGCGTTGCCCACGCTCGGTGCCATCCTGGCCAATTCCAGGAGCGCCAGGATGTCGGCCTGCCGTACGGGTGAGTCGTCGAAATACCGGACGCTGCGGCGGGTCTCGCACAATTGTTTGAAATCCTGGTAATTCATGGGAGGAGGGGAATGGAGTCCAGTATACTCCTCCCATGCCACTTCTCGCCGCAGGAACCGCAGCGCCGCACTTTTCGCTTCCCGATCAGGACGGCATCACGCGTGAGCTCACGCAGTACCGGGGCAAATGGGTCCTCGTCTACTTCTACCCGAAAGACGATACGCCGGGGTGCACCGCCGAGGCATGCGCGGTCCGGGACCGTTTCGCCGATTTTCATGCAAAGAACTGCGTGGTGCTGGGGGTGAGCGCCGATACCGCCGCGAGTCACGGAAAATTTGCCAAGAAATACGAGCTCCCGTTCCCGCTGCTCGCCGATACCTCGCGCGACGCCATCGAACAGTACGGTGCGACCAAGCCGAAGAAAACACCGGCGTCTTCGGGTATTGCGCGGGTGTCGTACCTCATCGATCCCGAGGGCATCATCGCGAAGGTATACCCGGCGGTGAAGCCCGAGGAGCACGCCGACGAGATCCTCAAAGACCTGGATCAGGCGTCGCTCTGACCCGGGTTCATCGCATCCAGTCCTTCGGATCGAGGCCGGAATCCCGCATGCATTTGCTGAAGGCTTTGTGCGATTCCAGCGTGTATTTCTGGAGTGCGTGGCATTTCCTCCAGAGGGACGTGCGGTACGCGGATACGCCGAGCACGCCTGCGATCAGGAGTGCGGCGACGGTGAGAAGAGCCGCCGTCGGTATGAGCCATGGGTGGGCCAGGCGGGCATGCATGCTGGCATGCTAACAGGAATCCCATCGGCCGGCAGTATCTTGTATACTCTGGCAAATGATCGAATTTCACCGCCTCCTTCTCGGCGACAAGCCACGTAACGACGCTTTTGAACAGGCGCTCCGTCAGGCGATTGTGCCGGGGAAATCCATCGTCGCCGACATCGGGTCGGGCACGGGGTATTTGTCGTTCCTCGCGTCCAAGATGGGTGCCAAGGAATGCCATCTGTATGAGGTCGATGCGGGGATGCTCGCCCTCAGCAAGGAGCTCGCGAAAAAGAACGGCATCAAGAACCTGCACTTCCACCATGCGCACTCGGCCGGTGTCCGGAAGCCCGTGCTTGCGGATGTGATTGTGTCCGAGACGCTCGGGAACTATGCGCTGGAGGAAAATATCCTGGAGACGCTAGCGGATGCACGCCGGTTCATGAAGCAGGGGACGGTGATGATTCCGCAGGCCCTCCGGCAGTATGCCGCGCCGGTGACATCCGACCGTCTTTACAGGGAATTGAACGTCTGGGACAGCCTCGGGTTTGATTTCAGTCAGGCCAAAGATGCCTGCTTCCACAATATTTACGTGCGCACGGTGAAACCTGACGAGCTGGCTGACGCGCGCGAACTGGAACGTATCGATTTCCTCACCGGGGCCGACAGCGTCCGCGATCTCGACGCCGACTGGATGGCGGCGGCCAACCGCACCGTCTACGGCTTCGCGCTCTGGTGGGAATGCGACCTGCTGCCGGGCCTCACGATCAGCACGAGTCCCCGGTCACCGGCCACCCACTGGGAGCAGATCTACCTGCCCGTGCGCGATCCCATTCCGGTCGAGAAGGGCGAAACGCTCAGGCTGCACCTCCGGTCCGACACGCGTTACGAAGTCAAAGTCCATCTGCAATGGGATGCGGCGGTGGGGTCGAAGACGTATTGGAAGGGGGATATGGCGAAGGGGCAGTTGTGATTCCTCCACCCGCCCTTCGGGCACCCTCCTCCGGGGGAGGAGGGGAACAGTTGTGCAGTGTCTCTCGCATCGGTTTTTCTCACGTGTCGTCCCCCCTCTCCCGCTGAGAGGGGTAGGGGGAGAGGAGGAGGGGTGCTATGATCAACCCCATGACCCCCCGCAAGAAGGACGGTCCCAGCCCGCATCTGTCCGCCGTCATCGAGCGCAACATCGACACGCTCCTGGAAGTCCGGCGCCAGATCGAACGGCGCAAGAGCAGGCGCGACAGGGCCGCCGACGTCGTCACCACGTTTTCGGGCAGCATGCTGTTTTTGTACGTGCACATCGCGTGGTTCCTCACGTGGATTGCGGTCAATCTCGGGTGGCTCGGCATCCCGCCCTTCGACCCGTTTCCCTTCGGCCTGCTCACGATGATCGTGTCGCTGGAGGCCATCTTCCTCTCGACCTTCGTCCTCATCAGCCAGAACCGCATGGCCGCCGTGGACGAGGACCGTGCCGACCTGGACCTGCAGATCGACCTGCTGGCGGAGTACGAGATCACCAAAACCCTCAGGCTCACGAACGCCATTGCAGACCATCTGGGGCTCAAAGAAGGCCAGGACCCCGAACTGGACGACCTGGAGCACATCGTTGCACCCGAGCTCGTTCTGCAGGAGATGGAGCGGAAGAAGAAGTCGTTGCACATGAACGGGAGCCGCTGAAAGGAGTATCATGCAGCCATGAAGATCTTCGCCCTCCAGACCGACGAGGAGAAGCTGATTAAAAGCTTCCTCTCGTCCGATGAAACCGTGGTGCTCCGCGTGAAGTTCAGTGCGTTCATGTTCGTGCTCAGGAGCATCAAGGCGTTCTTCTTCACACTGTGCATCGTCGCGCTCGGGGTCGCGTTCGAGCTGGGCGGCCTGCCCGGCTTCTTCCACATCCCGGTACTCATCTTTTTCTGGTTCTTCTTCGTGTTCGTGAAATGGCTGATGTCGTTTCTCGACTGGAAGTTCGACCTGCTGCTCCTGACCACCGAGGAGATCGTAGTGGTGGACCAGGGGTCGCTGTTCCGCGTGAGCATCCGGCAGATGAACCTGGATAACATCGCGAGTGTCGCCAGCAAATCGCAGTTCATGAACCTCTTCCCGTTCGGGACGCTGGTGTTCGACCTCAAAGAGGGGACCGGCCGGGCCGTCACACTCCACTACATCCCGCATGCCGACAGAGTGGCATCGATCATCAGCAACTCGATCGTCACGTTCCAGCGCCGCCGCGCCGCGGTCGCGCACGCCATGGCGCAGGGGGCCACTCCGCAGCAGGCCCAGGAGCAGGCGAAGAAGGTTCAATAATGTCACCCTGAGTAGCTCCGCTGGTCGTCCTTCGATACGCCCGGACTTCGGTCCGGGCTACTCAGGATGACAGGCGGAGCGTATCGAAGGGTCAGTACGCTTTCGCGTACAGGGCCATTGTCACGGCGGGCTTGCCCGAGAACACGTCCATTTTCCCTTGTACGTCCGTCTCACCCTCGGGGATCAGGCGGATGGTCGCCTTGGTCTTGTCCTTGATCCTGTCGGCGGTGTCCTTGGTGCCGTCCCATGGCGCCCAGGCCATGCCGCCCTGTTCCATTTTCGCTTCCAGGTCCTGCATCGAATCCACCGTGAAGGTGTGGTCCTCCAGGTACTTCTTCGCCTGCGTGTAGAGCGTGTTCTGGATCTCATCCAGCATCGCCTGCATCGAGGCCGCCGTCACATCCGCGATCGGCATCGGCTTCTTCTCGCCCGTCACGCGGTTGGCGAGCATCACCTGCTTTTTTTCCAGGTCTTTCGGTCCCAGTTCCATACGCAGCGGCACGCCCTTCACTTCCCATTCGTTGAACTTGAAGCCGGGCGATTTGTTGTCGCGGTCGTCGATCTTCACGCGGATGCCTTTGAGGGTCTTTTTCAGGCTGTCGCACGCCTCCAGGACCGCCTTCTTCTCGTCATCGGTCTTGTAGATGGGCACGATCACGATTTGCGTCGGCGCGACCATCGGGGGCAAACGCAGGCCCTTCTCGTCCCCGTGTACCACGATCATGGTGCCGATGATGCGCGTGGAAAGGCCCCAGCTCGTGGTCCACGGCGATTCCTGCTTGCCGTCGGTGTTCAGGTATTTGATGCCGTATGCCGCCGAGAATTCGTTCCCCAGGTTGTGGGAGGTGCCCGCCTGAATCGCCTTGCCGTCGCGCGCGAGCGCTTCCGTTGAGAGCGTGTAGAGCGCGCCCGCGAACTTCTCGTGCTCGGGCTTGCGGCCGCGGAGCACCGGCAACGCGAGGATCTCTTTGTCGAAATCCGCGTACATCCTGAGCGCGGCCTCCACCATCTCGTCGGCTTCCTTCTTCGTGGCGTGCGCGGTATGGCCTTCCTGCCACAGGAATTCGAGCGTGCGGAGGAACGGGCGTGTCCGCATTTCCCAACGCACCACGTTGCACCACTGGTTCACTTTGAGGGGCAAATCGCGGTGGCTCTGGATCCACTTGGCGAAGGTCGTGTAGATGATGGTTTCGCTGGTCGGTCGGACGTACAGTTTTTCCGCCAGTTCCTTCCCGCCGCCATGCGTGACCACCGCGCACTCTGGTGCAAACCCCTCGATATGGTCTTTCTCCTTGTTCATCACCGATTCGGGGATGAAGAGCGGAAAGTAGCAGTTCTGCACGTCGAGTTCCTTGATCCTGCGGTCGAGGTCGGCCTGGATGGCCTCCCAGATGGCATACCCGTAAGGCTTGAAGATGATGCAGCCTTTCACGTCGGCGTGTTCGGCCAGGTCGGCCTGGGCGATCACGTCCAGGTACCACTGGGGAAAATCTTTGCTTTGGTCGGCGAGGCGGGGCATGGGTGAAGTATAGTACAATTTGCGCATCTTGAAACGTCTCGCAGATCAGTTTTGGCATTGGTACGAACGTCACTACCTGCTCAACATTACGCTGAGCGCGGGCCTCTTCGTGCTGCAGCTCTTCCACCTCTACTGGCTCACCACCCACGTGGTGCTCTTTAAGCTCCTGGGGCAGAGCTACTTCGACCCGTCGCCCGGGCTCCAGTACATCCTCATTGCGGTCGATTACACCGAGATCCCGGCGCTCATCGCCACGTCGGCCGTGTATCTGCACGATATGCGAAAGGGTGTCCGTTCGCGGGCGCTCCTGTACCTGCTCTTCCTCAATACCCAGTGGCTGCACCTCTTCTGGATTACCGACGAGTTCGTGGTGAACAGCATCCATGGTGCGGGCACGGTGCTGCCTCTGTGGCTCGCGTGGGTGGCCATCGTGATCGATTACCTGGAACTTCCCGTCATCGCCGATACCGTCCGGCGCTTTGTCATCGCGCTCCGCAAAGCGACGAAGAAGGCCGGCAGGGGAGGGAAGCTGGCGAGAGCGGCGAAGTACTATATGTTCAGGAAACCGTGACGAAATGATCAATGAAGCAATGAACAATGATCAATGGAATTACAAATGCATATGTTTCAAGGATGAAAGTCACACATGGCTAAAGCCTGTAGTGCGAATGCTTGCAAAGAAAATACGGACGAGTTCATCAGCTTCTTGCAGAAGTACTCTACGTTCATTTTCTACTTCGACGGGAAGCTTCACTTCTAACAAGCGCAACCATACGGTGCATTCCCTCGCCTCTTTTTTGCAGATTTTTAGCTTGGCCGCGAAATCGCGCTTGCTTGAAGCTTCCTGTGCTTCCCCGTAATTTGCCGCGACTGAGCCGGATGCCCTCACAAGTTGCTTACAGTCTGATTCCGTACTGACTGTTTTTGGTATTCCATGCACAAATAGCCTTACACGATTTGCGAATTTCTGCGTTCGCGCCTCAAGATCGTATTGGCGCTTATCAGGGGTATTTTTCATGTGAGTATCACATCACTTCAGTTTTTTCCGTCATAGTCAGTTTTTTGTGATTCTTTAAGGTGCACCGAAATTTTGGCTTACTGAAGAATAGTTTGACGTTCTGTGTACAAAAAGAACACTCAAGACTTCGTTCATTTATGATTCAATATTCGTCCTTTCCTTGTTCATTGCTTCATTGATCATTGTTCATTCAGCTAGGCCGCCAGGACAATCCCGGCAAAAGTAACAACCACCCCGAATGCAATTCCCCCCAGCACTTCCACGAGGCTGTGCCCCGTGCGCTCGGAGAACCTCACTTTCTTCTGCAGCAGGTTGAGCACCTTTCCCTGGTCGCCGACGGCCCGTCGCGAGCTCATGGCGTCGTACCAGGTGATGCCCGCGAACGTGAAGGCGATGGCGAACTCGGCTGAATGCACGCCGGTCATCTTCGCCACGATGATGCAGAGCGAGGTCACAAACGCCGAGTGGCTGCTGGGCATGCCGCCCGGGCGGAACAGGCCTCCTTTCCAGTTGCCCGTCTCGATTCCCTCCAGCACGATTTTCGTGCCCTCGCACAAGACGAGGACCGCGAGGGGGATCAGGAAGGGGTAGAGGCGGAGGAGTGTCATATCCAGGAAATTTAGGTGGTCGCAGCCCGTAGTATATACCTTCGTGAAGGTGTTCCACGATCAAGGGTGATATCACTCGTTCCACCTGCTGTTGCCAATCTGGTAATGACTGCGGCTAGCTGGTTCCTCGGCAGCTCGCTTGTAATCTGGGGGTCTGTTCCGTTGGTAAGAGGATCGGGATTGTCCACCGTCAGAGCCAGATTGCCACTTGGATTCCGTTGCAGTGTGCGGAAAGTAAGGTTCATGGCGATGGGAACCGTAGCAAATACGGGCTGCCCCGGTTGTGTGAGCCAAGTACCTGCATTCGGCTGAACAGTCAGTGTCATCCTCCTGCCATTAATATTGATGTTTCCGTTTCCGATCGTGACATTGACCCCGTTGATCGTCCGTTCCAGAGGGGGATTTGATGCCAGCAGGTCTCCTGCAGGAAGCGCTTCGATTGTTTTCTGCAATTCTTCCCCGGTTTTCTTCTCTTGCTCTTCCAGTTTTTTCTTTTCTTCCTCCTGCTTCTTGATCTGCTCAGGAGTGAGGGGTGTGGCCGGTGTCGATCTCAGGAATTCCGGTAGCCAGCTTGGGTTCAAGCGCTGCAGGCCGATGAGGCCGGCCGCGCCTGCGGCGACACCCGCTCCGAACGTGGCAAGGGATCTGAGCCAGCCGCCGACGTATTCGACGCCGCGTCTGACGCCGCGGTAGGCGCCGCGGCCCGCTCCGAAGAGTATTCTTTTTGCAATGTACAGAGCGCCCAGCGCCGTGGCGCCTCCCGCGAGCGCCGCACCCGTTTCGCCCAAGCCCGCGCGGCGGAACCAGTTATAGGGCGACCAGTTATGAGTGGTGACCGTGTGGAGCGTGTCGTTATCGAACCGGCGTTCCAGGATGCCGTGGCCGGCGAGGGACGACGAAAGCTGGTTCAGGGCCGAGAGCGTTTCGTCCTGCACGTTGGTGCGCTGCTGGAGGCCGTTCAGGAAGCTCGCGCGGTTTGTGACTTGCGCGTGCAGGACCGACAGTCTTTTTCGTGTGCCTTCGTCGGTGACGTTCTCGGGTGTCAGAAGGCCGCGCAGGTCCTGCAGCTGCTTCCGGAGCACTTCGGTGTCGGCGCCGCCCGAGCTGAGCTCTTTATGGACCGCTTCGGTGGTTTTCTGAAGTTCCTGGAGCGACATACAAAGAGGGAAATCAGCTGGGAATCACGATTTGGGATGCATCGGTGGCGTCCGCCGGGAAGCGGATTTTCGTTGCATTGGGATTGTCGCGGAGTTTGTCCATGACGTAGGTCAGCCGCATGCCGGGGCCGCTGATGCCGTCGGGCCGGATGCGGATATTCGCCGGGTCCCTGTTGTCCTGCGTTTCGTTCTTGATGCGCAGCTCCCTCAGGTTCTGACCTGACGCGGCAGTGCCGGTTTCGAGCGTGACGATGCGCGTGTCGTTGATCTTGACCTTGTACGCGAGCGGGTTCTCGGTCTTGAAGAATTTCAGCTTCATCTGGTCGCGCGCGTGCAGTTCGACGGCATCGGTCTCGTTGTTCGCGATCGTTCTTTCCTGCTGCCCGCTTGGGAAATAGTTGCCGATCGAGTTCCGCACAACCTCCGGGATCTGGTTATTGGGGCTGTTCGGGTTGTTCGGCTGGGTAGCGGCGACCTTCGCCTCGCTTTCGATCCGGGCAAGGTATGCTTTCGCATTGGCTTCCGTACTTTGCGCGAAGGTGGGTTTCGTGCTGACAGGCTTACCTTCGCGTTTGTATCTGCAGTACTGCTGGATGCAATTCATGAGCCTGCCCTGATCTTCGGGGGACATGCGCATGGCGGTGACGATATCCTGCGTTTTTTTCTTCTCGACTGCCGTCAGCTGAACGGGAGGCGTCCTGCTCTGCGCTTCCTTCAGGACGATATCCCTGAACATCAGCGATTCGCCCAGGTCGCGCGGCAGCAAGGCGTTCAGGAACCTGTTCGGCCCCATGTATGTGGCAAGCAGTTCGCCCATCGAGCCCATGAGGCCGTCGATGAATTTTTCGGCAGCCTCGTTGGCATTGGCGCCCTCGCCGCCGAAAATGCGGGCGAGACGGGGGAATGCGTTGAACATTTGCGTGGCGAACCCGAGGGTGCTTTGGCGGAAGCTGTTGCCGGTGTTCAGGTTGCCCTGGCTGACACCTGCCGAGGGGGCCGGCTGCGGATACGGGGTCGGGTTTCCCGGGGTCGAGTTGCCAACGTCCGTGCCCAGTTTGGTGATCTGTTCGCGGCGCGCGGCAAGCGAGCCGAGGTAGTTCATCACTTCCACAGGCGCGCCCGAGATGGGGAGCGTGGCCGCGAGGATTGTGCCCGCGGCTTCGGGGTTATTGACGATCTGCAGTCCGCCCTGCATTGTTTTCTGCATTGACTCGTAGACCGCCTTCATACTGAAGGCGTTCAGGGATTCCCGGGTTTTATGTTCCTGTTCCAGCTTTTCCAGCATCTGCTGCGGCTGGTTCAGGAGGGCGATTACGTGCTGCAGCTCTTTGGTGACCTCCTCGTGTTCGGTGGGATCGCCGTTAAGGGTGATCATGTCGGGGACGGCATCCTCCGCGGAGGTGTTCGCAGGCGTCGTGTGCCGGTGCAGCACCCGCACGAGCGGTTGAAGCTGCCTGCCCAGAACCAGGCCGTCCTGCGCCGCTGCAGACATCGCGTTTTGCAGGGCACCGAGTCGCAGCGTGCCTGCTTCCGGCATATCCTGGATCTGTTTCGACAGCTCCTCCACCTGCCTGCGGATCAATTCGGCATGGCCGGTGAGGATTTCGATTGTCGGTCTGGATGTTTCGATGGACATACGCGTGTGAGAAGTGGATGTGGGTCCTGGTCAGGCTGTCTTGTTTGCCGGCGTGAAATTCTGGATCGCGCTGTTCAGCGCGCCGAAGTAATCCGACAGCTTTTTCTGCATGCTCTTGTCCTCGGGGATCGTCAGAAGCTTCTCCAGCTTCACGCATGTCTGTTCGTCCAGCGTCGGGAGTTTCGCAAGCCAGAAGGCGCACTCATCGGGTGTCAGAAGCAGGCTCTGCTCGATCATTGACTGCAGTTTTTTTCTGTTCATGGGGTTTGTGTGAAGA
>CAYTEH010000021.1:0-1654 GCA_964436765.1 uncultured Candidatus Peribacteria bacterium
GAAGACGGCGGCTCCGGCCGCCGTTTTTTTGTCCCCTCACCCTCCTCTCCCCACTTCGGTGGGGAGCGGTGATAGAAGAAAAAGTAAAAAAGCGGATGCCGGCTTCTGAACACATGAAGCCAGTGGCTGCAAAACTGTTTTCACATTCCCTGCGTCGCACTCAGCTCCGCCTGGTTCTTCTGGAGTGCATTCTTCACCTGCGTCAGCGATTGCTTCTCTGTCGCAGTCAGCGGCCGCGCCTGGGCGTTCAGGAGGATCGCGTTATATTGTTCGATGAGGAGCACGCGCTGGTTTAAGAGCCTGAACATGTTGGGAGAGGTTTCGGCCGTGTAGTTCTTCGCCTGCAAAATCAAATACGCGAGCTGGGTCAGGTAATCGTAGTACTCCTGCTGCATCGTGCCGGCGGAGGGATCGGCGCCCGGGGGCAGCGAGGAGCGTGCGAATGCCGATGACTGCGCGCCGGCAGCCGGTGCCGCCGAGCTGGCGCCCGATTGGACTGGTGCCGACATGGCGGAGCCGGCGCTCGATGCCGACGTCACGGTCGGCGAAGCGCTGCTGCTGGCGCGTGCCGAGCTCGCGGCCCTGGCCGAGAACACCGGCAGGAGCGTGTCATTCAGCGCATCCTCGCGGCAGTCGGGGTACGAGAGGCGCGCGTAGACCCGGAGCAGGATCGTGAGCATTTCCGCGCGGTTGAGGGCCGCTTCCGGCCGCACGGTTCCCTTGCCGTCATCTCCCCGCAGCAGACAATGGCTGCCGGCCACCCGCAGCGGTTCGCTGTACCAGTTGCCCGGGGGCGCGTCGTGGAACTCGGGCGCGTGCGGGAGCGCCGCCAGCCCGAAGGCACGTTCGATCATGGCGGCGGCTTCGGCACGGTTGATGGTGCGCATGGGGCTGGCGTTGCAGATGTCATTGTCCAGGCAGTCGCCATCCCCGAGCAGCCATCCCGCGGCCGCGGCATCCTGCACCATTGCAAAGTGGGGGCTCGTACCGGGGACATCGTCGAACAGCTGCACCTCGCCGTCCCCTTCCCCCGTCTCGCGCCGGAGACGCACCAGCACACTGACAAGCTCCACGCGCGGCACGAACTCGGCGGGCTTGAGCTGGTCTCCCGCGCCCAGGTACCCGGCATCGTCGAAACGCTGCACGGCCCGCGCGTACCAGCTGCCAGGCGGCACGTCGCTGTAGGCCGCCGCGGCGAACGGGACCAGGATCACAAGGGCGGTGCCGATTGCATGCATGCGTTTCATCATATGGGGGTCCGAGGATACAGTCGTCCGTCCCGATGGCAAACCGCCCGGCGGCTCAGGCCGTTTTCTTTTTGATGGCCTCCGTCGCGGCGTCTTTTGCCTGCTTCGCCTTGCCAAGCAATCCGCTGAAACCGCGTTTGGCGCTTTCGAACGTCTGGTCTTTCACCTCCTTCGCGCGCGTGAGCGTCTCTTGCACCTCTTCGCTCCTGACCCACTCGTGCACCGCCTTCCCGATATTCTGGCAGTCGCGTCCCAGGTATCGGGTAAGAATCTGCACGGTATCATCGGGGCTCTTGGCTTTCGCCAGTTCGCCGCGAAGCTTTTTATTGGAAAGCACGTACCAGGCAGCCGTGCTGCCGATGGTGGCGGCGAGCATGGAGAATTTGCGCATGCCGGCAGTATACACC
>CAYTEH010000021.1:1754-22785 GCA_964436765.1 uncultured Candidatus Peribacteria bacterium
GCGTAGAGAAGGATCCCCGCCCCGCCCAGCAGAAAGCACCAGTCTTTGCGCGACTGCACCGCGTGTTTCACGGTCGTATCGGGCAGCGCGGCGCCGATCACGAGTACCAGCGACGCGGCGATGCCCAGC
This sequence comes from uncultured Candidatus Peribacteria bacterium, assembly GCA_964436765.1. Lineage (GTDB taxonomy): Bacteria > Patescibacteriota > Gracilibacteria > Peribacterales > Peribacteraceae > CAYTEH01. The sequence goes on from CAYTEH010000021.1 coordinate 1,884, forward strand.
AGGAAGAGAGGAGTCATGTCCCTACGCTACTGAACGCGTTTCCGACGTGCTATTGCCATCGTCCAAAATGTGTAACGAAATTGGTAACAAATGCCGGGCTGGTTCGTTAGACTAACTGCTATGCGCACACTCCTTCCCTCTCTTGCCCTTATTTCCATCGCCGCTCCGCTCATCGCGTCGGCGCTCGATTTCTCGCCCCATGGCGGGTATCCCGATGTGCGTCCCACCACGATGGCTGCGCCGGGCATTTACCTGCTCACCAACGAAGGCGTCATCGACGGGTATCCCGACGGACTCTTCCGTCCCAACCAAACCGTGAACCGCGCCGAGTTCCTGAAGATAGCCGCGGGTGCCGTCCCGGGCGATCTGTGGGACGATCTCGATATCACGTCCTATCCGCGCAGGGCTTGCTTCCCCGATGTTCCTGCCGCTGCGTGGTTCAACCAGTATGTGTGCTGGGCGAAGGCACAGGGCATTATCGAGGGCAATCCCGACGGGTTGTTTCATCCCGAGCGCACGGTGAACCTGGCCGAGGGGGTCAAAATGACGGTGAACCTCTGGAAACTCGAACTGCCGGTATTCGCCAAGGCTCCCGATCATTGGTACGAACCGTACATGATTGCGGGCCGCGATTCGGGACTTCTCGTGAACGATCTGGGCAGCCCCGAGCACCCGCTCTCCCGCGCCGACTCCGCCCGCATCGTGGGCGCGTTCCTCGCATGGTCAGAGGGTGAACTCGACGCGTTCCGCGCCGCCGAACGCGGCCAGCCGGTGAAGTCCTCCTCCAGCTCGTCCCGGAGCTTCTCGTCCGCAGCGTCCACGTCCTCCGCGTCTTCGATGTCGTCCAGCCCGCAGACTTCGAGCAGTTCGTCTGCTTCCTCCGTCAGGGCCGTCGACCTGCCAGCCCGCAGCCACTTCCTGATGCTTGGTGAGCGCAGCCCGGCCATCGCCGGTATCACGGTGTTTCCCGAACACGAGGCGGTGCTGATGCGCGGCGCCACGGTCACGCTCGAGCGCAGCATCGACTCCATCGATTCCATGTTCGTTCTCGACGAGAATGGCGTCGAGCTCGGACGCCTCACGCTCGATATATTCGACAGCACGGATAAAACCTGGAAAGGAACGTTCCCCATCGAGGGCGCGTACCGCATCCCGCGCAGGGAGGAGCGGATGTTCGCCATCGAAGTGCGCATGAAGGAGCGCAATGCCGGCGGCGGGTCCGACGAGCTCGTGCAGGTGGATGAGATAGAGATAAGCGCACAGGGCGAGGACAGCGGCACGATGTACACAACGCATTCCAATACCATCGTTTTCCCCAAGCATCAGACGGCCCAGGCGCGCCTCACCTCGGTGCGGAACGCGCTGTCCGCGACCGACTCGCTCCCCGTGGGCACGCGGCAGCTGGTGGGAGGGTTCACGTTCGAAGGCACCCACATTGCCGGCGCGTCGCTTGCGCTCACGGAGCTGGAGTTCCAGGTGAGCAAGTCCGCGGGCGTCACCGTGAGCAACTTCGTCCTCGGTGCGGCCGATACGTCTTTCACGGCGTCGTGTTCCAGTACGGGTGACACGGTCGGTTGCATTGTCCCTTCCGAGCTCGGCGTCATCGCCTCGGACCCGCGTACGTTGCGTCTCTTCGCCGATGTGTCGGTGACCGGCGCCAGCGGCTACTCGCTGCAGATCAGCCTGAACCAGCCGGGCAACCCCAACGAAATCGGGGCCATCCGCTGGAGCGACGGCAGTGGTACGTTCAACTGGACGGAGTTCAGCGCGCCGATCGCGCGGAGTACGAAATTTCAATAGTTTTTAGTTCTTAGTTATTGGTTATTAGTTGCTGGTAATACTGAAAAACCAGCAACTAATAACTATGAACTAAAAACCAGTCAGACAGCCAAGACTGCTTTCAATTCTCCCGCCATCTTCGTCGCCGCTTTCGCGGCCGCCTCCTTCCAGTCCTTGCCCTTCGACGCGTAAATGATGCTGCGCGCGGCCGGCACGATCGCACCCGTGCCGTCGCCGATGAAGCCGTGCTTCACATCTGCCGCCGTGCCGCCCTGCGCGCCGTAGCCGGGGATCAAAAACGGCACGTGGGGCATCAGGGTCCTCAAGTACTTCATCTCCTCCGGGTACGTGGCGCCCACCACCGCGCCGATGCACGACAGGTTCGTCTTGGGCCCGAGCGCCTGCGTCGCCCAGCTTTCCACGAGCTGCGCCAGGTGCTCGTGCACCACTTCGTCGCCGATGGGCAGATCCTGGATCTCTCCCGAGCTCGGGTTGCTCGTCTTTACCAGCACATAGATGCCCTTATTGTTCTTGATCGCCCGCACGATGAAGGGCTTGATGCCGTCGCTGCCCAGGTACGGTGACACGGTCAGCGCATCGATGGGGCTGTCCTCGTACAGGTAGGCCTCCGCATATGCGTCGCACGTGCTGCCGATATCGTTGCGTTTGCCGTCGGCGATCACCATCAGCCCCTGTTCTTTCGCGTACGCACACACTTCCCAGAACACCTTCATCCCCTGCCAGCCGAGTATTTCGAAATACGCCAGCTGGGGCTTCACCGAGCTGGCGATGTCTTTGGTCGCATCAATGATACCCACGCAGAATTCCTTCACACCGTCCTCATCCTTTGCGATGCCATCGGGCAATTTGCCGAGTTCGGGATCGAGCCCCACGCACACGGGCGAGGAAGTTTTGACTTTGGCGGTGAGGGCGTCGGCGAAGTGCATAATTCCGAGGGCGGGCTTTCTGCCCGCGTGTCGGGACGAGTATAGGGCTAGGATTAGGGCTAGGGCTAGGTGGATATATAAGGCATGGTTGCCAGCCCTCTTCCGCAAGGGGAAGAAGGCCGGCGCTGCAGCATCATCTCGCCTCGTTTAAAAGGGCAATTCCTTCATGCCGACTGTCGGCCAGTCTGAAATATTTGTCGAGCCGATTCTCTTTCATCCATGAGCGGATTGTCGGTGACAAGCATGCCAACACGAGACGCTCAGGCCCGATCTGCTGCTGGAGCGTCACAAGCTTTTGAAGGAAAGCGCTGAAAAACCTGTCCACCTTACCAAAGTCCAGCAGGATCTTTTTCGGAGGGATGGTTCGTGCGAGGGTGAACAGGTTTTCTCCGATGCGTTGGACGTTTTGTTCGTCCTCGATCGTTTGGTCGAGGAGGGTAACGACGGCGACACCGTCGATTTCTTCGACCTTCATCCGGGACTTGTCAGCCATGGGAACTCCTTTTAACTGAAGGGGTGAAACGATGCAGTAAAAGAGCAGAACGTCTGCTCCATGCTGTTTTATACCCGATGAAACGCCATGTCAATTTTACTGTACAAATCTCTCACAGAGACGAATCATTAGGCAGCGATTCATCCAGCATTTGCGCGTTTGCGGGCACCTGAACGGCCACGGGCGTGGAACGCAGGTTCACGTCGCCCTGGACGACGAGCGATGTTTTGCGTTCCTTGTATCCGGCGTAGAACTTGATGCCGCGTAGTGCATCCTCTTTGTCGGTTATGACCTTCACGTGGAACTGCGTGCGCGCGAAGATTTTGCGGAGCTCGGCGATGTCGCTGCTTGTGATGGTCTCGCTTTCGAGCTCCGGATACGTGGATTCGAGCGTCGTCAGTACCTTCCGTAATTCTGCGGCCGCGTTGCGCTTCAGCTTGATGGAGTACACCGAGCCGTCGGCTGTCGAAACACGGTCCATGCGGAGGATCGCGTCCATCACGCGTATGGCGATCTCTTTGCCCTGATCATCGGTGATGCCGATGGCTTCCTCGCCCTGCTCCTGCAGGTCATCCAGCGGCATCGCGTACCACTGGCGGCTGTGGACGCTCCCGGCGTACATCTCCAGTTCCTCCGCGGCGCTCCCTTCCAGGCTTTCCAGGAGGAAATAGAGGATCTGGTCCTTCACGCGCGCGCGGACTTTCATGCGCGCCTGGCCGCCCTCGAGCGCGACGTCCGCCGTCGCTCTCATGTCCAGCGTCGCATCGTCGATCTTCTTGCCCTGCGCGGACCCTTTCATCCACACCGAGGCGTACATGTCCTCGTAGCTGCCGTGCGCTTCGTATGCGAAGTCCACCGGCTTGCCGGCCAGGGAGGCGGCCATCAGTAACTCGCTGGGTGACGAGTAATAGGCGAAGACCGCGGTTGGGATGGCGAGGATTGCAAGGAGGGAGAGGAGGGGTTTGCGCATAGGGCGATAGTATAGGGTTAGGGTTAGGGCTAGGGTTAGGGCTAGGGCCGGAATCTTTCTATAAGTCCGGTCAGCAGTCGTCCCACTTCTTCGGAAAGCTCAAGTGCTTTCTTTGAAGAAGATTCGGGAAGTCTGCCAACGGCGACTGCGATAAGAATCAATGCCCGGGTTTCGGAACATTCGCCTCGTGAAATAGTATATTTATGAGCCTTATCAGCGTCCGTGGATCTGCTGAAACCTTCGGCAAGATTTGCGAGAATGCTCGCTGCCGCTTTTCGCAATTGAGATGTAAGTGCAAATTGCTCAGACCGTGGAAATGCCTCAGTGATTTTGTACACTTCTTTTACCAATTCCATGCCTTTTTGCCATGCTTTCAGGTCGGTGAATTTCATATGATCGTGATGAAAAAAATTCCTAACCCCAACCCTAACCCTACGTAAGCACGCTCTGCCTGTACTGCAACGCCTCCGCCACATGTGCGGTCTCAATCCCATCAGACCCCGCAAGGTCGGCGATCGTCCTCGCGACTTTGATCGTCCGGTGATAACTCCGCGCCGAGAGGCCCAATCGTTCGACGGCTTGGCGGAGCAGCTTCTCGGAATCGGGACTTAGCGGGCAGAGTGAATCGATCTGCTTCACGTTCATCTCTTTGTTCGTGCCGATGTTCGTCCCCCGGAAGCGCTCCCGTTGGCGGTCGCGCGCCGCAGCGACCCGCGCGCGGATCACGGCCGACGTCTCGGCATCATGCCGCGGCTTCTTCTGCAGATCCTCGATGGGCACGGGCTGGACGCTGATTGTGAGGTCGATCCGCTCCAGGAGCGGCGCACTGATGCGGCGCTGGAGGTGCTGCTGCCCGCCGGCACTGAACTGCGCGGGGTTCATGGCGGCGACCATGATGAAATCGGCCGGGAACGTGACGCTGCCCTGCGCGCGCGTGATCGTCACCGTGCGGTCCTCGAGCGGCTGGCGGAGGACTTCCAGCACCTGCGACGGGAACTCGGCGAGTTCATCGAGGAACAGCACCCCCTTGTGTGCCAGGCTGATTTCGCCCGGGCCCGGCACCTGGCCTCCGCCGACGATCGAGACGCCGCTCGCGGTATGGTGCACCAGCCGGAACGGGCGTTCGGTCAGGAGCGGCGAGTTCTTCGGCAGCAGGTTCGCGACCGAATAAATCTGCGTCACCTCGATCGATTCATCCGATGTCAGCGGCGGCAAAATTCCCCTGAAGGCGCGCGCCAGGAGCGTCTTCCCCGAGCCGGGCGAACCCGACATCAGGACGTTGTGTCCTCCGGCGGCCGCGATCTCCAGCGCGCGCTTGGCGTGCGACTGCCCGCGGACATCAGCAAAATCCGTGATGTCCAAAGCCGTCTTGCCGCTTTCGACGGGTGCGGTTACCGGCTCCGGCAACATGTGCCCCTCCAGGATCCCGACCAGCTCCCGGAGCGTTTTCGGGGCGATCACGTTCATGCCCGGGATCAGCGCCGCCTCGGGACCGTTCATGCTGGGGACCACGAGCGTTTTGATCCCAAATTTTTTGCACGAGATGGCAGCGGGAAGTACGCCCGTCACATGCCGCAGTTCGCCGTCGAGCGAGAGTTCACCGAGGAAGGCGATTGTTCCGAGCGTCTCCCGGTCCACATCGATGAGCCCGTGGGCGAGCAGGAGCCCCAATGCGATGGGCAGGTCGTACCGCGGGCCGACCTTGCGGATGTCGGCCGGCGCCAGGTTCACCGTGATCATGCGGCCGGTGGGGAACTTGTAACCGCTGTGGCGGAGCGCATGCGCCACCCGCTGCTTGCTCTCTTGCACCGCGGTATCGCCGAGGCCGACGATGAAGATTTTGCCCTCGCCGGGGGTGGAGCCGATTTCAACCGTGATGCGCTCGCTGCGGAGGCCGATGTTCGCGAAGGAGGTGAGTTGGGTGAGCATGGGAAGAAGAGAAAAGTGGAAAGTGAAAAGAGAAAAGTAACGTGGCTCAGCATCAATAGTGTGCTGTCGTACACCCGTATTGGGGCAATATCAGCTGGTGCATGAAAATCCACCATCCTCTCATTAAGACCTTCCCGAAGCCACGAACGGCGTTCCATGTGCAGGCAGAACGCCCGGGTGTGGCTTCCAGGAGACATAATTGCCTCATTGGCAACAGTGATCGTTGTATGCAGATCTTTTGCGCCGTCAGGGTCCGTCTACAGTGGGTCATATGCACTTTCCATTTCTCACCGGCAGCCGGGTCTCTCCGAAAGCCAAACACCTTCAGCTTGGCAGCGACGGCGAAGGCCTGGCTGCGCTCTATCTCCAATCCATCGGCTACGACGTGCGTCATCGCAACGTTCGCCAGGGGCATGATGAGATCGACATCATCGCGCATGATCCCGAGGACGACGTGCTTGTGTTCGTGGAAGTGAAGACCCGCACGAAGAAGATCCAGAACGGCTTTGTCCCCGAGAAGACGGCGTCACAGAAAAAGCGGTACATTCTTCGCCGGGCAGTGAGGCGATGGGTCGCCGAGCACGGCTACGACGGTGGGTACCGGATCGACCTCGTGTGCGTTCAAGAAGGCAGGATTACGAATCATTTCAAGGAGTTGGCGTGGGATTGAAAACGTACGTTCGTAGGTTCGTAACTTCGTATATTCGTATTTCCTTTGCAGTCTCTATGACACTATTTCGTTCCTTCGAAGATATGCAGGTATGGCATGAGAGCCGCAATTTTCTCCGAAGTATCAGACAAATTTGCATGCGCGACGTCGCGCGGAGAGATGTTAGTTTTGTAGATCAGATCACGCGGTCGGCGCGTTCCATTTCAGCCAATATCGCAGAAGGTGCCGATGCCATGACTTTTCCGGATTTCATTAAATTTCTTGGCTATGCCAAGCGCTCTGCCGCAGAAACACGCTCACATCTGTACGATGCATTGGATGAGCAATATATCACGCGGGAAGAACTTGATGTGCTCTCGAATCAGGCAAAAAAAATCTGCAGCATGCTTGCAAAGCTTATTCATCATCTTCAGGCAGAAAAACCCCGTCCCCGAACATCAAAGCAGCAGCCTTCGAATAGCCTGCGAACGTACGAATCTACGAATATACGAACCTACGAGATAACGAAATAACGTTTTTACCATTGCCCTATCACAACTGCATCCGCCAGTGCTTTCGCCGGCCACCTGTTCGGTCCCTTCTTATCCGTCGTCATCTCCTCCCATACTTTCTTCTTGCTCTCCCCCTTCAGCAGAAAAAGTTTTTGGCGAGCCTCTGAGAGAACGGGCAGCGTGACGCTGATGCGCTCATGGACGTCGAACTTGTCAGTGAAGTTCATTATTGCATGGCGCGGGCCGAAAGCCTCATCTGCGAGCGGAGGAAACAGCGACGCGATGTGTCCGTCGTCGCCCATGCCGAGCGTCACCAGGTCCGCGGGCCCTTTCTTCAGGAGGTCCGTCAGATGCCTGTCGTACAGATCCACGCATTCCTGGTGCGATAGTGACGTATCGGGGAAGATTAGATGCGAGTCCGGCACCGGCGCGTTTTTGAGGAGCGTCGAGCGGAGCAGGAACTGGTTGCTCTTGGGGTCATCGGCGCGGATATGGCGGTCATCGCACAAAAAGATCCAGACTTTGCCCCACTCGATCCCCTGTTCTTTCCCGAGCGCCTCGTAGACCGGACCGGGCGTGGATCCGCCCGAGAGGCCGATGACGGCGCGGCCGCGTTCGGCGATGGCCTGCACGATCGCTTCTCTCATGAGGGTGCATGCCTCCTGCGTGAAGGCTGCGGGGTCGCCGATGACGGTCACGTCTGCGTTCATGCGCGCATCATACCGCGGGCCCGTCATTTACGCTTGCGGCCCATCAGTGTTTCCCAGACCGCTTCGGACGTCGCATGGCAGCCACGCTGGATCAGCTCGATCGTTTTGACGGGTATTTCCATCGTCCGATGCACGCTCACGAAGATGCGGTCCAGCATGGTTAGGCTGATTTTTTTCCGCGGATGGCCGCGGTCGTCCCGGTGCGAGTCCGGAGCCGGCGGTTCACGCAGGCAGATCAAACGTGAAGACATGTGTAACAGTATACTCAATTGCTGTTCAAATAAGTGCGCGAAGGCAGGCGAGTTTACCCTGAGCTTGTCGAAGGGTAGGTGGCCCTTCCACGAATTAATTGCACCACCCCGCCCCGTCTTTCCCTATCCACGCATCTGCCGCCGTGGGGCCGTGGCTGCCGGCAGGGTACAGGTGCAGCGGCGTCGATGCCTTCTCCAGATGCGCTTGGAGCGGGTCGATCAGTCTCCATGACGTCCGCACTTCCTCGAAATCCAAAAACCAATGCTTCGTGCCGGCGATGGCTTCCATTAGCAGCAGCCCGTGCTCGGGGAGGCAATCGCCCATGCACACGAGCGGGTCTTCCATCACCAAAGGCCTGAAGGCCGGTTCGGTGCCGCCGATTTTCGTCTGTAAATGAAGCTTCATCCCCGCCTCGCCCTGCAGAATGATATCGAGCCGGTTGGGGGTGGTGCCGTTGCCCACCGCGCGCGGTTCCTGGAACAGGATCGTAATGCGCGTCTCCTTTTTTGTCATGCGCTTGCCCGAGCGCACGTAGAACGGGATGCCCTGCCAGCGCGCCTCTTTGCTCTGGAGCTTGAGGGCCGCGAACGTGTTGGCGCGCGAGTCTTCGGCCACGCCCGGCTCCTCGCGGTACGCGAGCACCGTCTCGCCACGGACGTTTCCCGCCTTGTACTGGCCCTGGAGCACGATGTCATCGAGGTTCGCCGCCGGCGGAATGTAGAGCTGCTTGAGCGCGTTCAGTCTGCCTTCGCGGATGCCGTCGTCGCTGTCCTTCAGGTGCATCGTCAGGAGCGACGTGATCATGAGCAGGTGGCTCTGGAACATGTCGCGGAAGGTGCCCGCGGATTCGAAATAACCCGCCCTGCCCTCGAGTCCTCCCGGTTCCATCGCCGAGATCTCCACGTGATTGATGAGGGTATTTTTCAGCATGCGTTCCAGGATGGGGTTCGCGAGGCGCAGGTAGTAGACGTTGCGCACCGCCTCCTTCCCCAGATAGTGGTCGAGCAGGTAAATCTCATCTTCGTCGAAGCACTCGTGGAGGATCCTGTCCAATTGATCGAAGCTTTTTGAATCGTGCCCGACGGGTTTTTCGAGGATGCAGCGGAAAGGCTTGCCCTTGCGATGGACTCCGCCGTCGCACAGATTATGGAGCACGGAGGAGAAGACGGCCGGAGGGATCGAAAAGTATGCCAGTCTGACAGTCTTCTTCCATTTTTTTTCGAGTTGATCCAGTCGCTTCGCGAGTGCCGCGAAGTCAGATTTTTTGTCGTACTGACCCGGAACGTAGAACACATGCCCCAGGAATTCGGTCAGTACCTTCTCTGTCACGTCCGGCATCTGCGCGCGGATGGATTCCTCCACCAGCTTGCGGAACGCTGCATCGTCCATTTCCGTCCTCGAGTAGCCCACGATCGCATAATCCTTCGGGAAGCGTTTTTTTAAAGCCAGCACGTAGAGCGCCGGGTAGATTTTGAGCTTCGCCAGGTGCCCCGAGGCGCCGAAGAGGACGAAACTGAACGGTGAGGAGGCGGAGAGGGGGGGCATCGGGGGGTCATTGTACTGGAGACCCAATCCTTCGTCAGGCCTGTTCAGCAGTAGGTGCGGATCAATTCCATGACTGCCTCGTGCACGCAGGTGGTGACAGCGGCAATCTGCTCCGGTTTGCAGTGCTCCATGCAGTCGTCCGGGGTGTTATTGACAGTCGTCTTCTTCCAGTCCTCCGATTCGGAGCGCAGGAGATCTGCATCTTTGCCTTTGTTCTTCCGTACCATCGCACGATAGCGCCCGTACGCCGCGACATCGATGGTCGCGACAGTTGCGGCCCACATGCCTTTCTGCATGAAGGACGTGTGATCCGCGCCGCCATCGTAAAATTGCACGTTCTGAAGCGATCGGCCCCGGCGCGCAAATGCCTCGATGATTCGACGATTGTATTTGTCCTGCAGGACAAGGTTTGCATCAAGGTCCCCGCAGTTCGCCAGCACGATGTCCGGCCCCTGCCCGATGCCATCGATGTTGAGGACGAATGCAGTGCGGTCTTTTTTGATCGGCGATGTGCTGTCTGCCGCTGCAATTTTGCTTCCAAGCAGCCCGCCTTCCTCAAAATCGAAGACTGCGAATCCCGCAGATTCATCCCCTTCCGAATGTTGCATCAGCCGCTGCAACTCGGCGATACAGGCCATGCCGCTGGCATTGTCATTCGCGCCCTTTCCCGCGCAATGGTCGCTATGGGCCGTGACCCACACACGCTTCGTCTCGCGTTTTCCTTTCCAGAAATAGGCGTTTGTACCATCGGCACGGCCGTCGAAGACACGAAACGATGCATATTCCCGTTCCCAGCCGCCTCCCGGAAGGCATTCCACGAGGGCCTGCAGCCGCTTACGCGAGTTATTGGCGTACCACTTCAATTCGGCCTTGCTCATGTCTCGCGGTTCCCGGGGCGTGCGGTAATTTTCGGAGGCGTCGACGATGTGCAGGAGCGCCTGTTCGATACGCACTTTGTCTGCCGAGAGAAGGCTTTTGGCGCCCAGCATACGTCTATGAAAGCAAAGGGAAAGATTGTACGCGCGTCTTGCACGTCTGCAATCCGGCGGGTATCGTGCGTGTACATCACAGCCTATCCAGAGAGACGCTGAGGGAACTGGCCCGATCGAAGCGTCCACCAACTCTCCGAGACCGGAGTAAGTGGTACATCCAGCCCCGAGAGGGGAAGATAGCTTCATGACGCTCTTCCTCTGCAGGGAGAGTTCTTTTTTATATCATGATTCGAGGTCCGGTTGCGATGACCGGACGCCTCACCATGACATCCAACTGTCATGGCGAAGTGCGCCGCAGCGCCTCGAGCTACCCTTCCACTTCTATGTCCCACTTCTTCACCTCCGCCCCTCGATACGCTCGCCGCTTCGCGACGAGCTACTCGGGATGACAATCGAATATATTTCCCCCTTCAAATTTTATGTCTCATTTCTTTACATCTGAATCAGTAACAGAAGGTCACCCCGATAAACTCTGTGACCAGATCAGCGACGCCATCCTCGATGATGCGCTGCGCCAGGATCCCAACGCGCACGTCGCATGCGAGTGTCTTGCCACCACCGGCCTCGTGGTTGTGGCCGGCGAGATGCGCACGAAAGGCTACATCCCCATCGCGGAGGTCGCGCGCCGCACCATTCAGGAGATCGGCTACGACGATGCCATCTACGGGTTCGACCACCGTGCGTGCGCCGTCATGGTCACGGTTGGCGAACAGAGTTCCGACATCGCGCAGGGGGTCGATCAGGACACGAACAAGGAGAAGGAACAGGGTGCCGGCGATCAGGGCCTCATGTTCGGCTTCGCGTGCGACGAGACGCCGGAATTGATGCCGTTGCCGATTTCACTCGCGCATGGGCTCACCAAAAAACTGGCTGACGTCCGCAAGAAAAACGGACTCGATTACCTGCGTCCCGATGGGAAATCCCAGGTCACGATCGAGTACAGTGACGACGGCAAGCCCGAGCGCATCGACTGCGTGGTTTTGAGCACCCAGCACCGGGAGGACGTGAGCCACGAGCAGATCTGCACAGACATCAAGCAGCACGTGATCCTCCCCATCTGCGGGACGCTCATCGACGACAACACCAAGTTCCACATCAATCCCACCGGACGCTTCGTTATCGGCGGCCCCCCGGGCGACTGCGGACTCACGGGACGCAAGATCATCGTGGATACCTACGGCGGCTACAGCAGGCACGGCGGCGGCGCGTTCTCGGGCAAGGACCCCAGCAAAGTGGACCGCTCGGCTGCGTATGCCGCGCGCTGGGTTGCCAAGAACGTCGTGAAGGCGGGCCTCGCGCGGAAGTGCGAAGTGCAGGTGGCGTACGCCATCGGCGTCGCTGCCCCGGTCTCCGTCCACGTCGAAACGTTCGGGACGGGGAAAGTGAGTGACCGCGTGATCGAGAAGGCCGTGAACAAAGTCTTCGATCTGCGCCCGGCGGCCATCATCCGCGATCTTGATCTGCTCAAGCCTCAGTACCGCAAAATCGCATCGTACGGCCACATGGGCCGCGAGGACGTGGGCGTGAAGTGGGAAATCTGCGATCGGGTGGATGCGCTGACGAAGGCGATCGGATGAAGCCGGTCACTTATCCTTCTTTTTTTCGGGCAGCGGACGAAGTGCCGTGGCATTCACGGTCTTCGTCTGCCCCGAAGGCAGCTTGATCGTGACGCGCCCGGAATTTGCATGCCGTGCTTCGACGGTTACGAGTTTGCTCCCATACATCCGCCGGTCTCCTTTTTGTAAAACGGCAAACGCGCTGCGCCTGGTCTCGAGCCATTTTTGCTCTATTGCGTCTATTTCTTTCACAATATCGATCACGTCCTGTGTAACATCGCGTCGTGTGGCACAAGCAAAGAGTTCAAAAAGTTTCTTGATGAATATTCCAAGTCCGGGAACGTTATCCCGTCCGTCCTGCTGATCGGCGATTTTAGCGACTGCTTCGGGCGTCATCCATCCGGATGTATCAGGAGTGACGGTGTTTGGTGCTCTTTTTCCCATAAGGATGCGCTTTTTTACAATTAACGCATTTATATGTCAAATATACCCTCCCCTTTTTTCTGTCATACTCTTCGCATGAAACAGTTTCTCTCTTCCGCTGCACTTCTCCTCCTCGTCGCCTGCACCACCGCCGCTCCCGGCACGTCGGATCAGACGTCATCGGAGGCCGGACGCTTCATGGCGGGAAAGGGCATTCTGATCCGTCTCGACAAGACCGTAACGGAAGATGAGCAGGCCACCACGCACACGAAGGCATCGTTCCATGTGTCGGGGGCGGTGGACAAAGACATCGACCTTGGCGATATCCTGGGCGATCTGGTGTTCGTGGATCCCACGACGTACCCCGTCTACGCCGAGCAGGAGCTGAAGCCCGAAACGATCGCGATTTTCACCGCATGGTGGGCCGGCGCGGGCGAGGAGATCCAGGTCCAGTTGCACGAGCAGAACCTGATCGTTACGCGCCGCAGCGGCGGCGAGGAGGGCGTGTGCACGGAATGGGAAGAGGTCGCCAAAATCCCGCTTGGCCAGGACGTGGTGGTGGAGTGGGAAGGGATCGAGGGAGCCACGGTTGATCAGTCCAGTCTCGCTTTCTGCGACAAGTAGCGTGAAAGGGCCACCTACCCTTCGACACGCTCAGGGTAAACTCTGTCCCTCTCACGGGCTCACCCTTCCCTATGAAGAGGCGCTCCAGGCAGGCAGAGCCTGCCTTCGCGCAGTTGTTTTATGCAGACGATTGTTTGTGGAATGTGTTAGTGTGATCAGGTGAGTTTTCCCGAAGGACTCCCGGCCGACTACGCTGCACGCGCCGCAGCCGTGAACTTGCGTCATGAGGATGTCGCGGAGCATTTCATTCTGGGCAGCGGCCACGGTGGCCAGAACCGCAACAAGCGTTCCACGGCCGTCCAGCTGGTCCATCACCCGACGGGCACCGAGATCCGCTGTTTCCACCGCCGCAAGCAGCACGAGAACCGGATCGGCGCGTGGGTGCTCCTGCTGGAACATCTCGAGAGTGCGAGGACGGACATCGAGAAAGAGCTGAAGCACCGGGCATACCTGGAGGAATTGCAGACGCACGGGAAACCGCCGGCCGTGAAGGCGCAAAACCTCAAGGAGAAGAAGAAGCACGGCGAAGCCAAGGAGCGCAGGAAGAAGATCTGACGCAGGGGGAAAAACCAGAAGAGAAAATCCAATAGCCAATTTCAGGAATCACCATCTGCTTCTGGTTTTTGATCCTCCGGAATTCGTTCATGTTATTGTAGTCCCATGCAGTTTCCCGTCGATCTTCCGCCGGACATGCTCGCGAAAGCGGCAGGGCTTTTGGTGCGGCCCGAAGACGTGGAAGAGAATTTCATCCGCGGAGGTGGGCACGGAGGGCAGAAGATCAACAAGACCGCGAGTATGGTGCAGCTCGTTCATCGGCCGACGGGGATCGAAGTCCGCTGCCAGAAACATCGTGAGCAAAGCAAAAACAGACTCAGTGGCTGGAAGTTGCTGATCCTCAAAATAGAGGAACGTGTGAAGGGAAAAGAATCGGAGAAAGCGCAGACGATCTTCAGACTTCGGAAACAGAAAGCTCGGAGGTCACGGAAAGCGAAGGAGAAAATGCTGGCAGACAAGAAGAGGCGGGGGGCGATCAAAGAGACGAGAAAAGAACTCTGAAGAAGATTGAAGATACAAGAAGGAAGATTGAAATGTTTTTGATCTTTATTCTTCATTCTTCCATCTTCACGGGGCTACTCAGGGTGACACCTTTCCCAGAGTCGTTCCTGGATAGTAATACTTCAATATCTCCTCTCCTGTCTTCCCTTCTTCCGCCTGCGCTTTGGCTCCGCAACCGCTCATGCCCACGCCGTGACCTCGGTTCGGCATTCCCGCGCACCAGGGATCGGGTTTGCTTGCGTAGATCGATGCAAAGGGGAAGCTGCCCCACCCGGCTTCCGCGGGGGAGCGCGTGCGACCGTCATCGGATGAGAAGTAGGGTGGCTTGATCACCTGGCCGCCGAAGAGGAGCACCTGGTTGGCGGTTTCCTTCACGATGCGGACCCAGCGGGGGTTCTGTTCCTCGAATACCATGCCTCCGTAGACCTGGAACTCGGCGGGGCTGTCGCTGCCATCGTACGGTTTGCCGGGGAACTTGCGGTTCTTCTGGTCCATGTACCACGCGGCGTACGTGCGCGCTGCGATACCGAAGGCGCGCTGCTTTTCCCGTGGTTCGGTATCGGGTTCCTCGGCGAGGCCCATCATGTAGTCCTCCAGCGGAAGTTCGTTGATGATCGTCAATTGCCCGTCGATGATGCGGCATTCGATGGTGCCCCGGAATTTGTTCGTCGCTTTCTTCCAGCTTGTGAGCGTCGTGTATTCCCCGTTCGGACGAATCTTCAGGATTGCGCTCTTCACGCTCCGTCCGCTTTCAAGCGCTTCGCAGGTGTCGCCGTTTTTTTGCAGCAGCAAGGCCTTTCCATCGAACACGGCGGCGTTGACGCGCGCCGGGCCGTCTGTCGCAATCGTCACCGTCTCGACTGCGGCGGCATCGTTCAATTTGATGCGGATGGCGGGGCTGGCGGGCGCAGGTGACTGTGAGACAGATGAAGAGGAGTCAGGGACAGGCCTTTGGCCTGTCAGCGGGCCGGAAGGCCCGCTCCCTTGATATTCCTGATATGAACTCGTCACCTGCGCCCCGCGCGCGCGGCGGCCGGTCGACGTGATGGTGTAGGAGAGGTCCCCGGCTTTCACGGTGAAGATGCCTTTCTCCACCGGGAGCGTTATTCGGAGGCGCACGACCGTGGACGAATTGGCAGTCAAATTCACGGGTGAGGAGATGGTGCCGCGCAGGGTCACGTACGATCCGTCGCGTTCCTGATGCACGTCGAGGTCCCTGCGCGACCGCCACAGGTCGCCGATCTTCGTACCGCGCTTGAGTGATTTGTCGCTCCGGTAGAGCATGGAAACGATTACATCGCCTCCCGGACGGCCCTCGATGGCGGTGGCTCCCAGCGCAGAGAATCCCGGCGAAGTGTTGCGAGCCGGTTTCGTATCGGCAGGAAGCGTCACCGGTTTTTTGTCGGGATCGGGCCGGAGGTTGGGGAAGACGACGGGTTTGTTCACGTCCCCTTCCGCCACGTTGTTGCGCACCTGGTCAAGCGTGCGCCACACGTACTCTCCGGGGCAATCGGTGGAGAGGAGTTGCTTGTGGCCCACGATCGCGGGCAGCTGGATGCCGTGGTACCTCACGGCGCGGTTCGCATCCATCTGATAGCGGTCGGCGAGTGTCTGGAGCAGCCACTGGAGCGAACGCATCTGCGCCTGCGCGGGTTTGGTCGCATCGAAATTGCCCATCATCGCGATGCCGATGGTGTTCGCGTTGTTGCAGTACGCGTGGCCCCCCACCACGAAATCGCCGCCGGCCTTGCCTTCGTAGATCTGCCCGTCGTCGCCGATCACGTAATGGTAACCGATGTCGCCCCAGCCCCGGTTTGACGCGTGGTACTGGTACAGCGCGCGCATGCGTTCCTCGCCCGTGCGCGTGTCGCTCGTCAGATTCTGTGCGGTGTGGTGCACCACGAGCAATTTGATCTCGTTCGAGTACGTCCACGGCCATCGGAGCAGGTTCCCCTCTTTGTCGCGCACCACGGGCGGCGACACCTTGAATTCCGCAGGGTAGTCGCGCTGGGCATCGAGGCAATCCTGCTCGCGCTTGGAGGCGCTGCCCGTGACACCGTTATCGCCCACTCCGGCCGCATCTGTGGGAGTTGTGGGTGCGGGGGTCGTTGCGGCCCTCTGGATCAGCAGCGTTTCATCGGCTCCCCAGTCCTTGCGGGTGAGGATTTTCGGCGTCCCCAGGGGCTCCGTGGACGCGATGCGATATGTCACCGGCATGTCCGACACCCGGATCGGGTGGAGTTCTCTGATGCCGTCCCCGCGTGTCTTGATTGCCGTCACACTGGACGGGAACAGGATCAGGCTCGATTCTGTCAGTGACGGATCCTGCTCGTTTTCCACGCTTAATTCTTCCCACGCACTCCATCCGTTCTCTGTGTGGTAGCTCACTTCCCCGGTCGCGTTCTCCGTGGTCATCGCCGCGCTCAGCGCGTCCACCGGATCTGCATACACGTACACCGTTTCCACGGGTCCGTGATGCGCGCTCAGGACGCGCAAAACCAGGGCAAGAATCCAGGGCAGTAACACGTGGGATCGACTATAGCAGAGGCCGGGGAGAGCGCGTGAAAATGTCGGATTTTTCCCCTGCAGTCCTTAATTTTTCAGCAATTCTTCGTAGCGGCCGATCATGCGGTCGAGTGAGAACGTTTTTTCGGCGGTCGATCGACCGTTCTTCGCGATTGCCGCGCGCGTCTTCCCGTCCTTCATTTTGAGAATCGCGTCACGCAGCGACGCTGCCGAATTCGCTTTCGCTATGAGCGCATCGTTGCCGTCATGCAGATATCCTGCGATGCCGCACGCATCCGTGACGATGACGGGAACGCCCAGGAGCATCGCCTCGGCGGCCACCATCCCGAACGGATCGTGTTCACGCGAGGGGAGAATCAGGATATCGAGGGAGTGGTAGAAGTCGCCCAGATTGTCCACATGCGGGAGGATTCGTATGCTCGTTGCTTCGTTACTTCGTTTCGAAAGAATTTCCGACTCAGGTCCCGTGCCGACGATAGTCAGTGATACATCATCAAGTCCTTTGACCGCATCGATGAGCACGTCGACACCCTTTTCGCGGCTTAGTCTTGCAACACACCCGGCGTGTAGTTTTTCGCTCTTCGCTCTTCGATCTTCAATTTTTCGCCGACTGAATCGGCTGAGATCAATTCCATTTGGTATGGCAATCACACGGGCCTCGTCCCACCCAAGCTCGACATACATCTTCCTGCTTAATTCCGAGACCGTGATCGTCGTCGCAAACCTGCTTTGACGCTTGAGCATCGGCAGCCAGGGATTCTTCGTCAGCCACGGGCCGATGCGGTCATGTTCCACCCAGAACACCTTGATCCCCTTCTTCGCAGCCCACTCTGTCATCAGTAATTTTTCGGTGAGGCTGAGCATCACGATGGCATCGAGCTTGTTGAATGAGTTCAGGGCGTTTTCCAGCAGCAATTGCATGTGCTTCTTGCGCCACGCAAAGCTCACCGCGCTCCATTTTGTGACGGCCGGCGGCCCAATCTCCAACCTGGCATTTGGGATTTTGAGTTTTGGGATTTCGTCCAGCAGGACGGGGCAACTTCCTAAAAAAGCGACTGCATGTCCGCGTTCGTTCAGGCCCTTCATCAGCGACGATGTCTGAATCTCGGCGCCGCCGAGGGCGCTTTCGAGCGGAAAACGGGTAAACAAAATTTTCATCAGGGATAGTGTACTAGCTGTCATGGTGAGGTGCCCGGCAATCGCAACCGGGCCTCGAACCATGACGCTATTCAAACAGCTTCGCAATTTCCTCATACAGCTTCTTCGCCGATTTGCCCTTGGGATTCACATGGTAATCGTGGTCGGCGGCTGACGGGTCTTCGTCCAGTAGCACTGTGATGCAGCTGTCTTTCAGCTCCTCGCGCAGCATGTCGCTTAGTTCGTTCGAGGGGCACGGCATCACCGCGTGTAGGCCGTCTTCCTCCAGCCCGCGGACGCTTTCTGCAAGGATGAATGCCATCGCCTCGTCGCCGCCCTGGATCAGTTGCCCCAAAATGCCATCCACCGTCTCGGGCGAGAGGTATCGCCACTCGGGACCGTTCTTCACGATCATGTTGGCAAGCGCGGCGAGCGCGACGTCGGACGGTCCTTGGAGGAGTAGAAGCATCTGGATAAGAATACAGGAACCGTTTCTCGTTTCTAGTTTGCTCGTTTTTCGTCAAACCAGAAACGAAAAACCAGTAAACCAGTAACTTACTTCGGGACTATCACTTTTTGACCACCCATGTACGGACGCAGTACGTCCGGCACCGTCACGCTCCCGTCCTTGTTCTGGTAGATTTCGAGGATGGGGATGAGGATGCGCGGGCTCGCGATGCACGTGTTATTGAGCGTGTGTGCGAACTTCTTCTGGCCATCTTTCGTTTCGTACTTGATGTTTAAGCGCCGGGCCTGGAAATCGTGGAACGTGGAGCAGCTGTGCGTTTCGCCGTAGCCCTTCCTGCTCGGCATCCACGTCTCGATGTCGTTTTTGAACACCTGCCCCCGGCCCATGTCGCCCGTGCATACGTCCACGACGCGGTACGGGAGATTCAGCGCCTGCAGTACTTCCTCGGCATTTGTCAGGATCTCCTTGTGCATCTCGGCACTGGTCAGATCATCCGCTTCGCAGATGATCACCTGCTCCACTTTCTGGAACTGGTGGATGCGGTAGAGGCCCTTGGTGTCCTTGCCGTACGTGCCGGCTTCACGCCGGAAGCACGGGCTCACGCCGCAGTAGCGTTTCGGGAGTGCTTCATACTTGAGCGTTTCATCGGCGTGGTAACTGGTCACGGCCACTTCCGAGGTGCCGATGAGCCACGCGCCGTCGCTTTCCACGGGTCCGCCCTTCTCCTTCTGCACCCCCACGGCGTATGCCTGCTCCTCGCCGCCGGGGAAGTAACTGGTGCCCATCATGGCCTGGTAATGCACGAGCAGCGGCGGCAGGAACGGCGTGTAACCCTTCTTGCGCAGGTGATCGAGTGTGAATGCGATCACGGCCATCTCCAGGCTCACGCCGTCGCCCTTCAAAAAGTACTGGCGGCTTCCGGCGATTTTGACGCCGCGCGCGATATCCACGATGTCCAGCTTCTCGCCGAGCGTCACATGGTCGAGCGGCTCGAATGCGAATGAGGGAATCTGCCCCCACGTGCGCACTTCCCTGTTCTCGGTATCGTCTTTTCCTTCCGGTACCGACGGCAAGGGAATGCCGGGCACCTGCAGCAGCATCGCGTTCCACTGCGCCTCGATCGTGGCCAGTTCCGCTTCCTGCGTTTTGAGTGCTTCGCCCATCTCCTTCGTCTCCGCGATCGCCTTCTTCTTCTCGTCGCCCTGGAGGGTGGGGACTTTCTTGCTGATGACGTTCTTCTTGCTGCGGATATCCTCCGTCTTCTTCAAGAGCTCGCGGCGCTGCGTATCGAGCGTCAGGAGCTCATCGATATCCACCTTGATGCGCTTTTTTTTGGCGGCATCCTTGTAGGCGTCGGGCCGGTCACGGAGGTCTGCAATGTCAATCATAGTGAGAGATATCGACTTGCCGGCCGTCGTCCGCCAAGGCGGACGAAGGCTGGTCATTGGGGGCCAGTGTAGCGAAAAATATCCGAGGATGCAGGTTTTCTGCCTGCTGGTAGCGGCAAATGAAAAGTAATACCCCGGAGCGGCCTTTCTGGCCGCTTTGCAGGTGCTTATTCTCTAAAACAATAACAGGTCTTCTACCTCCCACCGCCCCGATGCCGATGACCATGAATATTCCTCAGGCGATGTGCACAGTCCTGCCTTCACCGGGTTCATGTGAATATAATGAAGTGTTCCCGCCGGATCGTCAGGCATCCGGATATGAAATCGCGATTGCCATAAAGGTCCTTTGCCGATATTGAATGTGACTGCACGTTTGTAGAGGCCGATGGTTTTCGAGATGGATTCTCCTTCCGGGATGCGAAGTAGTACATGCACATGATCGGGCATGATGACGAATCCATAGAGAAAGAATGGGTAGAAATCCTGTATGGAATACAGGGTCTCGGCTGCAATGCGGGCACATGCAGGATCGGAAAAGATAGGCCTTCTTTTTTCAAGATTTGTCGTAATGAACATCAGGTGTTCATTTTGAATGGGGTGCCGTTGAAACCTGAATTTCAATAATTTGGACATGTACATATGTTTCATCAAAGCAGGCAGAAAGCCTGCTCCTGTATGTTGAGATTCTTTTTGATATCTTCGTTTTCGGTCTCTGGAAAGCCACAAAATCAGTTCCATCTTCCTATGGAACACCGGCGGAAAATGACCCCTTTTCCTCATTTACCCCTGTCCTCCTCGGGCTTTTCTGGTACCATCCCCTGACTATGTCCAAGAAGAACCAGCCATTCAAACTCGTGTCCCCCTTCCAGCCCACCGGCGACCAGCCGGCTGCGATCGAAAAACTGATCAAAGGTCTGGAGGCGAAAGAGAAGCATCAGACGCTGC
>CAYTEH010000021.1:22885-24663 GCA_964436765.1 uncultured Candidatus Peribacteria bacterium
GCGATCGAAAAACTGATCAAAGGTCTGGAGGCGAAAGAGAAGCATCAGACGCTGCTCGGCGCCACGGGAACCGGCAAAACCTTCACCATCGCGAATATCGTGCAGCAGGTGCAGCGGCCCACTCTCGTGCTCGCGCACAATAAGACGCTTGCCGCGCAGCTCTGCAACGAGTTCCAGATGTTCTTCCCCGAGAACGCGGTGTCGTACTTCGTCTCGTACTACGACTACTACCAGCCTGAGGCGTATTTGCCGACGACCGATACGTACATCGAGAAGGACGCCAGCATCAACGAGGAGATCGAGAAATTCCGCCACGCCGCAACGTTCAATTTGCTGACCCGCCGCGATGTGCTCATCGTCGCATCCGTCTCGTGCATTTACGGCCTCGGCAACGTGGAAGATTACGAGGCGCTGGCCATCAAGATTGAGCGCGGGCAGAAGGTCCAGCGCGACCAGCTGCTTCGGAAGCTCACCGATATCCAGTACCGCAGGTCTGGCAACGATTTCAAGCAGGGCATGTACCACGCGCTGGGGGACACTGTCGAAATCTTCCCGCCCGGCGGCGACACGGTCATCCGGGTGGAGTGCCCGTTCGACGAGATCGAGGTGATCCAGGAGGTCGACTGCTTCACCGGCGAACTCCTCAATGAACTGCAGGAAATCATGATCTTCCCGGCCGCCCACAACGTCACCACCAAGGAGAAAATAGACCAGGCGGTGGCGGGAATCATGCAAGAAATGAAGGACGTGGAGAAGGAATTCATCAAACGGAACGAGCTCGTGAAGGCCGAGCGCATCCGTACGCGCACCGAGTACGACATCGAGATGCTCAAGGAAACCGGCTACACCACGGGCATCGAGAACTACGTGCGGTACCTCAATAACCAGGCCCCGGGGATGCCGCCGTCGACGTTGCTCGATTACTTCCCCGACGACTTCCTCCTCGTCGTCGACGAATCGCACATTTCGATCCCGCAGGTGGGCGGAATGCACGAGGGGAACAAATCGCGCAAGAATACGCTCGTCGAGTACGGGTTCCGGCTTCCGAGCGCGCACGACAACCGTCCGCTCCGGTTCGAGGAATTCGAAGAGCGCTGCGGTCAGCGTATCTACGTCTCGGCCACGCCCGGCAAATACGAGTACGCGAACACGCCGAAGAAGCAGATCGTCGAGCAGATCATCCGTCCCACGGGTCTCATCGATCCCGTCGTCACCGTCAAACCCACCAAGCACCAGATCGACGACATCATGGACGAGGTGAAAAAGACGATCAAAAACGGCGAGCGCGTGCTTATTACCACCCTCACGAAGAAGATGGCCGAGGACCTTACCAAATTCCTCGTGGATGCCGGGCAGAAGGTCCGCTACCTCCACAGCGACGTCGAGACGCTCGAGCGCATCGAGATTTTGCGCCAGCTCCGCACCGGCGAAATCGACATCGTCGTGGGCATCAACCTGCTTCGCGAAGGCCTGGACCTGCCCGAGGTGAGCTTCATTGCGATCCTCGATGCCGATAAACAAGGCTTCCTCCGCTCGCGTGATTCACTCATCCAGACCATCGGCCGCGCGGCGCGCAACGTCAACGGCCACGTGACCCTCTATGCCGATAAAGAGAGCGACGCGATGAAAGCTGCCCTCGCCGAAACCAGCCGTCGACGCGAGATCCAGATGGCCTACAACAAAAAGCACGGCATCACGCCGAAGACGATCATCAAGGCCGTCCATAACATCGCCGAAGAAGGCAGGAAGCTGGAGCTCCGCCGTCCGAAGTACGATCA
>CAYTEH010000022.1:0-24272 GCA_964436765.1 uncultured Candidatus Peribacteria bacterium
GCCGCCGGCTTCATCGGGTTCCACACGATCCAGAGACTGCTGGCGCGCGGTGATGACGTGGTCGGGCTCGATAACATGAACGCGTACTACGATCCCACTCTCAAAGATGCACGTTTGAAGATCCTGAAGGAAAAAGGCGGGAAGCAGTTCACGTTCATCAAGGGCGACATCCTGGACCGGAAGACCGTGGCGAAGGCCATGAAGGGCGTGGACCGCGTATGCCACCTGGCCGCGCTCGCCGGCGTCCGCTACGCGTTCGATCATCCGGACGAGTACATCGATATCAACATCCGGGGCTTCTTCCACGTGATCGAGGAGGTGCGCCAGCAGAAGATCCCGGGCTTGATCTACGCGTCATCGAGCTCCGTCTACGGCGGGAATACGACCTTCCCCTCCTCTGAGGAGCACCGGACCGATAACCAGCTCTCGCTCTACGGCCAGAACAAGAAAGACAACGAGCTGATGGCGCACGTCTACCATCACCTGTACGGGGTCAAATCGACGGGCCTCCGGTTCTTCACGGTCTACGGACCCTACGGCCGCCCGGACATGGCCCTGTTCCTCTTCACCGACGCGATCCTCAAGGGCAGGCCCATCGACGTGTTCGGGCACGGGAAGATGCAGCGGGACTTCACGTACGTGGACGATATCGCCGACGGCATCGTGGCGAGCATCGATAAGAACTTCGATGAGGAGATCTTCAACCTCGGCTGCGGGCGCAAGGAGGAACTGATGGACTACATCGGCATGGTGGAGAAGGCGCTTGGAAAGGAGGCAACGAAGAATTTCATGGATATGCAACCCGGCGATACCACCATGAGCCTGGCTGACATTTCCAAAGCAAAGCGGATGCTCGGATATGAACCGAAAACGACGATCCGGGAGGGCGTTCCCCGGTTCGTCGAATGGTATCGGGAATATTATGGGGTGTGATACAACGGATTGGGATGGTGTTTTTTCCACCATTTGACGGGGTTGTTTTTGATATATGTTCGGACGGATTCCATGGCATCGGCATCACGGATGATGCGGTCGTAATAATTGGGTTGCCATGCAAAATCGGAAAAACCGGCGGCACGGATATGTTTGGTACATACGGATTTAAATTGGTTAACGATGGCGCCCAATGAACGGGGACGTAAATGGTTCGATAATGATGGTTGTGCATTAATCAACGTAGGTTCATGCGTGGTCGTAGAGACGTCCCGACGGGACGTCTCTACGCTCGCGCGCGGCATCACGTCCCATGACCGGATCGTGACGATTCCATGGAAATGGTCGGGCATGATCACCCATTCATCCAACGTCACATACGGCCGTACGATCCCGGTCGTACGCCATTCGCCGCCAACGATTTCCCCGGCACGTGATAATTCCACCCGCCCGTCCCGTATGCGCCCGAACCACGGCCGACGTTCGTGGGTGCATATGGTGATGAAATACGAACCCGACGTGTAATCACGTCCGGGTTTGCGCGCGGATGGCACGCGGTATGTCCCGTAAAAATACATGGGATCGAACGGCATGCAACCATCATTTCGTCATTGGTTGTGTCACGCGATGCGATCACGACCATAAAAATCGACGCACATGGAATTTGTGGCATGCCAACGCCATGAAATACGTTCCATACGATGATGGAACGTCATCGTTTCACCCACGTCTCCACCGCCCACCCTGTTTGGCGTACCCACGGGGAGGGCAATTGGCACGGTTCCAGACACACGACCGCCACGGCATCATCGACAAGGTCCGGCCGATACCGCTTGATTGCATTCGTCGATTCATATTGCCACTGGTGGCCGAATGCGCCGTTGATGAGGACGGTCCCATGCACGCCGGCCCCGTCCAATGCCCGCATCACCGCCCGCGCCGGCGACCGCGTGAACGACGGGGGGAACAGCGCCAAAGCCAGCACCGCACACGGGATCATAGAAAGGAGAAACCAACGCACTGAGCGCGGCTTCCATTCCAGGAAAAAACACGTCCCCATGATCAGCGTGGGCGTGAACAGGACCGAGTAATACTCAAACCAATTCATGAACACGAAGAGCGTCACGAGCCCGAACGACAGTAGAATTTCCCACCTGCGCGCCATCACCATGCCCGCGACTCCCGCCACGCTCACCACCCCGCTCCCCGCGATGAGCCACAGACGAATCGTGTGATGGAATTTTGACGACAGTGGCGCCACCGCTTCGGCGCCCCCGTGATGCAGAATGCTCGCCATGGCGAACGGATTACTGAGAGCCCAGAACGCGAGCAGCCCAACGGGCAGGAACGCATAGATGATGACGTCCACGAATGACCGGCGGACTTTCCAGAAAATCGTCACGGCGAGCGGCAAGTACAGAACCGCCTGGAAACCCGAAAAGAGCATTGCAATCCAGTACAAACCGATGAGAAACGAGGAACGAGAAACGAGGAACGGCCGGGAGAGAAGCCATACGAGAACGAGCCCCTGGAGCGCGTTGACGGGCGCGAGCATGATGGACCCTGCCCATAGGATCACCCCCGCCGAGAGGAGCCAGCCCCCACTGAGCGCGAGCCTGGAAGCCGTCGGCAGCGACCGTGCCATGTCCCACACGAGCCACGCGGCCTGAACGAACAGCGTGGCCCAGACGACGCGCCAGAGCATCTCCTGAAACGGCACCGTCTCGGTGAGGCTCATGGCCCACCGGAGCAGGGGCGGGTGCGGGTACGGAATATTGAGCAGGTACTTCGCCTCGTCGGTTCTGAGCCCCGCAACAGACTGGACGCCCGCGAGCGCGAGCGCGTATGCCTGGAGCCCGATGAAGGCGGTCAGCTTTCGCATGGGCGGAGGTCGGTGGTTTCCAGATTGATCCTGTAACAGGTGCGGGCATCGGGGCCGCGGAGGTGCGGGCGATGGATGATGACGATGTCATCAAATGAGGCTTCGACTGCTTTCAGTTCGATATCCGACAGGATCCAGCCTTCGCGGTCGGCGGTGGCGCGCACCGCATGTTCGATGCGGGGACGGATCGACGCATCCAGGTAGAGCGGCCGGATCCAAAAGACCCTCCATACAAGCGGCACGGCGACGACCGTCAGAACCGCTGCAAAAAGGAGGCGTGAGCGCATTTCATAGCTAATTGTAGCATCTCTCTCGCCTGAGCCCTCCTCCCTCCTCTCCGCTCCGGGGAGAGGTGATGGTGGAAATGCATTCTAGACTCTCCATGTCAGGAGCCGGCTCATCGTGTAGTTCCACACCATGCCCACGAAGGCGCCCGCCATCACGCTCAGGATGAGCCCCAGGTTCTGGGCCTGCAGCTGGTTTGCCACCGCGTAGTTGGCCAGCGCGCCGAAGAGGCACGCGAAGTTGAAGATGAGGAACCCCAGGATCGCACGCTCGCCTTTGAGCTTGGCTGCGGAAAATGTCCACGAGTTATTGAGCAGGAAGTTGAAGACAATGGCCGCTTCCATGCCCGCGATAAAGGGGAACGAGAAGCCCTCGATGCCCGCTGCGGCCTCGCCGTAGACGATGCGTGAGAGGGACATGTAAACGCCCACGTTCACCGCGACGCCCGCGAGCCCCACGATGCAGTATTTCACGAGCGTGAGGGGGATGACGTTGCCGACCGTGGCATCGTAGAGGTGCTCCAGGAACTCGAGCTGCACGCGCCGGCTCAGTTTGCTTTCGCCTTTCTCGCGCACGCCGAACGTGAACGGCACCTCCTCCACCGGCACCTGCGGCGGCACGTGGATGAGGACATCCAGGAGGATCTTGAAGCCCTTGGGGTTCAGGTGCCGGAAGATCTGCTGGAACAGGCGGACATCGATCGCGAAGAAACCGCTCATGGGGTCTTTCACCTTCACTTTGCAGAGCCGGATGGCGAGCCTGGTCGCTATGCGGCTCAAGGTCGCGCGACGCTCGTCCCACTGGCCCACGCTGCCGCCCTCGGCATACCGCGACCCGATCGCGATGCCGTCAGTGTTTTTCACCGATTGATACAGCTGCGGGAGGATCGAGAGATCGTGCTGTCCGTCGGCATCGGCGACCGCGAGGACGTCCCCGCGCGCGCTGAGCCAGCCTTCGATCACCGCGGACGAAAGCCCCCTTCGCCCCACACGCCGGATGACGCGGATGGAAGAGTCGGCTTCGGCCAGGTCCTGCGCCACGGCCCACGTACGGTCGGGCGAGTCGTCATCGACAATGATGATCTCGTGCGGGATATCGCGCAGCGCCGCCTTCACCTTGGGAAGGACGACGGGGAGGGACTCCGATTCTTTGTACGTGGGGAAGACGAGGGAGAGCATGGAGGATTAGGGCTAGGGCTAGGATTAGGAGAAAACCTGAAAACTGGCCTTACTATAGGCAATCCTAGCCCTAATCCTAGCCCTAATCCATCTTGCGAGAATCTCTTCCACCATCCACACTCGCAACGTATGAAAATCCTCGTCACCGGTTCCTCCGGCACCATCGGCACCCGCCTCTGCGAACGCCTGTTGGACGAAGGTCGGGAGGTTCTCGGCATGGACTGGGAGAAGAACAAGTGGCAAAAGAGAGTCCAGGACATCACGCAGATCATCGACATGCGCGACGGCAAGACAGTGATGAATGCCGACGTCGACGGCGTGGACATGATCGTGCACCTGGCGGCCAACGCGAGGGTCTACGAACTGGTGGAGCACCCAGACCGCGCGCGCGATAACTTCTTGACCCTCTTGAACACGCTGGAATTGGCCCGACAGCGCGGCATCAAGAAGTTCATCTTTGCGTCTTCACGCGAGAGCTACGGCAATATCAGCAATACAGGGATGTACACGGAGGACATGGTACGGGTCGAAAACTGCGAGAGCCCCTACACCGCCAGCAAAGTGGGCGGTGAGGCATTGGTCGAGTCTTACAAGCGCTGCTACGGCATCGATTGCATCATCTTCCGGTTTTCGAACGTCTACGGCATGTACGACGACTCTGTACGCGTCGTTCCCCTCTTCATCCGCCTCGCACGGAAAAACGAGCCTCTGACTGTATTCGGGAAAGACAAGTGCCTCGACTTCACCTACATCGATGACACGGTGAGCGGCATCATCGCAAGCATCGATAAGTGGGACGAGGTCAAAAACGACACCTACAACCTGGCCTACGGCGAGGGCACGACAATCCTGAAGCTGGCCGAGGACGTGATCAGGCTGACCGGCAGCACGTCAAAGATTGTCATGGGCAAACCGCGCACCGGCGAGGTGATCCGGTACGTCGCAGACGTGACCAAGGCGAAGAAGGCCTTCGGTTATGACCCGAAGGTCCCGTTCGACGAAGGCGTGAAGAAAGCGGTGGAGTGGTATGTGAAGAATATTTGACCAAACGAGCGTACTATTATTGAATAGGGCATAGCCCTCCCTGAGATCCGCATCGAGCCCGGAACGGACCCGCGCGTGCTGAACACGCCCGGAGTTGTGTCGGGCTTTGAAACGATGTCGTCGAACGCGCTTGAAGGACTACTGGAATGTGTACGTGACGAATTCAGACGCATCTTCGCGATGGCTCCCGCCAACATGCTGGAGATGTTCGAACGGGGGGTTAACATGCCGCTGTACGCCAGTGAAAAGGGGTTCGAGAAGGCAACGACGTTCTTTACCTCGGGAAGAATTGAGGCCGGACGCGGCCTCCGGCCAACGCGCATCGACCACATGATCCTGAGCGATGTGCTCACGACCAGGCTCGACACCATCCGAAGGTATGCCGGCCATGAGGCGCTGCACGCCGTGTCGATGCATGCGATCCAGCCGAACCATATCGCGCCATGGGAAGCCTTCGTCGCGCGGATCGAAAAAGAACTGTACGGGAAGCGTACGGAAGGAGCGCCCGTAGACAAAGAATGGGACCACGCGGCATTCGCCTCCACGACCGGCTTCTGCGCGCCGGACTACTCGGCGATCCACTTTCATGATGCGTTTCACGCAATGTACATGGCCGCATATATGGCTCTCGACCACATGAGTACACGGAACGTGTGGCGCATCTGGGAATGCCTGACGCAGTACACGAAAGAGAAAGGTGTGTTGCCCGGACTTCCCCGCATGCACGAAGCGATGCGCGCCGAACTCAATGATGACACGTACGATCCAGCGCGGTCCGCCGTCTTCTCGCCCATCAAGACAGGTATGCAATCGGCCGTATTCCCCACCAAGGATTTTCAGGCCCGCTTCTTCAATTTTGTCGTGGACAAAATACAGATACCATTCATCGACGCAGCGGACAGGCCGGTTGGAAACCATATCTTCCGATGCACGGAGATGGAGAACCGGAACGTGGTACTGACCCCCTACGACGGTGATAATCAGCCGATACATGATGCAGGTACCGTGACGATCGGAAGCCGCAACGACGTATCCTTCAAAACCGTCGAGGATGGCGTGCGCGCATCCGGTTACTACGGACAATATCTCATGGGCAGGACCGGCGACTGGATGACATTGAGCATCCCCGGGCTCCAGAAGCCGGTATGGCTGCGGCGCAACCGCTGATCATGCTTTCTTCTCTTCAAGATACACCATTTCCACTCTTCGACGGGCTCAGGGTGACAAAACCTCAATTCTTCTTCTCCTCATGATAGACCCTCCTTCGCTCTGCTGAGCTTCGGAGGGCAGGCAATCCTTCGATACGTCCCCCTCCCGACTTCGCCAAGGCTACGCCGGGCAGGCCGACGAACTACTCAGGATGACATACTCCTATCACAACTTTTTCTCTTCGTGATACACCATATCGAGGTTCACCTCCCACAGGTTTGATTTGTCGGTACGGCCCGCGACGATGTTATCCACCGCCGTCATGGCCGTGAGCATGCTGTGATCTTGGTTGTTGTAGCGGTGCATGCCGTTGCGGCCGACGAGGAAGATATTGGGGATCGTGTTCACGTAGTCTTCGACGACTTTTAATTGCGTGTAGCTGCCCCAGTATGCCGGGTAGGCCTTGGGCATGCGGAGCACGCACGCGTCGAGCAGGTCTTCTTTCTGGATGAAACCGATCTTCACCATTTCACCGACACCGAGGTCGATCAGTTCCTGGTCGGGTTTGACCCACAAATCCCCTCCCTCGTTCACGAAGTACTCGAGCCCGATCCAGATGGAATTCTGCCGGTCGGCCACCATGTAGGGACTCCAGTTGTTGAAGATCTGGACGCGGCCGACCCGCACTCCCCCCTCCTGGATATAGATCCAGTTATCGGGCACGTCCGCTTGCGGCTTCTTCCCCTTCTCCTGGACGTGAAGCTTTTTGAGCAGGAGACCAACGGTCAAAAAGTCCCGGTACTGGAGGCCCTCCGCGACTTCCACGACGCTTTCTGGCGGACGCGGGCGCATCATGCCGAACAGGTGCTTGATGGGCATGGTGGAGAAGAAGTAGTCACACGCGACCTCGCGCGTCTCCCCCGTCTTGACGTCTTCCACCGTCACGGACGTGACTTTCCCGTCTGTGAGTTTGAGTCCTGAGACCCGTGTCTTCATGTGGACTTCCCCGCCGCATGCCTTGACCTGATCCGCCACCGTTTCCCACATCTGCCCGGGCCCGAATTTGGGGTAGAAGAACCGGGTGATGAGACTGGTCTCGCGCTCCTGCTGCCTCTTCTTGAAATCGCTGCTCAGGAGGTCCTTGATGGCATGGGCCACCGCACGCTTGAGGCTGAGTCCCTTCACACGTTGCGCGCCCCAATCTGCACGGATCTCGCGGCAGGGCACGCCCCAAACCTTTTCCGTGTACGCCTCGAAGAACGTTTTGTAGAGCCGGTCGCCGAAGCGGTTGCGGTAAAAGGCATCCAGGTACGTCTCGTCTTTGATGGGAAACATTTGCCGCCAGATGTAGGAAAAGCCGATCATCGCGGTGTTCCAGAGCCCGAGTCTCCGGGCAACGTGGAGCGTGATGCCGATGGGGTACGGGAAGAAATGGCGCCGGTAATAGATGCGGGAGAGACGCGGACGCTGGAGCATGACCTGGTCTTCTTTTTCGGGATCCGGAGCCTTGCGTGTGATAGTCTTGAGTTGTGAGTCTTGAGTTGTGAACGACTTAGGACTGCCCAGCGAAGACTCAGGACTTTCAATACACTCCGGGCAGAGGTACTTGATGATCGCCTCCGTCGCGTAATCGATCTCATGCTTCTTCTCCGCCGTATCCGCCGCCGGGGCGCCCTGACGCGGGAGGATGTTGAACCACCAGTCCATCACACGTTCGCTTTTGCTGAAGAACCGGTGCCCGCCGATGTCGATGCGGTTGCCTTTGTAGTTGAACGTCTGCGCGATGCCGCCGATGGCACCGGTCGATTCGAACACCACGGGCGTGATGTCCGTCCGCTTGAGGAGTTCGTAGGCCGCGGTGAGGCCCGCCGGGCCGGCGCCTGCGATGATCGCAATCTTCTGGCTCATGGACGGATTGTACGGATTCAGCCCGGAAGAGCCACCCCCAGCGCCTTGCAGTCCTCCTGGAGCATGAGGAGTGCCAGTGTATCCACATCGGTCTTCGCCTCCCAGCCGAGCACGCGCTTGGCCTTGGCGGGATTGCCGCAGAGGTAATCCACCTCGGCGGGACGGTAGTAGTGGGGATCGGTGGTGACGATCACCTTGCCGGTCTTCGTATCCACGTAGTGCTCGTCCTGGCCCTGCCCCTCACGGCGGTAGCTGATGCCCGCATGCTTCAGGCAGAACTCCAGGAACTCGCGCACCGAGTGGACTTTGCCTGTCGCCAGCACGTAATCGTCGGGCGTGTCCTGCTGCAACATCATCCACATGCCCTCCACGTACTCCTTGGCGTAGCCCCAGTCGCGCTTGGCCTCCAGGTTCCCGAGCCGGAGCTTCTCCTGTTTGCCCGCGAGGATCATGGCGATAGTCAGGGTGATCTTGCGCGTGACGAAGTTCTCGCCGCGCCTGGGCGACTCGTGGTTAAAGAGGATGCCGTTCACCGCGAACATCCCGTAGCTTTCGCGGTAGTTGCGTGTGAGGTCGAACGAGTACGCCTTGGCGCACGCGTAGGGGCTGCGGGGATAGAACGGCGTCTGTTCGTCCTGCGATCCGCCCGTGGTCTTGCCGTAGAGCTCGCTGCTGCTTGCCTGGTAGAACTTCGCCTGCAGGCCGCTCGTCCTGAGCGCCTCGAGCAGGCGCGTGGTGCCCAGGCCCGTGATGTCGCCGGTGTACTCGGGGGTGTCGAAGCTGATGCCCACGTGGCTCTGCGCGGCAAGATTATAGACTTCGTCGGGACGGACGGCCTCAATGACGCGCATGAGCGAGCTGCTGTCGCCAAGATCACCGTAGTGAAGCTCGATGGGCTTGTCGGGCGTGTTGACGTCGGAGAACAGGTGATCGATGCGGCCTCGATTGAACGTGGACGCGCGGCGGACGATGCCGTGCACTTCGTAGCCCTTCTGCAGCAGCAGTTCGGCGAGGTACGAACCGTCCTGGCCCGTGATGCCGGTGATGAGGGCTTTCTTACGCGACATACATCTGAAAGGTATTGATGCACTTCTCGCCCTGAGCCTGTCGAAGGGTGCCGGTGATGAGGGCTTTCTTGCGTGACACGGGCGTAAGTATAGAGCGCACAGAAGGGTTTGGGCTAGGGCTGGGATTCTGTTTCTTGCCCTAGCCCTAGCCCTAACCCTAGCCCTATACTGAAGATCACCATGCAATCAACGAAGATCGCCATCGTCGGCCTCGGCTACGTCGGCCTCCCCCTCGCGAACGCCTTTGCGAAGAAAGGCCATACCGTGCTCGGGTTCGATATCAGCGAGAAGCGCGTCCTGAGCCTGAAAAGCGGGCACGACTGGACGCACGAGGTATCGGACGATGACCTGAAGAAGACCACCATGACCTTCTCCACCGACCCTGCGGTGATCGCGAAAGCGAACGTCGTGATTGTCGCGGTACCGACGCCGGTGGACGACAGGAACAAACCGGACCTCTCCCCCGTCATAAACGCATCGCACACGGTGGGCAAGCAACTGAAGAAGGGCATGATCGTCTGCTTCGAATCGACCGTGTATCCGGGCGTGACGGAAGACATCTGCGGCCCGATTCTGGAGAAGGAGTCCGGACTGAAAAGCGGCACCGACTTCTTCCTGGGATATTCCCCCGAACGCATCAACCCGGGCGACAAGCTTCATACCGTCGATAAGATCGCGAAGGTGGTGGCCGGACAGGACAACAAAACCGCCGACATCCTCTGCGCGCTGTACGGCGACGTGACGAGCGGAGGCATCCACCGCGCACCCGGCATCAAAGTCGCCGAGATGGCGAAGGCGATCGAGAATGCGCAGCGCGACATCAACATCGCCTACATCAACGAGGTCGCGATGCTGTGCCACCGTATCGGGATCCCCACGAAGGATGTCCTCGCCGCAGCGAAAACCAAGTGGAACTTCCTGCATTTCCAGCCGGGGCTCGTGGGCGGGCACTGCATCGGCGTGGATCCGTACTACCTGGTGGAGAAGGCGAAGGAGCTGGGCATGGATACGCAGCTGATCACGGCCGGCCGCAGCATCAACGACGGCATAGCCGCGTTCGTCGCAGGGGAGATGATCAAGGCTCTCGGGAACCCCAAGGGCAAGAACGTCCTCGTGCTGGGACTCACATTCAAAGAGAACGTACCCGATACCAGGAACAGCAAATCATCCGACGTCGTGCGGCTGCTGGAACAGGCCGGCTGCACCGTCTCGGTCCACGATGCCGAGGTAGGCAAAGAGGGCGTGGCGTGGGCGAAGCACACGTGGGGAGAACCCGGCGGCGGCCCCTACGACGGCATCGCCTACCTCGTCCCGCACAGGGAATATGCATCATGGAGTGTGCCGGCGTGGCTGAGTATGACGAAGCCCGGGGGCGTCATCTACGACCTGAAGTCGGTGCTGCCCGGGGAAGAACTTACAAAGCAGGGAAGAACGTATCTGGCATTGTAAATCCGGAAAGTGCCGGCATATCAGGGCTGAGTCCTCTGACGCGGATCAGGCGTGCTTGCGATACACGAATTGCGGCACCAGGGTATCGCACGACGCATCGATGAGCGCAAAGACGGCGTCACGATCGCGTTGCGCGCGTTCCAGATGGGCATGGGAGAAATCGGTCTCCTTGGGGAAGTTCAGCACCAAGAGCCCCCCGGGCCGGAGTGATGTGAGCAGGCGCTGCATGATCGTCAGCGGCTCGTAGGTGTGTTCCAGACAATCGAGACTGATGATCGCGGCATATTCTCCCGCAGGGAATACCTCGGAGCCATCAACCGCGATGATGCGTCGCAGCGTCCCCGCCATGGTCTTTCGGACAAAGTCGAGGGTCTGGGAGGGGATGTCTGCTATGTCGACGCTCGTATATCCCTTGGCGGCAAGGTAGTGGACAAGCACTCCTGCGCCTCCGCCGTAGTCAAGGATGGGATCGTTCTTCGCAACGCCCGCGGCGCGGACGAGGTGGCGGACCCGGAGGATCTTCTTCTTGTACTCGTAGTGCCCGATACTCATGTAGGCCTGTCGCCAGATATCTTTGTCGTGTTCCTGGTAGAAATGTTCGATCTCCTCCTTCGTCGCCCGCGATTGCTTGGTCCAGAGCTCTTCAAACCCGATGCGGGAAACGAAGTAGCGCACGAGAAATTCCAGCCTGCCCGAGAGCCTGTAGGCGCTCTTAGCAAGCGGCTCGATGCTCATGGCCGGGAACGCGCGCCTCGGAAAGAGCCGCAGCCAGACGTACTGCAGCAGCAGGGGCTTTTGCGATAGATTCGTGTACGGATAGACCTTGGAGATGCGCCAGAAGCTGCTCATAGAGTGGGGGCAGTATACGGGAATCTGCTCAGTCGCATAGGAGAGAGCCAAGCGCCGCCTCCACAGCCTCAACCGGAGTGTCCCGCACGCACCGCAGCTGCTCCCCTGTGGCCGTCCTCGGCGATCGCGAAACATGCATCCAGGGGGTACAACCGGGCGGCGGAAGCACGTGCACGACGCGCTCCCCCGCCGGCGGAATCTGCTCGCGAATGTCGGACCCTCCGACGATCACAGCCACTGGAGCTCCCATCGCGTGAGCAATGAACATCGGGCCGGTATCCACGGAGGCGAACGCAGCGGTCTTGGCACAGAGGCACGCGACCTGCCCGAGCGAGAGCGATGACGCGTCGATGATCCGCTCCGGATGCCTGCACAGACACAGGATGCCACGCATGCGCTCCTGATCGAGCGTCGACACTACCACCGATAAGCCATGTGTCTCCGCAACCCGATCGGCGAGCTCGGCGAATTTTTCCGCGGGCCATTCCTTCACCGCGTTGCCCGCGCTCACATTGAAGAGCACGAATGACCGCTCCGTCAGTCCCCGCTCGTGCATCCACCGATCGGCAGAACTGCGATCCTCAGGGGACGGAAAGAACTCGAGCCGGTACGGCAGGGGCCGTACCCCGAGCGGCCGCAGCAACGCCATGTAGTGACCGACCACGCTCGTACCGATGCAATACGGGATATTCTCCGTATTGAAGGCCCGACTCCACCGCACGATATGGCCGTGCTGCTCCGACGGAGTATTGATTCTATGCCGTGCCCCGCACCAGAGCCCCACCATGGACCAGAACGCCCCCGGCAGGCAGGTGACGACGGCGTCGTACCGCTCGCGCATGAGCATGCGCACGAGACGGGAGCGCCGCCCGCTCCACGGAATGACGCGGTCGACGAAGCGATTTCGCTCCACGACAACGGCGCTGCCAGGGCGACAGAGGAGATGCACCGTCGCATCCGGCAGGCTCTCCTTGACCGCCCGGAACATGGGAGTGGTGCAGACCATGTCGCCGAGCTTGGCCCATTGGATGATGAGGATCTTCTGAGGTTCCGTGCGAGACCGGAGCCGGGCTCTGAGGAAGAGCCAGGGCGAGCAGACAGCCGTACAGAGGAACCACAGGACGGTGTTCATGCCTGCCGCGTACGGAGAATCTCAGAGGTTGATCCCAATTCTTTCCGCACCGGCACAAGGACAAGCGTTGCGCCGATCTCCCGCAACACGGGAGCCTCGATGCAGTCCCTGCCGTACGTTTCGGCGTTCACGTGCATGTCGGGGCGGATGGACGGGAGCCATGGTCGCGGATCGGGATCGTCGAACACGAAGACAGCATCGGCGTACGCCGCCACTTTCCGCGCGCGGATGTCCTGCAGTTCGACGGGACGCCCCGGCCCCTTGGAACCGCGCACGGAGGCGTCGCTATTCACACCAACGATCAGCACGTCTCCTTGTGCTTTGGCCTCCTCGAGAAGGAAACGGTGCCCCGGATGCAGGAGGTCGAAGGCGCCGTTGGTGGTCACGATGCGCTTTCCGCTCTTCCGGGCTTCCGCAGCGAACATCGCGGCGGCGGCAATGCCCATCACCGGCGGCGTCAGTTTCCGGCGGCAGAGCAGAAACCGCGCAAGCGTCGGAAGATCCGGCACGATGACGTCGGGAAGATCCGTGACGGGATGCCCATCTTGGACGAGCACTGTGAAGCACCCGATATTCCTGCCGAACACGACGTCGCTCCCGCGATTCCCGACCATGATGCACTCATCCGCTTTCAAGCCGTGTCGCTCCGAAAGCTGCGTCCACATCCCGGTTTTCGGCTTTCGGCAGGCACAACCATCAGACGGCTGATGAGGACAGAGAGCGATGTCCTCGATCATGACGCCGCCGGCTTTCAGCAGATCGAGAAGGGCCGCATTCACCGCTTCCACCTGGTCCATAGTCGTCAGCCCCCGCGCCACGCCCGACTGATTGCTGACCACGAAGAACGAACACTCCCTGAGCATCGACAACCCCTCGACGACTCCCGGCAGCAGACGGATATTTTCCGGCGCGTAGTCGTAGTCCCGCTCCTCGATAAGTACGCCGTCGCGGTCGAGGAGAAGAGTCCTCATAGGACAGAGAGAAGTTCCCGGTCCGTGAGAGTGGCAGTGCCCTGCTTGCTGACAACAACGCTCGCGGCCCGGTTGGCAAGATCGGCTCCGTCTTCCATCGTTCCCCCTGCCGCCAGCGTCAGGGCAAGGACGGCCGCCACGGTATCACCCGCGCCCGACACGTCGGCCACCTCACGCGCGAGCGCGGGAAACGCAGTCTCGCTATCACCACGTCGAAGCACCATTCCTTCGGCCCCAAGTGTGAGTAGGACCGCTCCCTGCACTGCTTTGGCCAGCCGTGCAGCAGTGTCTTTCTTTGGGCCGCCCAGAAGGATCTGCGCCTCACGACGGTTGGGGGTGAGAATGGTCGCTCCGCGCACGCTTTCCAGGTACGACGAGTCCAGCGGTTTAGGATCGACAATGACAGGCACGCCGGCGTCATGTGCCATCCGGATGCAGGCGGCGAGCGTCTCGGGCGCAAAGACGCCCTTGGCGTAATCGGAGAGCAGGAGCGCCTGATGCGTGGGAAGCAACTTTCGCACCCGATCCAACAGGCGCCTGTGGAGCGCTGCCGGTAACGAGGTGCTCTCTTCGTAATCGAGCCGGACGATCTGCTGGCCGCTTTCGGCCAGGATGCGGTTCTTGCGGGTCGTGGATCGGCGGGAGTCTGCGAGGAGGGAGGATCGAACCTTCCCCTTCTTCAGGAGCAACTCAAGCTGCGTGCCTGCTGCGTCCTTCCCGCACACGCCTACGAGGGTCACCCGGGCCCCAAGTGCGGCGGCGTTCATGGCCGCATTCGCGGCGCCCCCCGCCACCGCCCTCTCGGAGCGGTGCACAACGACGGGGATGGGTGCCTCGGGAGAAATGCGGTCGACGGTGCCGATCACGTAGGTATCGAGCATGACATCGCCCACCACGAGCAGCCTGGCCTCCTTGTAGCGACCGATGATGTCCTGCTGCCGCATGTAGCGCTCCTGTTCCACATGCCCGGAGAGCTCGGTACGGTGACTGTCTTCCTCGTCGTGGGTAGTGGAGAACTCCAGGATCTCACTGTCTTCCAAGCCCGTGAACCGGTGCGGCAAGCCCGTCTGCACGTGCACGAAATCACCTGGATGCAGCGTGTAGCGCTCGCCGTCCATCTCCAGGAGCACTTTTCCCGATTGCAGATAGAACACTTCGTCCTTCTTGGCGTGCGAATGCATGCTACAGCGGTGGTTCTTCCTGAGAAGCAGCTTCTTGCCGCAGTATTCCTTGTTCACGATCCACTGCTCCTCCCCCCACGCCTTCTTCTTGCGGAAGATCTTCTTTCCCGGGAAGAATCGCCGGGTGGAGCCGAAACGGACGTATGAAGACATCGGACAAAGCATACAGAAAACTCTGTCAAAAGCCGAGCCCCTTCGTCACCGCAGCATGTTCCAGACCAGTACCGTCCCGGCTGGAAGATCTTCTGTGAGAGTGCGACCGACGACTGACGCGAGCTCCTTGGGCGCAATCCCCGTGCCGGGCCGCCGTATGGCGAGCATGTCTGTCTGAAGTCGCGTGCCCGCAGGCAGGTCGCGTGCGAGCGTGACGCTTCTCCTGCCGACCAGGCGCACGTTCTCCTCGCACGGCTGGCAGCGCTTGACGCCGTCGCCAAGGAACTGCGTGGGGATCTTTACGGAGGCGATGACCGCCCGATCGCGCATCCTGCGGATCATCTCTTTCAATTCCGCCGGCTCGAGCGACGCCGCATGGTCGGGGCCGGTCATGCTGCGATCGAGGGTGAAATGCTTCTCGATGATCAACGCGCCGCATTTGACGGCCATGAGAGGCACCTCGATGCCCTCGGTGTGATCGGAGTAGCCCACAGGGACGCCGAATGCGCTGCGAAGCGTCTCCATCGCGCGCAGGTTAATCTGGTCGGCAGGGGCCGGATAGGAGCTGACGCAGTGCAGGAGCGCGAAGGGGACGGAGAGGGAGGAAAAGGGCGCAACGGCGTCGCGCACTTCCTCAAGCGTGGCCATTCCGGTGGAAATGATGACGGGGATTCGGAGCGTCGCGACGCGCTCTAAAAACGGGATGTTCGTCAATTCTCCAGAAGGGATCTTGATGATGCGCACGCCCATCGCCGCAAGCGTCTCGGCGGACTCCGCGTCGAACGGGGTCGTCATGAACTCGATGCCTTTGGCTTCGGCGTGGTCCTTGAGCAGGCGGAAATCGTCGCGGGGCAGCTCCAAGCGCCGGAGCATAGCTTTCTGACTGCTCTCGCCGCTACGCTCCTGGTAGGCCGCAAGCGGTGCTCCCTCGGCGGCGATCTCGTCAGTATCAAACATCTGGAACTTCACGGCGTCCGCTCCGGCGTCCGCGGCGACATCGATGAGCCGCTTCGCAAGACCGATGTCCCCGTTATGGTTCACGCCGGCTTCGGCGATGACGTAGAGCCCCTCCGGCGCAAAGGAAAATGACATGCAGCAACCGTACAGGCATGGAATTACAGGGGCAAGGACGTATAGACTGTCCCGGTGAAGATCCGCGTCATCCCGCGCCTGGACATCAAGGGGCCGCACGTCGTGAAGGGCATCCATATGGAGGGCCTGCGGGTGGTAGGTGAGCCCGCGGCCATGGCTCGGAGGTATTACGAACAGGGCGCTGACGAGCTCGTCGTCATGGACGTTGTGGCAAGCCTCTACGGCCGCAGTCCGGATTTTCTCCTCATGGAGTCCATCGCCAACGAGCTTTTTATCCCTCTCACGATGGGCGGGGGGATCCAGTCGCTCCGCGACATCAACAACTTCCTGCGCGCGGGGGCGGACAAGGTAGCCCTCAACACCTTCGCCACACGCAGGCCGGAGCTGCTCTCCGAGGCCGTGCGCCACTTCGGCTCGCAGTGCATTGTCCTCTCCGTGGAGGCCAAGCGTTCGGGGACGGGAACGTGGGAGGCCTACACCGACGGCGGGCGCGAGCACTCGGGACGGGACGCCGTAGAGTGGATCAGGCAGGCGCTCGAGCTGGGCGTGGGCGAGATCCTCCTGACCTCGGTGGACGCCGACGGCACGCACAAAGGGTATGATATGGAGCTGCTCCGGGCCGTCACCACATTCGCGGACGTCCCGGTGGTGATCCACGGCGGCGCGAAGGACGCCTCATCTCTGCTGCAGGCGGTCCGCGAGGGGCACGCCGACGCCGTGGCGGTCGCCTCGATCCTCCACTACGGCGACGCATCGGTCGGACAACTCAAGAATGAGCTGTCGGCGAGCGGCATCCCCGTGCGACAATATCCCTGAACCATGCCCCGCATCGCGGTCGTCGATTACGGCGTCGGGAACATCCACAGCGCCCTCAAGGGACTGCGGAGGTACTGTGATGACGTACGGCTCTGCGAGGATCCGGAAGGGATCCGGGACGCAGCAGCACTGGTGCTTCCGGGACAGGGCGCGTTCCAGTCGGGCATGGAAGGACTGAAGGTGCGCGGGCTCCTGGAGCCCGTGCGGAGCGCGGCGAAGGAGGGCAAGCCGATCCTGGGCATCTGCCTGGGAGCACAGCTGCTTTTGGAGCGAGGGTTCGAGTTTGGCGAGCACGAGGGATTAGGGCTGCTGCCGGGGAAGGTGGTCCGTTTCCCGCCACTCCAGGGAGAGAAGACCCCGCACATGGGATGGAACTCCATCGAGCCGCCGTCCCCGGACCGATGGAAAGGCACGCCCCTAGAGAGGCTGCGCACAGGGGACGAGATGTACTTCATTCATTCGTACATTCTGCAACCCTCGAACCCGGAGCATGTCCTTGCCGAGACCGTGTACGGCGGGCTCCGGTTCCCGTCGGTGATCGGCAGGGGGAAGATCGTCGGTTGTCAGTTCCATCCGGAAAAGAGCGCAACGAAGGGACTGACAATCATCGAGAGCTTCGTGCGATCGGTCGCGGAGTGATTCATGACACCCGGTGCCTCAGTGTCCATTCGCCGCCCGCCTTCTCCCACAGGTGCGGCGAACGCCAGCTATCGGCCACTTCCCAGAACTGTGCCTCTGTAATATCGCAGTAGTCCAGAAATTCCCTGAAGTACCGCTTCGGGAACTCGCCGTCATAGCGACGGACGAGCGCCACGCCCTCTTCACGCGTGATCTTGCCGTCCCGGATCTCATGGGCGGAATCGGACGTGGCCCGCCCGATGCCGAACTTGAGAAACCCGAGCCAGTAGTGAAAACCATCGATCTTGTCGTCTAGGCTGGCGTACTTGGAGTACGTGCCTTCGGTGCGCTCGGGATTGGTGGTGAAGCCCGTGTTCTTTGAGGCATAGTAGAAGTTCTCCTGTGGGTCCCAGAACTTGTAATACCCGAAGAAGTGCACATCAACCCCGGTCCGTCGGATCAGGTCGAAGGACGGCTGGAGGTACGGCCGCAAATCTGCGTCCGTAATGCCATGCTCTTTCCAGAACTCCGGTGGCTTCCCCGAGAAGTAGTGCTTGGATTGGTCTGTGACCGGACGGTTCGGCACGTAGGCGTTCTTCATGTCCCCTCCGTACTCCACTTCCCCGTTCTCTCCGTACATAATGAGAGGAATATCGTAGTGTACGGCCACCTGCAGCGGGTAGTTGTAGACGCCGTAAATGAAGGGCTGGAACGGGTCCCCCATGTGCAGGAACGCCAGCTTCGCGAGCACGCGGCTCACATTCCTGCGCGGCGTGAATCGCACATGATTGAATCCTGCGGCAATAAAGTGCTCCAGGTTCTTCGCGCCGATCTCGGTGCTGAGGAGCGGCGACCACGTCACCGTCAGCGGATGCATGCCGTAGACTTCCTGCAGCTGATGGGCCACGAAGGCCCCGTCCTTCCCCCCGCTCACGGGAACGATGACGTCGAAAGAGCCATCTGTTTTTCGGTGCCGGTCGCAGAGCTCCTTCAGTTCCTTCTCGCGTTGTTTCCAATCGAGCGAGTGCTTGAACTCGGCGTATCGGCAGGCACTGCAAACCCCCTCCGCATCGAACGTGATACGGGGCCGCTGGTTGCTGATGGTACAGGTGCGGCAGAATCGTACGTCGGTGGGCAGGCCGTACTCCTTACTCGTGTCATGCCGTAGAGGTGGCGGGGCGGAGTGCATGGGAAGCGACGTATGCTATCATACATCGGTGAAAGCAAAAGACGATCGCTGGCGGGTCTGGGACGGCATGCCGGACTACGGGCAGGTCATGTACCAGCGGGCCGTAGGAGAGGCCCAGGAAATGGAGAGCAGTAAGGCGACCGCCCATGTGCTCGACGGGATCCTGCAACGCGGAGACCGGCTACTCGACGTCGGCTGCGGCGCCGGGCACTACCTTCGCACGCTGCGCCGCTCGTTCTCCTTCCCCTTCCACTACACGGGCATCGATGCGACGCAGAACTATGTCGACCTCGCAAAAAAGGCCTTCGCGGATGATGGCGACAGTGACTTCCATGTCGGTGACATCGAGCGATTACCGGTCGACGACCAATCGTACGACGTCGTCACCTGCTGCAACGTCCTCTTACACCTTCCAAGGATCGCGCCAGCCATTGCCGAACTCTGGCGCTGCGCGAAGCGCACTGTCGTCATCCGCATGCTCGCGGGAGACATGAGCTTCCGAATAAAGCAGGTGCGCGAATGGGAAGAGGGACATGACAACGCGATTTTCGATGCCGACGGAGAGCCCCTGCGTTTTCACTACTTCAACATCTACTCCAAGCGATACGTCGAATCCCTTTGCAAGGCGCTCCCCGGCGTCGCCTCGTGCGTCATCACGGATGACCGGGACTTCGACCCCGCCGCCTTCGACGAGAAGCAGTGGCCGGAGAAGGAGAAGCCCCAAGACCTGACCCGGATGCTCGGGGGCATGCAACGGAACGGCTACATCCTGCAGCCGTGGGCATTCATCCGTCTGGACCGTTAGCGCCGGAGCGATCGAATCTCTTTGCAGATCCGATCGATGTCGTGGTCCTGCAAATACGTCGCGGACGGCAGACTCAGCCCCTGCCCGGCGAGCCGCTCGCTCACCGGGAACGTCTGCCCCGTTTCGTACACGGGCTGCGTATGGCACGGGGGAAAGAACGGACGGGTTTCGATGCCACGTTCCTTGAGGATCGTCATGAGCTCATCACGGGTTCGTCCGAACTGCAGTGGATCGATAACGACGCTATAGAGCCAGTAGACATTTCTGGCCCACGAGGCACACGCCGGGAGCTGCATACCCAGGATGCCTGCGAGGCCCTTCTGATACAGATCCGCGACGCGGAGCTTCTCCCCGATGATCTCGTCGATCCGCTCCATTTGCGCCACGCCCACCGCGGCCTGGAGACTCGTAAGGCGATAGTTGTATCCAAGAACCTCGTGCCAGTACCTGCGGGACGGGGACATACCGTGGTCGCGCAGAATCCGCATGGTGGCCGCGAGCGCGTCGTCGTTTGTGACGACCATCCCCCCCTCCCCCGTCGTGACGATCTTGTTCCCATAGAAACTGAAGATGCCGATGTCTCCCATGCTCCCCACGGGCCTGCCCTTGTAGAGCGCTCCGTGGGCCTCCGCCGCATCCTCGATCACGGCGATGCGCCGCTCTTTCGCAAATGCGAGGAGCGGATCCATGTCGCACGGGTGCCCGTAGAGGTGCACGGGGATGATCGCCTTCGTCTTCGGTGTCGCCGCGGCGCGCACGCCCTCGATATCCATCGTCCACGTTTCCGGGTCGCAGTCGACGAAAACCGGTGTTGCCCCCGCGTAGCGGACGGCATTCGCGGTGGCGATAAACGTGAGCGAGGGCACGATCACCTCGTCCCCTTCCCCGATGCCGAGCGCAAGCACGGCGAGATGCAAGGCGGTGGTGCCGTTGCTCGTGGCGACCGCATGCTTCGTGCCGCAGAACGACGCGAAGAGATCCTCGAAGCGCTTCACGAACGGTCCCGTGGAGGAGATCCACCCGCTCACCACGCTCTCCGTCACGTACTGGAGCTCGCGTTCCCCGAGGGACGGAGAAGCGACCGGCAGCGCGATCCGCTGCTGAAACACAGCGACGTCAACAATACGTCCATCCCGATCGAGCAATGGAATGAGCCGCACACCCTCCCGCAGCCGCGCCACGATGGACTCCGGGGGATCCCCGGCTTTGGCGGTCACGGGCGCCGGATGCTCCACCGTCGCGAGCGGCGAATCGAGACCATGCCCCTTCAGAAGAGCTCGCCGGAGATCGCCGTCGGACACGAGTCCGGCGAACGACCCGTCGTCCGTCACAAGGAGCGCCGCGCCCATGCCGGTCTTATCGATGGACCGCATGGCTTCGCGGATGGTGCCACGCAACGGCACCGAGAGAGCCTGGATCTGTTCCCGGGAAAACATGGGAACAGTATAGCTCAGGCAGCGCTGCCGCGCGCGATGTCCTTCAGAAAGGCAATCTGCCCGGCAACGTCCTCGATCCTGGAGAACTTGGCCTCCGCGATCCACGGGATACCCGAGAATCGCCCGCTCCGGAGCACGCTTGCGACCCAGCTCTGGGGAGTCACGGGCAGATGCTGGTCCGCGGTGCCGTCGTTATCATGCAGATGAAAGGCGCCGATGCGATCTGCGTGCCTCCGGAGGAACTCCAGTCGGTCGAAACCGAAGGTATGCGCGGAGACGTTCAGATGACCCGTGTCGACCAGAATGCCGAGCAGAGGATGCGACACGTGCCCGAAGAACTCGGCGAATTCATCGGGGGTCTGCAGGAGCAGCGTGCCGCGTACAGCCTCCCAGCACACGTTGTTTTCGATGAGGAGCCGCACTCCGGCCTCCTCGGCGTCCGGGAGAAGCTCCTTGATACTTCCGACGAAACGGCTGAGCGCGCGTGCGGCGGCATCGGGCTCGGTGGATGTCGGAAAAACGAACGACAGATCCGGATCGGTGATGAATCCGGCGTGCACCGTATAGGCCGGAGCCCTCAATGCGGCAGTATACCGCAAGGCGTCACGAACGAGGGTAATGCTTCTCGCGCGAAGAACGGGATCAGCAGACGCAAGATTGAGGATAAAGGGGTCTGGAGGCTGCGGGAAGTAGTTGTGGATCATGTAGCAGCCGCCATCCGGGAGCGTGCTGGGATTGAACGGACCCGTCACGATCGCGCCGTCCCCAAGCTCAATGTTCTCGATCCCATGCGCGCGGAAGAGGCCGATGCGTTCGTGGAGTGGCTGCTTGCCCCGGAGCGTGGCGGTGGATGCGTAGACGGTCGTCATGTTAGGAACGGAAGACCTTGGTGAAAACGTGATGCCCGGTCCGGTCGCAGACTTCTTCGAAGACAAATCCCGCGCGCTGGTACACATGACTGGCGGCGGCGTTCTCCGGGTGAACCTTGAGCATGACCGAGCGGACGCCGCGCGCCCGGCACCATGAGAGCGCATACTGCAGCGCAAGGCTCGCAAGCCCCAGCCCAGCGAAACGCTCGCCCACATAGACCCCGAAGGACGGCCGCTCGTAGCCGTCGTCGAAGC
Source organism: uncultured Candidatus Peribacteria bacterium (assembly GCA_964436765.1). Taxonomy (GTDB): domain Bacteria; phylum Patescibacteriota; class Gracilibacteria; order Peribacterales; family Peribacteraceae; genus CAYTEH01. The sequence continues at coordinate 22,262 of CAYTEH010000022.1, forward strand.
CGCGGAGCATGAAGAGACACGCGAGCTTGCCGCCGACGCGGATACCCCAGTAACAGTCTTTCCGCGCACGTGAGAGGTGCTTGGAAAGCGAAGCCTTGCCAAATGGAAACGGTGTGAAGTGCTGCCGATATGTTTTGGAATCCCCCAGAATGAGGGCCGACAACTCCGCAGCATTCGCCGGTTGCAGGGGATCGATACTGAGGCCAGAGGGATCCACGCCCGATTCCTGCAGCGCGCGCTCGAGCACGGGGATATCACCCGGGGCATCCAGCTCCCGGCTGACTGCGGGATCCGCGACGTAGCCGCGCACGTCTCCGGCGAAGAGCGCTCCGTTCTTGAGTGCGGAAGAGACGCGAACGACGTCAACGAGTCCCGAGAGCAGGTACACCGGCTTGAGCGTCTGGCGTCGAGGAAAGGACCTCTCGTCATGGCCAGGGATGAGCGGATGCAGCTGCTTCTTCCCGTCGATGGTCTTCATCCACGACGGATGCTGCTCCACGGCGCAGACGGATCGGACGGCATCGGCTTTTGTCGAGGTCAGGAGTCGCAGCGCTTCCTTGATATGCGTGGCGGTCCGGAGGGGCGATGTGGGCCGCAACCAGAGAACGATCTTGGGCGCGACGCCCTCGTGCTTTGCAAACCATTCGACGGCATGCGCGAAGACCGGATAATCCGGCGTGTCGTCCCGTGCGATGCGAGCGGGACGCAAGAAAGGGACCTCCGCCCCCTCGCGCCGCGCGATGTCTGCGATCTCCGTGTCGTCCGTGGAGACGACGATGTGCCCGCATACGCCGGACGCCTTGGCCGCCCGGATGGTCCAGGCAATGAGGGGCAGGCCGGCGATGGTCAGGATATTCTTCCGGGGCACGCCCTTGCTGCCGCCGCGCGCGGGGATGAGAGCCAGAACAGTATGCTTGGAAGCCATGAGGTCAAGAGTGTAACAGGGTGACTGCTCAGGATGCGACCGTCGCGATCGCCGAAAGCATGGCTGTCAGTTCCCGGTCGATCCCCTCGGCCATAGCCTTGGTGTGGTGCTCCTCGGAGAATTTGGTGATCTTCAAATACCACGGGTCCGGCACGCCCGGCACACATGTGTCTTGCATGGCCTTCAGATACAAGTGCGTGGTTTCCTGCGAGGGGGCTTCGCGCTGCTCGAAGACGGCATGGACGGCGCGCTTGCAGTCTTCCACGGACCGGATGGGGAAGACTCCCTTGGCGTACTGGTAATAGCAGGAGCCGAACAGAAACACTGGCTTGCCGCGGAAGAGCGCCTCGAACCCCGCAGAGCCCGTAATGGTGGCCACCGCCTTGCAGTGCTCGCGGAGCTGAAAAGTACTGAAATGGGGAGGAATCAGCCTGACCTTCCGGAGCTCGAGAAAATCCCGGTAGTAGTCGGGGCTGCGGTTGAGCCAGCTGCTTCGATGGGGATGTTCCTTCACGTAGAGAAACACGCCGTCCGGCAGCAGCGCGCTCAGCATGCGGACCATGAGGATCTGGTCGGCGAAGACGCCTCCCATGGGGACTGTGGCCGCCTCCGGCTGATAGTGGAGCGGCACGTACACGAAGGGCTGCGTGAGATCCGGAACCTCCGCGTGGGCCGCATAGAAGGCATCTGTCTCTCGAATGAACCGCCACCTGCGTACAGCCTCGCCCGCGCGCACCCACCCGGCAGGGGTGGCGTACCGGACGGCATGGCCGAGGAAGCGCGCGGGGCGGCTCCAGAGAAGCTCCTTGATGTTCCGCCAGTACGTGGGAAGCCGGACTGACTCGAGCGGGGGCGGCTTCCCCTCCTCGGAGACCAACGCCTTCTCGTAGGATGCGAAAGGTTCGCCCAGTTCGATGGGCCGCTCGTCGCGAGCTGACAGCAACTCATGGTACCGCTTCTCGATGGCCGGACCTGCTTTCCGCACGTCGTGGCCGGGGACGGAGATATCCGGGAAGACGGTGATGTCGAAGTAGAGCACGGGAATGCCGCGCGCCTTGCAGAGGAAATAGATGACGATGTCCGGAA